>WHSL01000385.1 GCA_009380095.1 Streptosporangiales bacterium | reverse complement strand
TCATCGGCATGGGCCCGACGCTAGATCCACCGGACCGTGACCGGAACGGCCTAACCTGCCAATCGATGTCGTCTTCCAGCCACCAGCCCGACCTACCCCGGTAGCGCTCCGCCCGGCGGCGCCGGCGCCCGGGCCGACGGCACCCCGTCCGGCCCAGCTGCCGGGGACGGCCAGGAAGGTCGGCGGCCCGGGGGCTCGCTGGCGCCGGAGCGAGTGCCCGGGGCGGCGGTGGTGCTCAGCGTGGAGCTGGGGCGCGGCGGGGGGTTCGGTCGCACGCGCATGGCGTTCACCAGCTGGCCTGGTCGGCGCGGGGGGCGCTGTCGGTGACCGTCGAAGGCGACACGTGGGTGTTGCCGCCCGTACGGGCGCTGTGGATCCCGGCCGGCTTCCGGCACGAGGTGGACGCCACGCACGGCGCGGCGATACGGAGCCCGTACTTCGACCCGGACGGATGCCCGGTCCGGTTCGAACGCCCCACCGTCGTCGGGGTGGGCGCACTGCTACGCGAGCTGATCGCGCACCTGGCGGGCGACGGCGTCCCCGAGGACGCGCGGCGCCGCGCCGAGGCGGTGATCTACGACCTGCTCGCCCCGGTGCCCGCGACCGCGGTCCGGCTCGTGCTCCCGTCCGACCCCCGCGCCCGCACGGTCGCCACGGCCCTCCTCGCCGACCCCGCCGACCAGCGCTCCCTCGAGTCCTGCACACAGACCGCCGCGTCCAGCCCGCGCACGCTCGCCCGCATCTTCGCCAGGGAGACCGGCCTCGGCTTCCGCCAGTGGCGCACCCCTGCTCCGCATCCGCGAAGCCCTCCCCCTCCTCACCGCCGGCCTCCCGGTCACCGCCGTCGCCCACCGCGTCGGCTACGAAACCCCCAGCGCCTTCGTCGCCGCCTTCCACCGAGAACTAGGCATGACCCCCTCCACCTTCCTCACCCCCCCACCCCTGACCACCCTCCGAGGGCCAAGCCCTTGCAAGCTCAGGCGCCGTGCGCGGCAGGACCAGGGCTTCACAGGTTCTCGTCAGGAGTGTGGAGGTGGATCACAGGGCTCGCCTTGATCTGTTGGATCAAGGCGTCGCCCGCCGCCTCCCACCGCGGCGGGAACGGGGGCCGTCGGCCGGTCACCGCCACGGACGACGGGGGAGATCATTGGCCGGTTTTCGCCAGAGGAGCCGCGGGCGGGTACGGCGGCGCGGTGTCCATAATTGAGCGCGTGACCCAACCGATCCCGTCGCGCACCGGTGTCGTCATCGTCGGTGCGGGCCCCGCCGGGCTGGTGCTCGGCAACCTGCTGCACGACGCCGGCGTGGACTGCGTCGTCCTGGAGACGGAGAGCCGCGACTTCATCGAGCAGCGTCCGCGCGCCGGCTTCATCGAGGAGTGGGCGGTGTCCGCGCTGGCCGAGCGCGGTCTGGCGGACCGGCTGCTGGAGCGCGCCGAGACCCAGGTGGAGTGCGAGTTCCGGCTGGCAGGCGAGCGACACGTGTTCGCGTACCAGAAGCTTGTCGGGCACCGGCACTTCGTGTACCCGCAGCCGCTGCTGGTCACCGACCTCGTCGCGGAGTACGCGGACCGCCGCGGCGGCGCGATCCACTTCGAGGTACGGGACGTCACGCCGGAGGCCATCGACACCGCCGAACCCGCGGTCGCGTTCACCGCCCCCGACGGCACCCGCCACCGCATCACCGCCGACTTCATCGCCGGCTGCGACGGCGCCCGCGGCGTCTGCGCCGACGCGGTCCCCGACCACGCACGGACGATCTCCCGGCACGACTTCGGGGTGGGCTGGCTGGCACTGCTCGCGGAGGCGCCGCCGGCGGTGGGCCGGGTCGTCTTCGGCATCCACCCGCGGGGTTTCGCCGCGCAGATGGCGCGCAGCCCCGAGATCACCCGCTACTACCTCGAGGTCCCGCCGGGCGACGACCCGGAGAACTGGACGCACGAGCGCGTCTGGCACGAGCTGCACACCCGCCTCGCAGCCGACGGCGCACCCCCGCACGTCGAGGGACGGCTGGTCGAGAAGCGCGTCCTCGACATGCACAACTACGTGGTGGAGCCGATGGCGTACGGCCGCATGTACCTGACCGGGGACGCCGCGCACCTCGTCGCCCCGGTGGCGGCCAAGGGCCTGAACCTGGCGGTGCACGACGCGCTGCTGCTGGCCGAAGCCTTGCGCGCCCACTACCTGAACCGCGACGACACGGGCCTGGACGGCTACTCGGAGCGCGCGCTGCGCCGCGTCTGGCAGTACCAGGAGTTCAACGCCTGGCTGTCGGAGGTGCTGCACGGCCCGTCCTCGGGCGACCCGTTCCGCGCGGGCACCGCCATGGCCCGGCTGCGCCGCTTCACCGCGTCGGTGACGGCGGGGTCGGCGACCGCCGAGCTCTACATCGGCAAGGACGCCGACCACTGAACCGGCGCGCGGCGGAGGGGACCCGCCGGCCCTAGTCG
>WHSL01000332.1 GCA_009380095.1 Streptosporangiales bacterium | reverse complement strand
CCTGAAGCGCCGCGAGCAGGAACAGGCCGAGCAGATCGAGCAGGTCGGCGCGAAGCTACGCCCGATGATGTCCTGGCTGCGCTGACGCCGCCTCGCACCGTACGTACGCGGTCCCCGTGAGGTCTCCTCACGGGGACCGCTCATTCTCAGCCCGCCGAGATGGCCCGGACGTCGCCGCTGACGTACTGCGGGTTCTCGGTGAGCGTGAGGCCGACCACGCCGTCGGCGCCCGGACGGTGGGTCGTCACGCGGCCCAGGAGGTCCGTGACCTGGAGCGGTTCCCGGGTGGTCAGGTCGACGACCCGGGAACCCGTCCCGTGCCACATCACCCGGAGCTCCTCCTCGCCCCCGCTGAAGAGGTGGCTGTGGGTGGCGGCGCCGAGGCCGGGCTCCCGGGAGTCGTGGGTCAGCCCCGACAGCCGTGCGGTCATCACGGCGTAGGCGGCGTACGAGGGCTTGGGCCGGTACCGGTCGGCCTCGTCGCCGGGGTGGTTCGCGATCATCCCGAAGGACCGCGCCGGATTCGTGGTGTCCATGAAGGCGTACCAGCTGAACCGCGACACGCCGGCGCTCATCGCCAGAACCTGGACGCGGGGCAGGTACCGGGCCTGCTCGCGCTCCTTCTCGTCCAGGGTGTGGCTATGCCAGCCCATCTCGCTGATCCAGATCGGCTTGTCCGCACCCTCCTGCCGCAGCAGCTCGCATACCGGCTCGATCTGCTGCCCGGCCAGGCCCTCCGGCTCCGGGCCCTCCGGGGTCGGGCCACCGTCCGGATCGTTCTTCGGCCGGTAGGGGTGGATCGCGACGATGTCGAGCTTGGCCAGGTCGCTCGCACCGAGGTAGGGGGCGAGTCAGTCGCCGAAGACCTCGGGCGTGTTCGGCGTGCCCGCGGCCAGCTCGGGCGCGGTGACGGGCGGAGCGTAGGACGTGCTCTTGACCGCGTCGTAGACCTCGGCGGTGAGCGCGGCGTGGTTCCCGGGATCCGCCTGACCGGCGCACTCGCCGGTGTTCTTCTTGCCGTTGGGCTCGTTGTAGACGCCGATCGCGGCGACCTGGTCGCCGTAGTTGTTCACCACGGCCCTGGCGAATCTGGCGAACGCCTCCCGCTCCGCTTGATCCCGCGGGGCGCACGTCCCGGTGTGATCGGGGTGCTTGAGGCCGAGGCCGAGGCCGAGGTGGGCGTCGAGGCCCGCCTTCTCGAGCTCGTCCATGTACCGCTGGAACTTGGTGCCGGCGAACGCGTACGTGGACTCGGCCGTCTCCGGGTCGTACTTCTCGATCTCGTTCCACGGCTGGGCGCCCCGTACGCTCTCCACGCCCGCGCGCCTCATCAGCGGGATGATCCCGGTCTCCCAGCCCTTGGAGAACCGCGCCTGCACGCAGCCGGCGCATCCAGTGGATGCCCTCCGGGTCGAGCCCGTTGGCCGGCTCGTCCAGGATCAGCACTGTCGGGTCGCCGAGCAGCGCCTGCGCGATGCCGAGACGCTGCCGCATGCCGAGCGAGTACGCCCCGACGCGGCGCTTGGCGGCCGCGCGCGGGAGCCCCACCAGGTCCAGCAGGTGGCCCACCCGCTCGGTGGACAGCCCCATGGTCATCGCGGCGAGCGTGAGCGCCTCCCTGCCGGTGCGGCCCGAGTGCTGAGCCTGCGCGTCGAGTAGCACGCCGACGCGGCGGCCCGGGTCGGGCAGCGCCCGGTAGGACACGCCGTCGACGGTCGCCGAGCCGGCGGTCGGCGTGGTGAGCCCGCAGATCATCCGCAGGGTCGTGGACTTGCCCGCCCCGTTGGGGCCGAGGAAGCCGGTCACCGTGCCCGGTTCACAGAGGAAGGACACGTCGCGCACGGCGGTGTGCCCGCCGTACCGCTTGTTCAGTCCGTTCACATCGATCATGGCTCCAGCCTGCGCGCCGGGGCCCGTACGGCGCGTCGGCCGAACGGCCACGCCGCCCGCGACCCCCGGCCACACCACACCCGACCGAAGTAGATCCGACGGCGGGGAGATGCGTTCCAAGGTAGATTGGGCATGTACCCAAGTTGGATGCCCAACCAAGAGGAGACGAGACCAGGTGCCGACACCGGCGGAGCGAGGCGAGGAGGTACGGCGGCGGCTGCTGGCCGCGGCGGCGGAGCTGATCGCCGAGCACGGCTGGTCCGCGGTCCGGACCCGCATGCTGGCCGAGCGGGCCGGCGTGGCCGGAGGGCTGGTGCACTACCACTTCTCGTCGGTGCGGGAGCTGCTGACCAAGGCCGCGACCGGGGCGATGCGGGAGGTCGCCGCGTCGCTCGGGCCGACCCTGGCGCGGGCGCGGACACCGAAGGAGGCGGTGGAGTCGCTCGCCGCTTCGCTGGACGCGTTCACCGGCACCGACCCGGTGTCGGTCCTGTTCCTCGAGACCTATCTGGCCTCGCTCCGTGATCCGGAGCTGCGCGCGGAGGTCGCCGAGATCATCACGGACTTCCGTACGCGACTCGCCGCGTGGCTCGGTGAGCACGGGGTGGAGGAGCCGGAGGTCACCGCGGCGGTGCTGGCCTCGGCCATCGACGGCCTGGTGATGCAGCGGGCGCTGGATCCCGCAGTGACCGGAACGGCCGTCACCCCTGTCCTGGTGAGAATGCTGACGCCCGCGACCGAGCGGGAGGAATGAAGGCGGCACATGAAGGCAGTCATCTGCGGGGCCGGGATCGCCGGCCTGGCGGTCGCCCGGCAACTGTCGGAGCTGGGCTGGGAGGTCCTGGTCCTGGAGAAGGCCCCTGGACCGCGTACCCAGGGCTACATGATCGACTTCTTCGGCGCGGGGTACGACGCGGCGGAGGCGATGGGGGTGCTGCCCCGCCTGCGTGAGCTCGGCTACCGCGTGCACGAGGCACGGTTCGTGGACGGGGCCGGACGGCGCCGGGCGACGATCGGCTTCGACCAGTTCGCCCAGTCGGTGGACGGCCGCCTGCTGAGCATCATGCGGCCGGACCTGGAGCTGGCGCTGCGGGAGAGCCTGCCCGGCGCGGTGGACCTGCGCTACTCGACGAGCCTCACGCACATCGAGAACCGCCCGGAGGAGGTGCGCGTGACGCTCACCGACGGCGAGGTCGTGCGCGCCGACCTGCTCGTCGGAGCGGACGGGATCCACTCCAGAGTGCGCGAGCTGGTGTTCGGAGAAGAACGGAATTACCTGCGCCACCTCGGTTTCCACACCGCGGCGTTCACCTTCACCCACCCCGCGATCCACGCCGAGGTCGGGGACAGGTTCCACCTCACCGATTCGGTCGACCGGGAGGTGGGCCTGTACGCGCTGCGCGGCGGCCGGGTCGCCGCGTTCACGGTGCACCGTACGGCCGACCCCACGCTGCCGGACGACCCGCGGGCGACCCTGCTGGCGGAGTACGGCTCCCTGGGCTGGGTGGTTCCGGACGTGCTGGCGGCGTGCCCGCCGAACGACGCGGTGTACTACGACCAGGTCGCGCAGGTCCGGCTGCCGAGCTGGCGGAGCGGCCGGGTGGTGCTCGCCGGGGACGCCTGCCACGCGGTGTCGCTGCTGGCCGGGCAGGGGGCCTCCCTCGGCATCGCCGGAGCGTACGTGCTCGCCGAGCAGCTCCGCCGCGCCGGATCGGTCGAGGACGCCCTGGCGTGCTACGAACGCCTGTGGCGTCCGGTGGCCGAGGAGAAGCAGGCGGTGGGCCGCCGGGCGGCGCGCTGGTTCCTGCCGCGGTCCGCGGCGGAGCTGCGGCTGCGCCACGTCATGCTGGCACTCTCCCGGCTGCCGGGGCTCGACGGCCTGCTGGCCGCCAGGCTCGGCGGCAAGCACACCGCGATCATCCGGCAGCTCCGTCACTCCCACGGTGCCCTGGAGCATCGGGCATGACGGCACCGACCGAAGTCGGGGACGATACCGACTTCCGTCGATGTCGGCGGCCGGGGACCGAGCCGTAACCTGAGCCCATGACCGGCACGAAGGCGGAGCCCGACCACCCCTGGCTGCTGCCGGCCGCGTTGCTCGGCGACCGGGACGACGCCGGTCCGGTGCGCCGCACCACCACCGCGACCCGCCGTCTTCACCGCGGCGGTCACCGCGTGGGGCCTGTTCGTACGGGCCCGGCGGCAGCTCGTGCTGTCGTTGCGGGACCGGGTGCGGCGCGCGGAGGCCGAGCAGCAGCTCCGCGTCGAGCAGGCACGCCACCTGGAGCGGGAGCGGATCGCCCGGGAGATGCACGACGTGCTGGCGCACCGGATGTCGCTGCTCAGCCTGCACGCCTGCTCACCAAGCTCGACCTCAACAACCGCGTGCAGATCGCCCTCCTCGTCCACGACGCCGGGGACCGCTGACGTCTCCGGGGCTCAGTTGGTGCGGGTGTTCTTGAGGTGGGGGCCGAGGTAGCCGACGTAGATCCGGCGGGTGGGG
>WHSL01000155.1 GCA_009380095.1 Streptosporangiales bacterium | reverse complement strand
TGGTGTGCCGTCGTCGATGGCGTCCTGGATGATCGCCTGGATCGCCGCCAGTTCTTCTTCGGTTGGCGCCGTCGGTACGTCGCAAGAGCTCGAGCAGCTCGTGTCGGCGGTCGCGTAGCTGCGCCGCGGTGTCCGCGAGCTCACGCATGCGTTGCCCGCAGGTCGACTCGGGCAGTGTGCCGGCCTCGAAATGCACGCAGATAGCGGTCGATGGCGTCTTCGGTCTCTGTGAGTTGCTTGTCTACGGCTGCCATATACCGGTAGCGGTACCGATTGCCGCGCGCCGAAGTGCCGAAGTGCCGAGGGCTGCCGGATCGGCCTGCGATGTCGGTCACAGGCCGGGGCGCCCCGCGCCCGGGCCTTACCCGAGGAGCCCGAGCGCGGAGGCGGCGGTGAGCAGGACCAGGAAGATCACCAGCCCGAGCAGGATGGTGAACAGGAGCTGCTTGCCGCTCGTCGGCATCGCGTCACACCACCGAACCCGGTCCCTGAGTGACCATCTGGTAGATCAGGTACAGCGCGAACACGATGTAGAACAGCGAGATGAACACCATCACGGGGACGCGGTAGCCGCGGAGCTTCGCGTACCCGGGCAGGTGCTTCCGGTTGAGCAGCAGCAGCAGCACCGAGTAGACCGCCATGACGAATCCGCCGCCCACCGCCGAGATGATCAGCAGGACGACCGGCTCGATCCCGGTCCACACGATCAGCGAGCCCATCACGATGAGCAGCCAGATCGTGGTCACGTAGATCTTGCTCTCGCTCCAGAATTGGCTGTCCTTCAGGAACGTGATCTTCAGCGAGTCGCCGGCGAGCCGGCTGACGTAGTCGACGACGCCGATGTTGGTGGAGAACAGCATCAGGAAGGCGGCGACGTAGAAGAAGGTCTCGAACCAGGGACCGATCTGGCCGGCCAGGTCCTGGCCCTCCAGCTTGATGAAGTCGAGACCTTCGGCGCTCTTGTCGATCCCGACCGTCGAGTACGCCAGTACGGCCATTCCGACCAGCAGCGACGCGCCGATGAACCAGAACGTGATGGCCTGCTCCTGGTTCGCGATGCGCCACCACCGGTTCCAGCGCCGCCGGTTGTCCGCGTTGTCCGGCGGATAGTAGCCGAGCGACGGTGCGGCCACCTCTTCCCCGGTGATCGGGGACACGATGTTGGGAATGTGGATGCCCATTCCCAGGCCCTTGTCTCGCAGGTAGTTGCTCTGCACGAGGTTGTTCGCGCCGCCCGCGCCGGCGAACACGACCGCGCCGAGCAGCGACGCCACGCCGAGCTCGTCGAAGTACGAGGGCATGTTGCCGATCCCGTTCGGGATCTGCGTGATCACGCCGGTCCACGCGTCCGCCGTGGAGGCGATGATGATGGCCACGATGATGAACAGCACGATCACCGCGACCATGACGGCCTCGGCGCGCTCGATCGTACGGTAGATGACCGGTGACACCGTGACGGCGAGCCCGATGGCCACCAGGAAGATCGTCGCCACCATCGGCATGGCCGACTCCGGCATGCCGAATATGAAGGTGAACACCGTCGCCCCGCTGGTCGCCCAGCCGGGGAACAGGTTCGGCAGGATGGCGCCGAGCACGAAGATGACCCCCCAGGGGAGCCACATCCGGGAGAACCCGGTGACCGCGGTCTCCCCGGTCACCAGTGTGTAGCGCTCGATCTCCATGTTGAGGAAGAACTGCATGGAGATGCCGAGTACGGACAGCCAGGCCAGCCCCATGCCGACCTGCGTCGCGATGTTCGGCCAGAGAATCAGCTCTCCGGAGCCGAGCGCGGTCGCGGAGAGGATGATGCTCGCGCCCATGTAGTTGCGTAGTCGTCGAGGCTCCGGAAGATCGCGGTACGTGACGGCCGGCAGGTACTTGGTCGGCAGCTCGACGGCCGTCCGACCTTCGGCCTGCGTAGATGGTTCGGCCACGGGGGGCCTCCCGGGTGGGCCAAGGATTGGGTCAATGATTTACGTAACCGCACGGGCGATCAGTGGTCAAGATCTCGTTTGAGGAGCCCCGTCAGGGTCTCTTGTGGATGGGGCGGAGTCCTCGTGGAGTTGCTTGCGTACGGAGGGGGTTATGGTGAGACGCTCGGGGTGCTCTCTGGGGAAGGGGCACGGGTGGCGCCGAAGTCGAAGGCTGAGATCTTCGCGGCGATTAGGCGGGACGCCCGGCTGGAGGACTATCCGGGCAGATAGCGCCTCGCCAAGTGCAAAGGCCCCCCGGCCGATCCCCCCGGGGCTCCCGACTCGGGACTGAGCAGTTCGGCCCGCGCCTGCTGCGTGGCCTTCCGCGTGGGGAACCCGCCCCGGCGCACCCGACGGCGCCGCCGATGGGCGGCCGGTGACAGGTGATCCGGACTTCACGAAACCCGGGGCGGCTCAGGGATCTGCCAGCCGCCTTGGGCGAATCTCCGGAGGTGTCCTCGGTGGGGCTGCCCGGTCCCTGGTACACGCCGTCCAGTGTCACGAAAGAAGTCACCGTCAAGCGCATCGCGAATCCTTCCACCCGTTTGCGTGTCATCAAGGAGACCGTTCGAGGATCGCGAAATCATCGCCTTCGCTTATCGGACGCGTCCCGGCGTGAGCCCAGCCGTCGGGAGCCCGGGGGGCGGGTGGGATTTGGGGATCTCTACGCTGGCGGCGTAGGTGCGAGGCTCGGTGAGGAGTGGCCTGGTGGATGCGCGTGGGCTGGCGAAGGTGGTGGCGGAGTCGCTGGCGGCGGCCGGGTCGCGGGTCGTCTTCGGGATTCCCGGTGGGGGGAACAACCTGGAGTTGATCGGGGCTGCCGAGGATGCCGGGATGCGTTTCGTGTTGGGGCACACCGAGGCGGCGGCGGCGTACATGGCGTCCGTGCACGGGGAGTTGACCGGCACCTCTACCGCCTGCCTGGCGACGCGCGGGCCCGGGGCGGCGAACGCGGTGAACGGGGTCGCGCAGGCGTGGCTGGACCGGCAGCCGCTGGTGATGCTGACCGACGCCGTGAGTGCGGCCGATACGCCCCGGATCGGTCACCAGCGGATCGACCAGCCCGCGACGTTCGCGCCGATCACCAAGTGGAGCGGTGCCGTGGGCGCGGCGGGTGCGGGCGACGTCATGAAGCGGTTGGTGGCGTTGACCTTGGCGGGGCGGCCGGGGCCGGTGCATGTGGACCTGGATCCGGGGGCCGGGACGGCGTCCGCGGTGCCGGAGGGCGCGAGCGTGCGGAGTGGGGATCTTGGGGCGGTCGCGGAGGCCGTACGGCGGGCGCGGCGGCCTGTCGTGCTCGTCGGGCTCGGTGCGCGTGACGCGGCCGGTGCGGTACGGGAACTGGTGCGTGGCACCAATGTTCCGGTGCTGCCGACGTACAAGGCGGCCGGGGTCGTCCCCAGCTCGGGGCCGAACGCGGCGGGGTTGCTCACCGGGGCGACCGTCGAGGCGCCCGTGCTGGAGGCGGCCGACCTGATCCTCGCCGTGGGGCTGGACACGGTCGAGCTCATCCCCGCGCCCTGGCGGTACGAGGCCCCGGTCGTCACGCTCGCCCCGTGGCCGGAGGAGAGCCCGTACTTCACCCCCGCGCATGAGGTCGTCGGCCCCCTGGCCGAGCTGCTGCAGGACCTCCCGCGGCTCAACGACGACTGGGAGCCGGGGTACGCCGCCGCGCAGCGGGCCGCCTGCGTGGAGCGGCTGGTCGCCGGCCCTCCGGCGCGGGAAGGGCTGGCGCCGTGGGAGGTCGTGGCCGCCGTACGGGACGTGGCCCCCGCCGGGTCCGTCGCGACCGTGGACTCCGGCGCGCACATGCTCGCCGCCATGCCGCAGTGGGCCGCCGAGGAGCCCGGTGAGTTGCTCATCTCCTCCGGCCTGGCCACGATGGGCTTCGCACTGCCGGCCGCGATCGCCGCCGGCCTCGCCCGTCCGGACCGGCGCACGTTCTGCTTCACCGGGGACGGCGGCCTCGGCATGGTGCTCGCCGAGCTCGAGACGCTCGCCCGGCTGAACCTGCCGGTCACCGTCGTGGTCTTCAACGACAGTGCGCTCAGCCTCATCAAGGTCAAGCAGCGGCCCACCGGCCACGGCGGTGCCCCCGCGATCGCCTACCGCCCCGTCGACTACGCGGCGCTGGCGGCCGCGCACGGTCTGACCTCTTCGGTCGTCGGCACCGTACCGGCCCTCACCGAGGCGGCCACCGCCGCGCTGAAGACCTCTGGCCCCACGCTCATCGACGCGCGGGTCGATCCGGCCGGCTACCCGCACATCCTCGACGTCATCCGCGGCGTCCGCTGATCGCGCGCGGCGGCGCCGCTCACGGGGCCGTCCAGTTCACGATCGGCGCACCGGCCTTGGTGAAGGTCCGAATGGGCGTGAGTTTCAGCAGGGTGTTGCGGACGGTCTGCGCGGTCCGCCGCCGAGGTCGGCGCCGAAACCGGCGACCATGCGGGAGATCCGGGCGATCCGCCGGCAGCGTGGACGGCGGGCCGCGTCGAAGGAGATCAGCGCCGCGGCCAGGTCCGCGCCGTTGGCCGCCGGTGCGCCGACGAGTCGGCCCACGCAGACGCCGTCCTCGAGCGCGGTGGACGCGCCGCCGCCCGCGGTGGTGCAGCCGCTGTCGGTGAATGCCCCAGACCGTGGCCGTCTCCCGGATGGCCGGGGTGTCCGGCAGTCGCAGCAGCCAGCGGCCGCTCGGATGCTGATATCCGGCGGCGACCGTCCGGTGCCCGGCGGCGCGGACGGCGTCGCCCACCCCCAAGGCGTCCACCGCGGTCATCGCGTTGCGGGCGAGGCCCACGCCCGCGCCGACCTCACCGAAGGCCGGCGCGCGCTCCAGCACCGTTACGCGCCAGCCGGCCTGCGAGAGCGACACCGCCGACGCGAGCCCCGCGATCCCGCCGCCCACCACCGTCGCCGCCGGACGCTCACCCACGACCCCAACTCGCACCGTCGATCAAGGACTGCCAACCTACTACGACTTGTAGTAAATGGCTCCAACGGCGCCCCGCGTCAGCGGCCCGCGCGGACCAGTTTCGCCGTAAAGCGGTGCATGTTCGGGTCCAGGGTCGATGGCGGCAACGCCATCACGGCCGTGGGGCTCAGCCATCGGACCGAGCCGAACTCGCTCTCGTCGAACGACGTGACCGGTGCGGCGGTGGTGACGACGTACCAGAGTGAGACATCGGTGTGCGCGCCCTCGCCCCGCGTCCGGGCGATGCTGAGGAAGAACGGCCGGTCGCCGGAGATCCCCGACGGTACGGCCCGCACGTGCAGCTCCTCGGCGCATTCACGGAGCACGGTCTCCCATGGGGACTCACCGGGCTCGACGTGCCCGCCCGCCGGGAGCCACAGCCCGGCCTTGCGGTGCTCGACGAGCAGCAGTTCGCCGCCGGGGGACAGCACGACGATGTAGCTGACGAGGTGCCGGGGCGGCACGTCCGGTTTGCGGATCCGGTGGACCGGTGCGCCGCTGCGCACCCAGCGAGTGGCCTCGGCGATGGCGGCGCGCTCCGTGTCGTCGTACGGGCCGATGCCGGCGATGAGGCGGTCGAGCTCCTCGGTCATCACCGCGCCTCCTTCAGGGGACCCGCGCAGCCTCTCAGGCGGCACCGACAGTTGGCCGTCCGGGCCGGAAGGGGGGTGGGGCATAAGATCAAGGCGCCCCAGGTGCGACGACCCAGGAGTTCACCCTGCATCCCCGGAGCCGGACCGCGGCCCTGCTGGTTCACTCCGTCATCACCCAGGTGATGACGTTCATGCTGCGCCCCACGATGTCGTAC
This sequence comes from Streptosporangiales bacterium, assembly GCA_009380095.1. Lineage (GTDB taxonomy): Bacteria > Actinomycetota > Actinomycetes > Streptosporangiales > Streptosporangiaceae > WHSL01. Next base: position 7,358 of record WHSL01000155.1, on the reverse strand, counting down.
CGGGCGATCGAGCTGGACGTGCCGGCCGGCTGGCTCGGGGCGATCGCGGCGAGCTTCGCCATCGTGCCGTTGATCCTCGCGATCCCGGTGGGGCACATGGCGGACCGGTACGGGGAGCACCGCGTCGCGCGGGCCGGCTCCGTACTGCTCATCCTTTGCGCACTGTGCTTCGCGCTGCTCGGCCACAGCGTGCCCGGCCTGGTCATGGGCGGGCTGCTGCTCGGGGCCGGCCACCTGGGCTGCGTGGTCGGGCAGCAGGCGCTCGTCGCGAACACCACCGAGCGCGGGCGGTTCGACGCGGCGTTCGGGCACTACACGTTCGTCGCGTCGATCGGGCAGGCGGCCGGGCCCGTACTGATCTCCGCGGCCGGGCGGGGTGGTCCCATCCCGGATACGCAGCTCATCTTCTGGTGGGCCTGCGGGCTGTCGGTGCTGCTCACACTGTTCGCGCTGCCGTTGGCGGCAAGCGCGCGGGGCTCGGTCGTGGACCGCGGCGCGAGCTCCGGTCTCGGCGAGCTGATCCGCCGGCCCGGCCTGATGCGGGCGCTGCTGACCAGCTGCATCGTGCTGTCCGCGGTGGACATCACGCTGGTGTACCTGCCCGCGCTCGGCGCCGACCGGGGTCTCGCGGCCGGTACGGTCGGCGCGCTGCTCGCCGCGCGCGGGATCGCCTCGATGGTGTCGCGGCTCTTCCTCGGCCGGCTGGCGTCCGCCGTGGGACGGCGGCGGCTGCTCGTGACCAGCACGATCGCGGCGGCGACCGCGCTGCTGATCACGCCGCTTCCGGTCCCGGTGTGGGTGCTCGCCGTACTGCTCGTGGTCGCCGGGTTCGGGCTCGGTGTCGGCCAGCCGCTGACCATGTCCTGGCTGGCCGAGGCCGCGCCGCCCGGCCAGCGGGGGCGGGCGATGTCGCTGCGGCTGATGGGGAACCGTACCGGCCAAGTGATCATCCCGAGCGCGGCCGGCCTCGTCGCGGCCGGCCTCGGCGCCGCGGGCGTACTGTGGGCGACGGCGCTCGGCCTCGGCTGGGCGGGAGTGGCGGCCCGGCGGCTGCCCTCCGATCAGTGAGGGGCAGAATCGGGGTGATCCGGATGATCCGGGTGTTTCCCCATGATTCCGCGGCTCCCGCCGAGCGAGAGGACCGACGATGACCGCCACCGCTGACCTGTACGACGAGCGCGGCCCCGAGCTGGACTCCTGTGACCTGCAGCTGCGGCAGTACGGGGGGCGGCGCGCGTTCGAGGGCACCATCGTCACCGTGCGCTGTCACCAGGACAACGCGCTGCTCAAGTCGGTGCTGTCCGAGCCGGGTGCGGGGCGGGTGCTCGTCGTGGACGGCGGTGGTTCGCTGCGCACCGCGCTGATGGGGGACGTGGTCGCCGGGCTCGCCGCCGGGAACGGCTGGGAGGGCGCGGTGATCAACGGCGGCGTACGGGATGTGGTGGCGCTCGCCGGCATCAAGCTCGGCATCAAGGCGCTCGGCTCCAACCCACGCCGGCCCGGCAAGGACGGGGCTGGCGAACGCGACGTCCCCGTCGCCTTCGGCGGCGTCACCTTCCGCCCCGGCGCCCACCTCTGGTCCGACGACGACGGCATCCTCATCACCCGCGGCCCCGCCTCCTAACCGAACCCGCCCCCGCCCTCGCCCTCGCCCCTAAACCGGCCCCCGGCCCCCGGCCCCCGGCCCCGGCCCTGCCCCGGCCCTGCCCCGGACCCGGCCTCGCCCCGCCCTCGAACCGAGCCCCGTTGCCATTCCACGGTCTCTTCGGTCGCGTTACGGGATCTCCTCCCGTCCTGTGAGCGGGCCGGGCGTCGGTCTGGTGCGGTTCGGTTCCGTTCCGGGGTCTCCTCCCGTCCGGTTGTCCGGTGGGTCTCCTCCGGTCCCGTTGGATGGTCTCCTCCGATGCCGTTCACAAAGGGGAGCATTTCGGGCGCCCGAACAACGGTTTCGGAGGAGATGACAGTTTCGGAGGAGAGGCCCAGGCCGTCGCGGGCAGCGCGGGCCTCTCTCGGCCGGTGGGGATGGCACGGGCTTCCCTCGGCCGGCGGCGGCGCGCGAGCCCCTCCTCCGCCGTCGCGGTGCGAGCCTCCTCGTCCGTCGCCCGGTTGTGCGGGCCTCTCGTCGACCGTCGTCAGGCGGCGCAGGGGGCTTACCTCGACCGTCGTCAGGCGGCGCGCGGGCTGTCCTCCGCCGTCGTTCGGCGGCAGGGACCTCTCCTCGCCCGGCGGCACGGAACTGAAGGCGGGGGTTCGTGTGAGGATGGGCGGGTGTGGGGTGGGGATGTGGTCAGGCGGCTGGATCTTGGGTACTTCATTCGGCCGGCTGAGGAGGCGGGGGGAACGGAGCCTCGGGTGGAGCCCGTGCTCGGGTATTTGGTGCGGCGGGGTGAGGGGCTCATTCTCTTCGATACCGGGATCGGGGACGGTGAGCCGGAGGTGGACGCTTGGTACCGGCCGCGCCGGCGGCCGCTCGAGGAGGCGCTGGCCGATGCGGGTGCGACGCTCGCCGATATCGGGCTCGTGGTCAACTGTCACCTGCATTTCGATCACTGTGGCGGGAACCCGCTGCTGGCCGGGACGCCGATTCTGGTCCAGGCGACGGAGCTGGCCACCGCCCGGGCCGGGGACTACACCCTCGACCGGCTGATCGACTTCCCTGGGGCGCGGTACGAGGAGATCGACGGCGAGGCGGAGGTCTGGCCGGGCGTGTGGATCATCCCGACCACCGGTCATACGGACGGCCACCAGTCGCTCGTCGTACGGCTGACCGACGGCACCGTCGTCCTCGCCGGGCAGGCGCACGACTTCGCCTCCCAGTACGACGCCGTCGACCTTGCGCGGCGGGCAGTCCGCGACGGTGCGGCGCCGCCGCTGCCCGTCACACCGTCGTGGCATGAACGCCTCGCCCGGTTCGATCCCCGGCGCGTCCTCTTCGCCCACGACCGCTCAGCCTGGGAACCGGACGCCATCCACCCGACCTGATCGCGCGCCGCTCCCTGCGGCTGACGCTTTCCCTGTGCCTGTGACTGACGCCACTTCCCCTGTGCCTGTGACTGACGCCGCCTTCCCTGTGCCTGCGGCTGACGCCCTTCCCCCATGCCTGCGGCTGACGCCCGCCTCCCCTATGCCCGCGGGTCGTGGCTCTGTTCTGGCGGGGGGTCGCCGGGCTCGGTGCGGGGCGGGAGTGGGTCGCGTGGCGGCAGGTAGGTGACCGGAGCGCTCGCGGGCCGGTCCGTCGCGGGACGCGACTGTGGCGCCGGCGCCGGTGGGGGCGCGGGTGCGGGTGGATGGTCCGGCTGCCCTGGACCTGGGGGAGCGTACGGCGACGACCCGAACGGCGTGTTCGGATCCCGCGGCTCGGACTCCGGCCATCTCGCCCACGCGAAAGCCGACGTATCCCCAGCCGGAGGCGCGTAGGTGGGTGGGAATGCGCCCTGGGCGTGGCCCTCGGGGGCGGAGGCGCTCGCAGCGGGGGCGCCTGCGGCGCGGGGGTCCGCGGCGCGGGGATCTGCGGCGCGGGCGTCCCCCACGGGAGTATTGGTGGCGAGGGTGCCCGGTCCGGGGGTGCTCGCGGCGGGGATGTCCCCGGCGGGGACATCGGCGGTGGGTCTGCCCGCGGTGGGTCCGCCCCCGGCGAGGACGCCTGCGGTGGGTCCGCCCGCGGTGGGTCCGCCTGCGGTAGGGACGCCTGCGGTAGGGACGCCCGCGGTAGGGACGCCTGCGGTAGGGACGCCTGCGTTGGATCCGCCCGCGGTGGGTCCGCCCGCGATGGGTGCGCCTGCGGTGGGGACTCGTTGCCCGGGGGCGGTGATGTGGGGCCTGGGGGTGGGGCGGCGGCGCTGGAGGGCCCAGGCGGTGAGGGCGCCGATCGCTACGAGGAGCAGGATGCCGGCGCCGATCCACGCCGCCAGCTCCTGCGACCCGCCGCCCGAGTCACGCGGCGCCGGCGCGGCGGCCTGCGGCGGGCTATCCGGAGCGCCGGCGTTCGCCTTCACCCAGCGGTCGTGCTCCGCGTACACCGGGTTGGCCGAGACCCGCGGGATCTTCCCGGCGAAGATCCGCCACGGCCGGATCAGCCCATACCCCGCCTGTGAGTCCCGCCCCTTCTCACCCACGTCGAGTGAGGACGCGATCAGCCGCCGCACCACCTCCCGCCCGGACAGCTTCGGGTACTTCGACCGCACCAGCGCCACGATGCCCGAGGTCAGCGCGGCCGCGTCGGTGGTGCCGTTGCCCAGGTAGAGCTCGCCGTTGCGCAGCACGGCACGGGTCCGTTCGCCGGGCGCGGCGATCGTCACGTACGGCTGCCGCTGCGTCTTCACCCACGGCTTCAGGTCGGGCCCCACCGCCCCCACGACGAGCGTGCCCTTGCAGTTCGCGGGCGCCATCGCCTCGTTGCGACCGTTGCCGTCGTCCCCGGCGGCGGCCACCACCACGGCGTTCTTCCGGACCGCGTACGTGATGGCCTGCTGCATGTCCGCCGGGCACGCCCCGGGCCGCGCCCGCGACAGGCTGATCACCTGCGCGCCCTGGTCGGCCGCGTACCGGATGCCCTTGGCGTAGGCCGGAGCCTCCCGCGCCACCACCGGCAGGATCCGCGCCCGCGGCGCCACCCCGACGAGCCCGGTGCCCGTGCCCTGCGCGGCGATCAGCGACGCCATGCCGGTCCCGTGCCCGTCGTCCGGGTCCTTGTCGGTACGGCCGTCACCGCCCTGCTCGATGTCGGTGCCCGGCAGCACGACACCCTTGAGGTCGGGAACCGACGCCTGCACGCCCGTGTCCACCACGGCCACGGTGACGCCTTCACCCTTGGACGCGGGCCACAGCTTGCTCTGCACCCCCCACGTCCGGAACCACCACTGGTCCGGCAGCGGCGCGGCCGCCGCCGGTCCCGCGGCCACGACGATCATCGCGAGCGCGACCAGCGCCGATCCGGCCGTACGAGCGCAGCGCCGCATCAGGCACTCCCGTGACTGGAACAACAGGTTTCGACCGGCACGATTATTGCCGCCTTCGGACCCCCGCCGCCGTGTATCCGGGGAATCGACGGGAGTTCCCGAGGGCCCTGTGGATTCCACCGTGTGGCACGCATCTCTTGCCGTTTTCGTCCGGATACCGGAGTCTCCGATCATGGTGACGATGACCCCCATCGCGGCCCTGCTGGAGATCGCCCGGAGCGAGGGCGTGGACCGGATCTTCGGAAATCCGGGCACCACCGAGTTGCCGCTGATCGACGCACTGGCCGACGCCGACGACCTGGAGTACGTGCTCGGCCTGCAGGAACACGCGGTGGTCGCGATGGCCGACGGGTACGCGCGGGCCACCGGACGGCCCGCCATGGTCAGCCTGCACGTCGCGGCCGGAGTGGCGAACGGGCTGATCGGCCTGCTGAACGCGATGCGGTCCCGGACACCGCTCGTCGTCGTGGCCGGTCAGCAGGACCGCAGGCATCTGATCCAGGATCCGATGCTCTCCGGCGACCTGGTCGGGCTGGCCCAGGCCGCGACCAAGTCCGCCATCGAGGTGCAGCACGCCCACGACCTGCCGATCCTGCTGCGCCGCGCGTTTCGGCTGGCCGCGGCGCCGCCGGCCGGGCCGGTCCTGCTGTCGATCCCGATGGACCTGCTGATGGAGACGGACGAGGTGGAGGTCCCGGAGCGCAGCCCGCTGCACCCGCCGGGCCCGGCGACGGGTGTGGCGGCGGCCGCGGCGCTGCTGGCCGGCGCCGAACGGCCGGTGATCATCGCGGGCGACGGCGTGGGCCGGGACGGGGCCGTGGCGGAGCTCGTCGCGGTGGCCGAGCGGCTCGGCGCCGCGGTCTTCCACCAGCCGATGAACGACGGGATCGACTTCCCCGGTGGGCACCCGCTCTACCAGGGGATGCTCACGCCCACGCACGCGGCGATCCGTGCCGCCTTGAGCGCGTACGACATGTTGTTGCTGGCCGGCTGCCACGCCTTCATGCCGCACCACTACTCCCCGGGCTCCGCGATCCCGGACGGCCTGCGCGTCGTCCAGATCGACTCGGACCACGCGGAGATCGGCCGCAACTTCGCGGTCGCGGCCGGGCTCGTCGGCGACGTCCGCGCCACCCTCGCCGACCTGGCCGTACGGCTCGACGGGGCGGTCCCGCGCGCCGCCGGGCGGGCGGAGGCGATCGCCGGGGCCACCGCCGAGCGCCGCGCCGCCGTCGAGGCGGAGGCGCTCGCCGGGTACGGCCCCGCGCCCATGCCCGCCCTCGCCGCCGGGCACGCGATCGCCGCCGCGCTGCCCGCGGACGCGGTCGTGGTGGAGGAGGCGATCACCTCCGGCCACCCGCTCCGCGGCGTGCTCCGCCTGGACCGGCCGCGGTCGTACGTCCACACGGTCGGCGGCGGCCTGGGCTGGGGGATCGGGGCGGCGATCGGGACCCGGCTCGGCGACCCTTCCCGGCCGGTGGTGGCGGTGCTGGGCGACGGGTGCGCGATGTTCGGCGTCCAGGGCCTGTGGACCGCCGCGCGTCACGAGGTCCCCGTGACCTTCGTGATCATGAACAACGGCGAGTACCGCACCCTCAAGGACACCCTCGACGCCGGCAAGAGCCGCTCCACCGAGCTCGGCCGGTACGTCGGCGTCGACCTCGCGCCCCCCACCCTCGACTGGTCCGGTGCCGGCACCCTCTTCTCGGTCCCGTACACCCGCGCCGAGAGCATCGCCCACCTGCGCGATCTGATCGCCACCCCGCGCACCGGGCCGCTCATCATCGACGTCCCCATCCACGGCCACCGGGCGGGCTGAACGGATCCGGGTGTCGTACGCCGGGGCTAGACTCCGGCCGATTCCGGGGTGAAGGCGGTGCCGTGTCCGATGTGTTCGTGAATCTGGCGGTCGGGCTCGTCACCAGTGTGGTGAGCGGCCTGGCCGTCTGGGTGTGGCAGCGCGGGCGGCGGTCGGTGGTGCTGCGGCGGAAGGCCGCGTTCTTCGGGCTGGAGCCGGGCGGCACGTGTCTGATCATCCTGAGCCACAAGTACAACGTGCCGCGGGCCATGCCGCACGAGGCCGTGCACGCGATGATCGAGGTGGTCACGCTCGCCCAGGGGATCGGGGCGGCGATCACGCTGGAGGACGGGGAGTCGTTCCGCGGCGGCAACGGAGATCGCACCGAGTTCTGCATCGGCGGCCCGGCCGGCGGGTCCAACCGCCGCGCGGGCGGGCACCTCGCCGCGCACCTGCCGGGCGTGACGCTGCGCCCGTACGATCCCGCGAACCCCGGGGACCCGCGGTCCCTGTCGTTCGTGGTGGGCGGGCGGACGTTCCCCTGGCACCGGGGCGACCGGGAGCACGCGCTGGTGGCCCGGTTCACCCCGCCGGAGGCGGCC
>WHSL01000233.1 GCA_009380095.1 Streptosporangiales bacterium | reverse complement strand
CCCCTAGAAGACCGAGATGTGCACGTGGTCGTAGTGGTTGGCGGTGGCGCTGCCGCGGTCCTCCATCGGGTCCCAGCCGGGGCTGCGCATGTCGTAGATCCGCTGCTTGTAGATCACGTACATGACGCCGAGCCCGTCGGCGTTGTCGATGGCGTGCTGGGAGATCGAGTCGCCGAGCGCGGCCATCTCGCCTGACGGCATCGAGCCGCCGGAGCTGAGCATGAAGTCGCAGGCCCGGCCGAGCGGGTGCTCGCCCCCGCCGCCGTCGGCGCGGTAGCAGCCCACGGAGACGATCTTGCCGCCGTACCGGGCGACGACCGCGTCGCGGACCTTGGCCATGCGGGAGGTGATGCCCTCCATGCCGATGTACGGCGGGTGGTCGCCGTTGCTCGACGCGGTGACGCCCGAGGACGGCGCCTCCGGGGTGTACTTCTCGACAAGCGCCGCGACCTTGGCGCGGCGCTTCTTCAGCTCGTCGACCTTCCGCTCCGCGGCCTTCAGCTTTTCCGACGCGTCCGCGTCGGCCGCGCGCCGCTCGGCGACCAGCGTGTTGAGCTGCCGTACCTGCTCGCCGCTGCGCTCGGCGAGGTGCTCCGCGGCGGCCGCGTCGTTCAGGCTGCGTACGGGGTCCTTGGCGAAGGCGAGCTGCAGCGAGGGGTCCACGCCGCTGCTCTTGTAGGCCTCGGCGGCGAGGTCACCGGTACGGTCCCGCGCGGCCCGCAGCTCGCGGCGTACGCCGTCGGCCTTCCCGCTCGCCTTCTCCGCGGCCTTGCGCGCCTCGGTCAGCGCCACGAGCTCGCCGCGGTAGTCCTTGGCCAGCGCCTTGGCCTGCTTCTCCAGCTTGGCGAGCTTGGCCTCGGTGTCGCTCGGCGCGGCCGGTACGGCGGGAGCGGCGAGGCCGGGGGTGGTGGGGGCGAGCAGGCCGGCGGTGAGCGCGGCGGCCGCGAGGACGGCACCACGGCGCAACGGGCCGGGTCTTCGGCGGACGCGATCGGCGGGACGGCGGGGGGACGACTCGGCCTTGGCAGGGGGTCGCACGGATTCCTCTCCGGGCAGGCGGGGTCCAGGTGGGGGCCAGGCCGACGGGGCTCAGGGCCCGCCTGGACGGAGTCGGTGACCGACCGTAGAGCAAGAATCCGCCGAACACCAAAATTGTCGACGCAGCGTGAGGGCAGGGCATCCGCGCGTGCCCGGTCGTACGTCATCCGTGATCCGGGAGCGCCTTCCACGGAGGTTGATCATGAGATGATCGGCCGTCGTTGGGGTGGGTCGTGACCGTCCGGAAGGGGTGCGCAGGCGGATGGAACCACGCGCGGCGGACGATCCACGTGAGGTCGGCGACCACCGGCTCGAGGGGCGCCTCGGCGCCGGCGGTATGGGCCGGGTCTACCTGGGCCGCTCTCGCGGCGGCCGGCCCGTGGCGGTGAAGGTGGTCCGCCCCGGGCTCTCCGGGGACGCCGGGGACGCCGGGTTCCGGCGCCGCCTCGCCCGGGAGGTCGCCGCCGCGCGCAAGGTCAACGCCTTCTACACCGCGCCCATGATCGACGCCGACACCGAGGCCGACCAGCCCTGGCTGGTCACCGCGTACGTCCCCGGCCCGTCGCTGCGGACCGCCGTGGACGAGAGCGGGCCCCTGCCGCAGGAGGAGATCGCCGCGCTCGGCGCCGGGCTGGCGGAGGGCCTGATGGCCGTCCACAAGCGACATCGTGCACCGCGACCTCACCCCCGGCAAGCGTCATCCTGGCCGGCGACGGCCCCCGCATCGTCGACTTCGGCATCGCCCGCGCGCTCGACGCCACCAGGACGAGCCCGCGTACACGATGAGCATCATCCTCACCCTGTTCGGGATGACCGTGGCCGGGGCCGTGCTGGGGCTGCTCGCCGACCCCGGCGGGTCCGCTCGGACCTGACCGTGGACACGACCGGGCTGTTCCGCTCCCGGGCGCGGCCGGGGGGCGCCCCTCTACATCCCCTGGGGCGACCTCGAGCGCGTGGCCCTCGTCGACGGGCGAGGCGGGCACCCTGCACCGGCTCGACGAGGCGCTGCGCGCGTTCGCGCCGGGCACGTACCGTTGACCGCGGCCCGGCTCAGAACACCGACGTGTGCACGTGGTCCATGTGGTTGGCGGTGATGCCGCCGCGGTCCTCCATGTACGACCATCCGCCACCGGTACGGCTGTCCCAGATCCGCTGCCGGTAGATGATGTACAGGATGCCAAGTGACTCCGCGTTGGCCCGCTGCCACTCGGCGATCTCGTGCCCGCGCTGCACCTGGTCGGAGTCGGGCATCGCCCCGCCGGTGCTGAGCATGAAGTCGCACGCCCGGCCCAGCGGGTGCTCGCCGCCGCCGGGGATCCCGCCGTTGGAGCGGAAGCAGCCGACGCCCTTGCCGGGGCCGTACCGCGCCAGCGTGGCGTTCATTACCTTCCGCATGAGCGGGGTGATGGAGCCCGCGTTCACCGGCCCGTTCCCGCCGTAGATGGCGATCTTCCTGCGGATCACCGCGCGCCGGTTCTCCAGCGTGTCGACGATCTCCTGGGCCTTCTCGAGCTTCCGGTTCGCGGTGGTGACGGCCTCGCGCTCCTCGGTCACCAGCCGGCGCAGGTAGTCGATGCGCTGCGCCTTGGTGCGGGACACGTACTCCATGGTCGTCGCGCTGTCCAGGCTGCCCTCGGGGTCGCCGCTCATCACCAGGATCAGCCCGGGGTCGAGGTCGGCGCCCTGGTAGCGCATGGAGGCGAGCGCGGAGATCTCCCGGCGCACCTGCTTGACGGCGCGCTGCAGCTTTCTGGCCCGTAGGGCCGCGATGTACGCCGCCTTGCGCGCCTCGGTGAGCACCACCAGCTCGCCGCGGTACTCCTTGGCGAGCTGCGCGGCCTTGCGGTTGAGCTCATCGATGCTCACGGCGGGCGGCGGGGGTGCCACCGCGGGTCTGCCGGAGGAGGCGGGCGCGGCGGAGGCGCTCGGCATGATCAAGGCCATGACCAGGGCGATCACCGTTGGGGCGGCGAGCAGTGCTGCCTTTCGGCGCAGGCCGACGCCCAGCGTGGAGGAGGGGGACTCCACGTGCGCTCCTCTCCTGTTCCGCCTACCGGGTTAGCTGACGGGTTCGGACGAGGAGACCGCCCTACCGCCGCACACGGCGGATTCACCCCTGAGGGACTTGGGTCCCCGGCTCCCGGCCGCTACCGGCGGCCGGAACTCGGCGGGTCCACCCGGTCGCCACTCCCGTGAGCGGCGCTCCGCCGGATGGATTCCTGGGAACCTTAGGGGAAGTGATCACCGCTGCCAACCTTTTCAGCGCGACATCCCGGCGGTGAGGCCGGCGACGATCTGCTTGGTGGCGAACAGGAACACCACGACCAGCGGGATCGTGGTGATGACCAGACCGGAGTAGAGCAGCGACTGGGTGAGCCCGTACTCCTGGAAGAAGCGGGTCAGCCCGACCGGCAGCGTGTAGGCGGCGTCCTCCACCAGCACGAGCGGGAAGAAGAAGTCGTTCCACAGCGTGATGAACTGGAACAGCGCCACCGTCGCCAGCGCCGGCCGCACCAGCGGCAGCATCACCTGGCCGAAGATGCGCAGCTCGGAGGCCCCGTCGATGCGGGCGGCCTCCTCCAGCTCGTCGGGGAGCTGCCGGAAGAACGCGGTCAGCACGAACACGCAGAACGGCACCCCGCTGGCCGCGTAGATGAAGATCAGCCCGGTCCGGCCGCCGAGCAGCCCCATCGCGTCGAGCAGGTAGAACACCGGCACGATGCCCAGCCGGATCGGCAGCATCAGCCCGGACAGGAAGAACGCCGCGAGCAGCCCGTTGCCGGGGAACCGGTACCGCGCCAGCGCGTACGCGGCGAGCGCCGAGACCGCGGTGCCGAGCGCCACCGAGGTCACCGTGACGACCACGGAGTTCAGGAAGTACGTGCTGAAGCTGGCCTCGGACCACGCGCGCACGTAGTTGCCCAGCTGGGGGGTGGTGGGCAGGCCGAGCGGCTGCGACCGGAGGGACGCCTCGTCGCGCAGCGAGTTGACCACCATCAGCAGCAGCGGCGCCAGCGCGACGGCGGCGTACCCCCAGAGCAGGAGCGCCGCGGCGACGCCGCCCGCCCGTTGCTTGAGCGGCGTACGGGCCCGGCGCGGCGCGGGCCGCGGGGTCACCCGCGGCTCCGCGATCACCTGTGAGGTCACCGCAGCCTCCCCTCGGCGCGCCGCATCACCCGGATCGCCAGCATGGAGACCCCGAAGATGAACACGAACATGAGCACCGCCAGCGCGGACGACTGGCCGATGGCCGCCGGATCCGGGTTCTGGAAGGCGGTCCGGTAGAACAGCAGGGTGAGCACGTCGGTGGAGCCCGCGGGCTGCCCCTGCGAGCCCTGCATCGCGTAGATCACGTCGATCACGTTCATGTTGCCGACGAAGGTCAGCACGGAGACCGTGCCGATCGCCGGGATCAGCAGCGGGAACGTGATCTTGCGGAACACCTGCCAGGCGGAGGCGCCGTCCACCCGCGCCGCGTTGCCGTACTCCTCGGGGATGCCGGCCAGCGCCGCGCCGAACAGCAGCATCGGGAAGCCCACCCACTGCCAGGCGTTCACCACGATCACCGTGGGCAGCGACAGCGCCGGGTCCCCGGTCCACGGCAGCGCCAGCGACTCCAGCCCGACCCCGCGCAGACCCGCGTTCACCGCGCCGAAGGACGGGCTGAGCATCAGGCTCCACAGGTAACCGACCACGATCGGGCTGACCAGGTGCGGCAGCGTGAACGCGGTCTGCAGGAACCGTTTGCCCGCCCGGGACCGGTGCAGCAGCACCGCGAACGCCAGCCCGAGCGTGGTCTGCAGCAGCATGGTCCCCGCGAAGAAGATCATGTTGTGCCCGAACGCGCGGAGCAGCCGTTCCCGGTAGAGCCCGGGCTGCAGCCACCGTTCGAAGTTCTCCAGCCCGGCGAAGCCCAGCTGCCTCGTGCCCGCCCAGGAGAACAGGCTGTACTGCAACGAGCTGAACAGCGGATAGATGATGAACACCGAGTACAGCGCGAGCGCCGGGGCGAGCAGGAAGACCAGCAGCCGCACCGACGGAACGCGGGACCGGCGACTGCGCCGCCGGCCCCGCGCCGCGCGTTCGGAGCTCACTCCTCCGGCTTGAACCACGCCGAGATGTCCTTCTGGATCTTCGTGCCCGCGGCCTTCGCGTCCATCTTGCCGAGCAGCATGGAGGCGATCGCCTCGCCCTCGGCGTCCCGGCCGAGCGGCTCACCGTAGCCGAAGTGCACGGCCATGGAGTACGGCTCGCCCTGCGACCGGTACTTGGCGATCATCTCGGCGAGCAGCGGGTCCTTGGGCGAGACGCCGGGCACCGCGGAGATCTGCTTGAGCTCGTCCGCGAACAGCTGGCCGAACTCCGGCGTCGCCATCCACTTGACCAGCTCCAGCGCCTCCTTCTGGTTCGGCGACTTGGCGTTGACGCCGTACGAGCCGTCGGCGAAGCCGGGTGTGACCGGCTTGTCCATCTTCGCCCCGGGCGGCAGCGGCGCGTCGAAGAAGCCGATGTCCAGGCCGGGGTCGGCCTTCTTGAACGGGCCCAGCTCGTACGCCCCGCCCGGGTACATGGCCGCCTTGCCGCTGCTGAACAGCGCCTGCGCGTCCAGGTACGGCACCGCCGTCACGTCCTCGGGGAAGTACGGCTTCAGGTCCGCCACCGTCTGCAGCGAGGCGGTGTAGTCGGGGTCGGTGAAGTCGTTCTTGCCCGCCACGACGTCCTGGGCGAACTTGTCCCCGCCCATCCGGGTGGCGCCGAAGATCTCGTGCGTCAGCCCCATCACCCAGGGCTCCTTGGCGGTCGTCGCCATCGGGGTGATGCCGGCCTTCTTCAGCTTGTCACCCGCCGCCTTGAGGTCCTCCCAGGTGGTGGGCACCTGGATGCCGTTGTCGGCGAAGATCTTCTTGTTGTAGAGCACATGCAGCGTCTGGATGGCGAACGGCACGCCGTACGTCTTGCCGTCCTTCTTGCCCTTGGCGGCGGCCACGACCTCCTCCGGCCAGCCGGCCAGGTCGACCTTGCCGTCCAGCGCGGTCAGGTTGCCGCCCTCGATGAACGCCTGGATCGGGCCGAACGGCTTGAGCTGCGCCACGTCCGGGCCGCCGGAGCTCTTGGCGAGCCCGGTCTGCAGGATCGTCGGGTACTCGGTGTTCTTGTAGGCCTTGAACTCGACCTGGACGCCCGGGTGCTTCTTCTCGTAGACGTCGAAGATCTTGTTGTAGCCGGCGATGTCCTCGGTGCGCCAGGACCAGACCGTGAGCTTGGTCGTGTCCCCGGCGGAGCCGCCCTCGGTGCTCGGCGCGCACGCCGTGAGGGCCAGCGTGGCGGCACAGCCGGCCGCCAGCAGGGACCGGCTTATCTGAGACGCGCTGTTCCGCGTCAACGTCCGAGGGGCGGTGCGTCTGCCCATCACGGACCCCTTTCACGTGAGTCTTCGGTGGTGGTTCGGTCTCCCCCGATCAGGCGCACGGCCTCCCGTACGACCCCGCCGGCGGCGACGACCGCGCGCGCGGCCTCCTCGGTGTCGACGCCGCACAGCAGCGAGACGAGCGCCACGCGGGTGTCGCCCTCCGCGCGTTCGAGCACCGCCGCGACGCTCTCCGGGTCGGTCCCGGTGGCCTCGGCGAGGATGGTGGCGCCGCGGCCGCGCAGCTTGCTGTTGCCCGCGTGCATGCCGACCATCAGGTTCGAGTACGTGCGGCCGAGCCGCACCATGACCGCCGTGGAGAACGCGTTCAGCACCAGCTTGGCGGCGGTGCCCGCCTTCATCCGGGTGGAGCCGGCGATCACCTCCGGGCCGGTGTCCACGGCGATGTGCACGTCGGCCAGCCTGCCCGCCGGCGCACCCGGGTTGCCGCTGATCAGCACCGTACGGGCGCCGGCCACGCGGGCCGTGGCGAGCGCGGCGAGCACGTACGGGGTGCGGCCGCTGGCGGCCAGGCCCACCGCCACGTCCAGCGGGCCCACCTCCGCCGCTTCGGCGCGCCCCAGGTCCTCGTCGTCCTCCACGTCCTCGGCGGCCCGGTCCAGGGTGGCGCCGCCGCCCGCGTGGTGCGCGACCACCAGCTCCGGCGGGACCCCGTACGTGGGCGGCAGCTCGGCCGCGTCCATGGCGGCGATCCGCCCGGAGCTGCCGGCGCCGAAGTAGTGCAGCCGGCCGCCGGAGCGCAGCGCGGTCACCGCGAGCTCCACCGCGTGCGCGACGTTGTGCAGCTCGCCCGCGACCGCGACCGGGACCAGCGCGTCCTCTGCGGAGATCATTCTGAGCAGCTCGGTGGTGGAGACGCGGTCGATGTCGACCGTACGCGGGTTGCGCCGCTCGGTCGGCGAGTCCACCCGTGCCGCCGCGTGTTCGCTCCGTCTCACCGGCGCCCCCGGGAGCCGTCGCGGGTGCGGCGGGACCGTACGGCGTCGTAGGTGGCCTCCAGCGCGCGGCGGGTTGGACCGTACGTGCGCTGCGCGACCCCGACGAAGACGCAGTCGATCACCACCAGCTGGGCCAGCCGGCTGGACGTGGCGCCGGAGCGGAAGGTGGTCTCCCGGGAGGCCGTGGTGAGCACGAGGTCCGCGGCGCGGGCGATCGGCGAGCGCGGGAAGTTGGTCAGCGCGACCGTGGTGGCGCCCTTGTTCCCCGCCGTCTTCAGCGCCTCGATCGTGTCGATGGTGGAACCGGTGTGCGAGATGCCCACCGCGACGTCGCCCGGGCCGAGCACGGCGGCGCTGGTCAGCATGATGTGCGTGTCCGACCAGGCGTAGGAGACGCGGCCGATGCGGTGCAGCTTCTGCTGGAAGTCCGCGGCCACGAAGGCGCTGGCGCCGACCCCGTAGATGTCCACCCGGCGGGCGGTGACGACGGCCTCCACCACCCGCTCCAGCACGGCGATGTCCAGCTGGGCGCCGGTGTCCTCCACGGCGCGGGCGTCCGCGAAGGAGATCTTCTCCACCACGTCGGTGAGCGTGTCGTCGGGGCCGATGTCGCTGCCCACGACCCGGCCCCCGGTCTCGCCGCGGGCCCGGCCGGCCTCGCTGGCCAGGGTGAGCCGCAGGTCGGGGTAGCCGGAGAAGCCCACCGCCCGGCAGAACCGGATGACCGTGGTCTCCGAGGTGTCGCAGGCCTGGGCGAGCTCGGTGATCGTGGAGGCCGCGACCCCCTCCGGGTCGTCGACCACGCGCTGCGCGACGCGGCGCTCGGCGGGTGGCAGCGAGGGCAGCACCGAGCGGACGCGGACCACCGTGTCGGCCTCACGCTCGGCCGCGTGGTTCTCGGCGTGCCCCGCCCTCTCCACCTTCTCCGTCACGTTGGAAAGTTTCCTTCCAACGCAAGCTGGTGTCAACGAGTGCCGATGGATCCCTGGTTCAGCCAAGCCCTGCCTTGAGTGGGCTTCAGGTTGCGGCCTCTCAGGCTGAGACGAACGGAGTAAACGCGTGTTCGAGCCGCAGGCAGGGTCCGCACAGTCATGTCAAATGTCGCCAGGCGGCTCCTGGGAGGTCCTCCACCACGCCGTCCGCTCTGCGTAGGACGACGTCGGGCGCTTCTGTGGCCACGCCGATCTCCTTGAAATCACAGTCAT
>WHSL01000027.1 GCA_009380095.1 Streptosporangiales bacterium | reverse complement strand
CTAGGACATGGCCGGTTCCCTCGCCACGGAATCCGGACGAGGGAACCGGCCACGCGTTCGGCCTGGTGGAGCGGCCCGCTCAAACCGTGGCGGGCTCCTTCTCGTGATAGAGGCTGCGGCGGGAGGTCTCGGCCATGGCGTAGACCGAGGCGAAGGTGATGACCGCCATGGCGATGATGTAGCCGGCGACCGACAGGGAGCTGCCGGTGGCGGCCAGCAGGCCGGTCATGATGAACGGCGCGAGGCCGCCGGCGAAGATCGACGCGAGCTGGTAGCCGAGCGACGCGCCGGAGTAGCGGACCTCGGCGGGAAACAGCTCCGCGTACAGGGCGGCCTGCGGCCCGTACATCATCGAGTGGAACGTGTAGCCGAGCACGAGGCCGAGGAACGTCAGCCCCCAGACACCGGTGTCGACGAGCAGGAACAGTGGCACCGCCCACAGCGCCATCAGCGCACATCCCACGAGATAGATGGGACGGCGCCCGACCTTGTCGCTGATGTGCCCGGCCAGCGGCATGGTGATCACCTGGGTGAGCCCGGCCAGCACGACGATGGCGAGGATCTCCCCGCTGGAGTAGCCGAGCGCCTTGGTGCCGTAGCTGAGCATTCCGGCCGCGAAGATGTAGTACGCGGAGTTGACCACCATGAAGGCGCCGGCGGCGAGCCCGATCGTCTTCCAGTGGTGGCGGACCACCTGGCCCAGCGGGGACCTCTTCGGCGTCGCGCTCGCGGGATCAACGGTCGTGGACTCTCGGGCCTGCTGCATCTCCTTGAAGACCGGCGTGTCCTCGACGCGCTTGTTGATGTACGCGCTGATCGCGACGAGCACGATGCCGGTGAGGAACGGCAGCCGCCAGCCCCACGTGTTCACCGCGCCCTCCGGCACGAGCACCTCGACGAGCAGGAACGCCGTGTTCCCGAGCACGAACCCGAGGATCGCGCCGACCTGCGTGAAGCTGCCGTAGAAGCCGCGCCGGTGGGCGGGCGCCGACTCGGTCAGCAGCAGCGTCGCGCCGCCCCACTGCGCCCCCACGCCGAGGCCCTGGACCAGCCGCAGCACGACGAGCAGTACGGGAGCCCACACGCCGATGGCGGCGTACGTGGGCAGCAGGCCGATCAGCGTGGTGGCCAGGCCCATGACGATCAGAGCCGCCACGAGTACGGGCTTGCGGCCCACCTTGTCACCCAGGTGACCGGCGATGATGCCGCCGATCGGGCGGGCGATGAACCCGACGGCCAGGGTCGCGTACGAGGACAGCGTCCCCGCGACCGAACTGAAGTTGGGGAAGAACAGCTCGCCGAGGACCAGCGACGCGGCCGTCGCGTACACGGCGAAGTCAAACCACTCGATGGTGGTCGCCGTGGTCGCGGCCGTGACGATCCGGCCCATCTTGACCTGGGTACGCGTAGAGGTTGTGTCGGACATCGAGGGCTCCCATCGAGGGGGCGAAGGGACTGGGTCTCGCTCAGGCGTCGGTCAGCAGTTCGGTGGCGCGCCGCCGTAGTTCGGCGGTCCTGATCTTGGTGCCGTTGGTGCCCGCCGTGGTGGGGAAGGCGTCCAGCGGCACCACCCGGCTCGGGACCTTGTACCGGGCCAGGCCGGAGCGGCAGTACGCGATGAGCTCGTCCTCGCCGGGCGGGCGGCCCGGGTCGGCGGGCACCACGAACGCGACCGCGACTCCCATGCCGTCGCCGCGGTCGGCGGCGACGACCTTCGCCGTCGCCACCTGAGGGTGCGCGGCGAGGTAGTTCTCGATCTCGGCGGGCTCGGTGAGGAACCCGTGCAGCCGCAGCGCGTCGCCCATCCGGCAGACGTAGGTGAACGTGCCGGTCCCGGGGTCGTCGACGCTGCCGAGGTCGCCGCTGCGGAACCAGCCGTCCTCGGTGAACACGGCCGCGTTCGCCTCGGGGTTGCGCAGATAGCCGGGCAGCACGTTGTAGCCGCGGAACTGTAGCTCGCCCTGCTCACCCGGGGCGAGGACCGCGCCGCTGACCGGGTCGCAGGCGCGGACCTCGATGCCGGCGTCCACGGGACGGCCGCCGCCGCGTACGCGATCGGCCGGGGACAGGTCCGGGCCTCGCACCGCCGTCAGCGCGAACACTTCCGAGGACCCGTACACGCCGCGGACCGGCACGCCGAACTCGGTCTGCGCCCAGTCGGCGATCGCCGGGGAGCGGCCGGCGAAGTCGGCGATGCCGGCCTGGCGCCAGGCGCGCAGCGGGCGCGGGTCCTCGCGCCAGGAGTCCATCAGCCGGCCGTGCAGGTCATCGCCGCCGATCGTGTGGGTGACGCCGTACGTGACCATGTCCGCGACGGTCCGCGCGGGGTCGAAGACCGGGGTGAACAGGCAGGTGCCGCCCGCGTGCAGGGTGGCCATGACGGCGTTGAAGCCGAACACCCCGAGCAGCGGGAGCACGCAGAGCATCACCGGCGTGGTCTCCGTCATGCCGAACGCGGCCGCGCCGGCCGCGGCGTGCCGGGTGACGGCGGCCTGGTCGTGGCCGGCGAGCTTGGGGTTCCCGGTGGAGCCGGAGGTCGTGAAGTAGTTGACGATCGCCGCCGGATCCGGCAGCGGCGGCGGCGGCGCCGCGGCCGCGGGTGTCCCGGCGGATGCCGGCGCTCCCGTCGGCGCCGTCGCTCCGGTACCCGGGGTGCCGAGGCCGTCGGCCGTGCGGTGGACGAAGGCGCCACCGCCTAGATCGAACCCTGCCGGGTCGGGGGCGCGGTTCTGGGCGACCACCGCGACGAGCGCCGTGGTCTCCGGCTTCGCGGTGTCCAGCGCCTCGCGCAGCCTCCCGCGGAAGTCGATGCCGTGGAAGTCGTCCGGCAGCGCCACGCAGACCGGGCGGGCCACGGTGACGAGGTGGACCAGCTCGTGCACGTTGTAGCGGGTGTTCACGCCGAGCACCGAGGCGCCGAGGCGGGCCACGGCGAACTGCCAGACCAGCGCGTCCAGCCAGTTCGGCAGCCAGACCGCCACGCAGTCGCCGGCGCGGACGCCTTCGCTGTGCAGCCGCGCGGCGAGGGCCTCGGAGGTGGCGCGCAGACCCGCGTAACTGAGCCGGCGGCTGCCCACGTCTTCGGACCCTGCCCTCTCGGACCCTGCCCTCTCGGACCCGGCGCCCTCGGACCGGGCGCCCTCGATCGCGGCGGTCTCGATCACGGCGATGGCGTCGGGTGTGGCCGCGGCCCGCTCGGCGAGCAGCGCGGTGAGGGACGTCGCTGCGGTGGTGGGTTCTGCGGTCATCGAGCCTCCTCCAGCTCACGCAGCCAGGCGGCGAGCCGCTCCGGAAAGTCGGGGAGTTCTTCCATCGGGTAGTGGCCGACCCCGTCGAGCACGGTGACCCGCGCGCCGGGGATCTCCGCGGCGGTGGCCCGTACGTCGTCCAGGTCGATCCAGAAGTCCTCGGCGCCGGCCACCAGGTGGACCGGGCAGCGCACCTTTCCGAGCCGGCCGCGCAGGTCGTGCACGGCCCAGGCGCCCAGGTCGGTGGCGGTGACGAGCGGATCCTCGCGGCGGTGCCGGGCGGCGATGAGCTCGGCCCGGTCCGCGGGCACCGACGAGCCGACCGAGGCCAGCGTGCCGTAGTAGGTGCGCTCCGCGGCGCTCGGCGAGGCCGAGCCCTCCCGGGCACGGCGCAGTCCGGACGCCGACTGCTTGCGGTTGTACGCCTCGGCCCCACACGCCACCACGCCGAGAACGCGGCCGTCACCGTGCACGGCGAAGTCCAGCGCGAGCTTTCCGCCCACCGAAACGCCTGCCACGTAGAAGCACTCCAGCCCGAGGCCGGCGGCGATCTCCTCGCAGGCCCGCCGGTAGCCGTCGACGTCCTCGACCGGACCGCCGCGAGCCGGGTCGGACCGGCCGTGCCCGGGCAGATCAGGCACGACGGCGGTGAAGCCGAACGTGGGCAGGCGCCGCAGCGTCTCCTCCCACTGCACGCCGGACTGCCCGGCGGTGTGCAGCAGCAGTACGGCGGGGCCCTCGCCCGCGACCTCGACGAAGCAGCGGCCGAGCGAGGTCGGCACGTACCCGGCCCGGTGCAGGGCGAGCCCGTTCATCCGCCCTCCCCCGCCGTCAGGTCGCGGATCGCGTCCCACATCAGCACGAGCGTCTTGGTGAGCCGCTGATAGGTGTAGCCGTTCCCAGTGGCGGAGAACCGCCCGGTCATGACGCGGCGCAGGTAGTCGTTGACCGGCGCGGTGGCCAGCTCGGCCCACGCCAGCTCGTCGCCGCCCACGGTGAAGTCGGGGCCGTCCGGCGTCCAGCGGCCGTGGTCGATCACCCGCCCGCGGTAGATCTTGAGCTGGGTCCGTACGTCCCCGCAGGCCAGGCCGATCACCCCGTCGAAGGAGGCGGCGGAGTCCACGAACGCGGGCCGCCCGTTGAGCAGCTCGGCGAGCCGCTCGGTCCAGGCCGGGGAGCAGGGGTCGGCGGCGTACTCGCCCGCCGAGGCCTCGGCGTCCCGGCAGCGGACCAGCCCCGCGCTGGTGCCGGTGCCGACGATGCCGTCCTGGTCGTACAGGTCGATGGCGCGGTTCAAGACACCCCGGTCGCCGGCCGACGCGCGGCGCCGCCGGGTGATCGTCATGGCGAAGCGCAGCGTGCTGCCGGCGACGACGGGGCGGCGGTACGTCCAGTGCGTGTCCAGGGCGGCCAGCGTGGTGCCGCGCGCCAGCCCGGTGTCGTACAGCAGGCCGAAGAAGATCGCCGTGGCCATCGGGCCGGGCGCGATCACCCCCGGGAACCCGGCGACGCGGGCGGACGCGGGGTCGGTGTGGATGGGGTCGCGGTCCCCCGCCAGCTCGATGAAGGCGGCGATGTCGGCGGCGCTGACGGTACGGCCGCCGCTGGTGATCACCTCGCCGAGGCGATAGTCCTCGAAGTACCGGCCGGTGACCGCCTGGGCCGCGGTCACGGTCGTCGTCGGGCCGGGCGTCATCGTGCCGGGCCCTCCTCCACGAGCGCGAGCGCGTAGTGCGCGAACCGCTCGGCGAGCGCGTCGGCGGTGAGCGGGCCGTCCGGCCGGTACCACTGCGCGACGCCGCTGCACATGGTGAGCACGGCGAGGCAGGCCTGGTCCGGGTACGGGGTCGCGAAGCGCCCGCCGCGGACACCGTCGGCGACGATCCGCTCGAACACGTCCTGGATCGCGTCCCGGTGCACCAGCAGCTCCTCGCGCCGCTCCGGGTCGAGGTAGCGGACCTCGCTGTCCGCGATGAACATCTCGGTGGAACGCGTGGCGCAGAACCGTACGTACGCGGAGGCGGCCGCGACGAACCGCTCGTCCGCCCCCGATCCAGCACCGCGGACCGAGTCCTGCACCTGGACGAGCAGGTCCGCGCAGGCCCGCTTGAGGATGGCGAGCAGCAGGTCGGCCTTGGACGGGAAGTACGTGTAGACGTTGGCGAGACTCACCCCGGCGCGGGTCGCGATCTGCCGCAGCCCGGCCCCGTGGAACCCGCGCTCGCCGAGCAGCTCGATGGCGGCCCCGACGATCGCCTCCTCCTTGCTCCCCGGCGGCGCGCCCGGCGACCCGCCGGCGTACGCGTCACCACTGGCCGCCACGTTGCGCGCCAGCGAGATCCGGTCAGCCCTCAAATCCACCCTCCCCGATCCACCGAACGAACGTTCGTTCGCCATGGCGCTTGAACGTAGTTCGAGGAGTTATGTCCGGTCAAGACCCCTGGTGCACGATGTCCGTCACCTGTGATCATGTGGACGCGGCCGTACGCGGCTGCCGGCCCAGGGACGACCATGAGGAGAACGGATGCCGGATTCAGACGGCGGCGCGCGCAGCCGGGCCTTCTTCGGGGACCCGGGGCTCCCGGGCTTCCAGCACCGGGCCTTCACCAAGGCGATGGGTTTCGACGAGGAGTCGCTGCGCAAGCCGGTGATCGGGATCTGCAACACGTGGTCCGAGCTGAACAACTGCCACGCGCACTTCAAGGACATCGCCGAGTCCGTGAAGCGCGGCGTCTGGCAGGCCGGCGGCATGCCGATGGAATTCCCCACCATCTCGCTCGGCGAGATCTTCCTCAGCCCCACCTCGATGCTGCTGCGCAACCTCGCCGCGATGGACACCGAGGAGATGATCCGCGGGCAGCCGCTGGACGGCGTCGTCCTGCTCGCCGCCTGCGACAAGACGACCCCGGCGGCGCTGATGGGAGCGATCTCCGCGGACATCCCGTCGATCATGGTGAGCGGCGGCCCGATGCTCGACGGGTGGTTCCGCGGCGAGACGCTCGGCGCCTGTACGGACTGCCGCCGGCTCACGCAGGAGTACCGCGCCGGTGAGATGGACGAGGAGACGTACAAGGCGCTCGAGGACGGGATCGTCCGCAGCCCCGGGCACTGCATGGTGATGGGCACCGCGTCCACCATGAACGCGATGACCGAGGTGCTCGGCATGGCCCTGCCCGGCAACGCCGCCATCCCCGCGATGGACGCCCGGCGGCGCCGGCTCGCCGAGCGGTCCGGGCGGCGGATCGTGGAGATGGTCGCCGAGGGGCTGCGGCCGTCCCGGATCCTCACCCGGCGGTCCTTCGAGAACGCCGTCACGTTGTTCAGCGCGATCGCCGGCAGCACCAACGCGGTCGTGCACCTGCCCGCCATCGCGGGCCGCGCCGGCATCGACCTGCCGCTGGAGCTGTGGGACGAGATCAGCCACCGTACGCCGGTGATCGCCAACCTCCGCCCGGCCGGCAAGTACCAGATGGAGGCGCTGTTCAACGCCGGCGGCATCCCCGGCGTGCTGCGCGAGCTGCTGCCGCTGCTGCACGGCGACGAGCTCACCGTCACCGGCCGTACGCTCGCCGAGAACGTGACGGACGCCCGCATCGAGGACGCCGACGTCATCCGCCCGCTGAGCGACCCGGTGCTGCCGCACGGCGGCACCGCGGTGCTGCGCGGCAACCTCGCCCCCGGCGGCGCGGTGATCAAGCAGGCGGCCGCGGGCGAGGACCTGATGACGCACACCGGCCGCGCGCTCGTCTTCCGCGACGTGGCGGACCTCTCCGCGCGCATCGACGACCCGGACCTCGACGTGGACGCCTCCTCGGTGCTCGTGCTGCAGAACGTGGGCCCGGTGGGCGGGCCCGGCATGCCCGAGGTGGGCAACCTGCCGATCCCGAAGAAGCTGCTCAAGCAGGGCGTACGGGACATGGTGCGGATCTCCGACGGGCGGATGAGCGGCACCGCCTTCGGCACCGTCGTCCTGCACGTGACCCCCGAGTCGGCGGTCGGCGGCCCCCTCGCCCTGGTCCGCGACGGCGACCTCATCGAGCTCGACGTGCCCGAACGGCGACTCGAGCTGAAGGTCTCCGACGACGAGCTGGCCCGCCGCCGCGCCGAGTGGACCCCACCGGAGCGCCACTACACCCGCGGCTACGGCCGCCTCTTCCTCGACCACGTCGAGCAGGCGGACCGCGGCGCCGACTTCGACTTCCTCCGCGGCCGCGACCCCGTGGAGGCCTACGAGCAGCCGAAGTTCTGAATCCCCCAGGAGGGCAGAGCCAGTGCCGGACTTCTTCGATGTGCACGTGCACTCCGCGCCCAGCGGGCGGCCCCGCTCCGCCGACGACCTGACCGCCGCGCGCAACCTCGCCGCCGCCGGGTACGCGGGCGGCGTCCTCAAGGAGCACTGCGAGCTGACCGTGGGCCGGGCGGTGGCGGCCTCCGCCGCGACCGGGCTGTCCATCTACGGGGGCGTGGTGCTGAACGCCCCCGTCGGCGGCATCAACCCGTACGCCGTGGAGAGCTGCCTGCACCTCGGCGGGCGCGTGGTCTGGATGCCGACCGTGGACGCGCACGCGCAGCGCAGCTCGGGCTGGGAGCACCCGGTCGTCTGCACGCCGACCTCGCCCGAGGCCGCGTACGCGCTGCCGCCCGTGGAGGGGGCGCTGGAGAAGCACGCGCGGCGGATCCTCGACCTGGTGGCCGCCGCGGACGCGGTGATCGCCACCGGGCACATCGGGGCCGAGGAGGTGGGGTGGCTGGTGACGGCCGCGCGCGAGCACGGCGTACGGCGGGTGCTGCTCACCCATCCCGGCCTGATCGTCCCGGGGCTGTCCGCCTCGCGGACCCGCGAGCTCACCGAGTTGGGCGCGTACGCGGAGATCACCTCGCTGCAGTACACCTCGGGCGGGCATTCGGCGGAGGAGCTGGCCGCCTTCATCACCGAGGTGGGGCCACAGCGCTGCGTGCTCTCCTCCGACGCGGGCGCGGCCGGGGCGCCCGGGCACGTGGAGGGTCTCGCGGCGCTCATGGAGGCGCTGACGGCCGCGGGCCTCGACCCCGGCGCGGTGCAGGCCATGGCCGGCGAGAACCCGTATGCCCTCGTCGCCCCCTGACCCGAGGTCAGCCGGTGCGGAGGCGGCGGCCGGCGATGGAGGTGGCGCGGATGCGCAGGTAGGCGTCGCGGATGGTGCCGGCCCAGGGGCGCTCACCGGAGCGCTCCCGCAGCGCGCGCACCTCGGCCGCGGTGATCCGCGCCGCCGTGCCGGTCACCCGTACGGTCCACCCCTCGCACCGGGTCTCGTCCAGGTGATCGGTCTCGAACCACACCTCGCCCCCGGCGAACGCGGCGAGCGGCCCGGATGACGAAGTCCGTACCACCACGACCCCGCCCGCCATCGCGAACACCACCGGCAGCACCTCCGGCCAGGCCTCGGTGTCGAACGCGATCCGGGCGATGCCGCCCGGCGCCAGCAGCCGGCGGCACTCGGCCTCGCCGAGCGGCTGTACGGGCGGCGGCCGCTCGTCGGCGGGCACGTACGCGATCAGCGTGCCCTCGCCCAGCAGCGCCTCCGCGGTGGTGCCCAGCGCCCGCGCGAGCCGCAGCACCGCGTTCGGCGAGACCTGGGTCCGGTGCTCCTCCAGCCTGCGTACGTAGTCCGGGGACATGCCCGCCAACTCGGCGAGCCGGTCATAGGTGAGGCCGAGCTCGACGCGCCGGGCGGCGATGCGGCCGCCCGCGTCCTCCGGGACGATGCGCAGGTGGCCTGGCGGACTCTCAGGCATGCCGGACACCTCCCGAGCGCCGCTGTACGGTTCGTTGCCCGTCACAGTGGCCCGTGATCAGGGGCGATGCAACATCCGCGTCCGGCGTGGTGAGGACTGGCACGCCCGTAAACCCCGCTCCCGGCTCCCGCGTCGCCCGGGGGCCGGTCAGAGCGCGTCGGCGATGCCGAGCAGGGCCAGGCCGTCGTCGAAGGTCGGCAGGTCGGGGTGGGGGTAGCGGTCCCCGGCCGAGGCGGCGAGGGTACGGGCGAGGCGGGCGAACGGGTACTGCGGGGCCGTACGGTCCAGCTCCGGGACGTCGTTGTCGTCCGGGGGCGGTTCCAGCCGGACCGGTTCCGCGTCGTCGGCGCGCTGCCCGTACAGGGTGACCGGGAAGTGGCCGGTGTGACCGGCCGCCTCGGCGACGAGCCGGCCCGCGCTGCCGTACGCGGTGAGCCGCCAGCCGTCGCCGTGCCACGCCGTCCACGAGGAGTGCAGGGAGAACGGGGCGCCGCCGGCGGTGCCGGCGACGGCGGCGCTGTCGGCGCTCGTCGCGGGCGGCGCGCCCACGGCGGCCGGCCAGCCCGGGCGGCGGACCGCGGTCACCCCGGTGACCTGGTCCAGCGGCCCGAAGACCCACCGGATCAGGTCCAGCGAGTGCAGGCCGTGCACGCGCAGCGAACTGGCGCCGTTCGCCGCGTCGGCGCACCAGATGTTGTTTCCCACGGCCTCCGGCCGGGCGAACGAAGGGTAGAAGGCCGTGACGGCGACGTTCTCCACCGTCCCCAGCCACCCCTCGCGGACGAGGGCGCGCAGGTGCCACAGCCCCGGAGAGAACCGCGACTGCATGTCCACGACGGCCAGGGTTCCGGCCGCCCGCGCGGCGTCCCGCATGGCGGAACCCTCTCCGGCGCTGACCGCGAGCGGCGCCTCGCACAGCACGTGCTTGCCCGCCTCCAGCCCGGCCACCGCCATCGCGGCGTGCAGCCGCGGCCGGGTCACCACGTCCACCAGGTCCACCTCGGGCGAGGCGACCATGGCGCGATAGTCGTCGTACGCCGCCGCTCCCCCGGCCTGCTCGGCGGCCGCCTCCGCGGTCTCCCGGTGCGCGGTGGCGATCGCGGTCACCCGGAACTCGGGCAGCGCCGCGTACACCGGCAGATGCGCGGTCAGCGAGTACGCGGCCCCGATGACACCGACCCGCAGCGGCGTCATGCGGCGAACCGGGGGATGACCTCCGTGCCGAACAGCTCCATGGCGGCGAGCACGCGATCCTGGGCCGG
Source organism: Streptosporangiales bacterium (assembly GCA_009380095.1). Lineage (GTDB taxonomy): Bacteria > Actinomycetota > Actinomycetes > Streptosporangiales > Streptosporangiaceae > WHSL01. The sequence continues at coordinate 29,878 of WHSL01000027.1, read as the reverse complement.
CCCGGACGGGTGGCGGAAGATCAGCAGCAGGTCGTCGACCTGGGCGCGGGTGCGGTACTCCTCGACCGCGGCGGCGCACTCGTCCGGCGTGCCGAAGATCATCCGGTCGCGCATCGCGTCCTCGAGGGTGATCTGGTCGGCTGAGGTGACGCCCGGCATGTCGGTGATGGCCCCGTACGTGAACAGGGTGCGCACCATGTCGAGCGCGGTGGAGCCGAAGTCCCGTACGGCGTCCTCGCGGCTCTCCGCGGTCCAGCAGAACCGGATCGCGGTGACCTTGGGGCTCCGGCCGTGGTCCGCTGCGGACGACCGGTACATGTCGCCGAGCGTGCGCATGGTGTCCACCGACATCAGCGCGTTCGTGATCCAGCCGTCGCCGAGCCGGCCCGCGCGGGCCAGGCCCCCCGGCGTCCAGGCGCCGAGGTGGATGGGCGGCGGGCTCTGCATCGGCTTCGGAATGACCGCGATGTCCTTCAGGTCGTAGACCTGGCCGGAGAAGGAGAACCGCTCCTCGGTCCACCCCTGCCGTATGATCCGCACCGTCTCGTCGAACCGCTGCCCGCGGCCGTCGAACGGAACGCCGACGGTCGAGAAGTCCTCGGGGAGGTAGCCGGCGCCGAGGCCGAGCCAGAGCCGGCCGCCGGAGAGCTGGTCGAGCATCGCCGCGTCCTGCGCGAGCTCCACCGGGTTGTAGAGCGGGGCGATCGCGATGCTGGTGCCGACCTTGACCCGCTCCGTACGGGCCGCGATCGCGTACGCCATGTGCAGCGGCGACCCGAAGTACTCCTCGGAGTACTTGTGCTCGGTGGTGAGCGCGGCGGAGAAGCCCAGCCGGTCGGCGGCCTCCGCCTGCTCCAGGATCTCGTGGGTGACCCGGTGCGGATCACCGGAGACCACGCCCTGCGTGAACACCACTCCGAAGGCCATGCTCGCCCTTCCGTTCGCTCTCCACTTCGAGGGGTCCAACGTGCCACAGGCGGTCCGGCTTTTCCGGGGATTTCCGTAAGGGAAGCCGATCTCGCCTGCCGTAAGGGGGTCAGGATCGTTAGGGTAGTCGCATGGACACGCGTGGGCGCCGGCCGCACTCCCCACTGATCGACATGTCCAAGCCCAGCCCCGCCCGGATGTACGACTACTATCTCGGCGGTAAGGACAACTACGCCGTGGACCGGGCGGCCGCCGAGGACATGCGGCGCGCCATCCCGGAGCTGTTCCAGACGGCCCGGGAGAACCGTCACTTCCTGGGACGCGCGGTCCGGCACCTGTGCCGGGCCGGCATCAGGCAGTTCATCGACCTGGGGGCCGGGCTGCCCACGCAGGGCAATGTCAACGAGATCGCCCAGCAGGAGACGCCCGGCGCGCGCGTGGTCTGCGTCGACAACGACCCGATCGTGCAGGCGCACGGCGAGGCCCTGCTCGGTGACGACGAGCACACCACGATCGTGGCCGCCGACATCCGCGAGCCGGCGGAGGTGCTGGGCCACCCCGAGCTCAAGCGGCTGATCGACCTGAACGAGCCGGTCGGCGTGCTGTTCGTCGCGGTGCTGCACTTCATCCCCGACACCCAGGACCCGGACGGCGTCGTGGCCAGCTTCCGCGACGCGGTCGCCCCGGGCAGTTACCTGACCATCGCGCACGGCACCACGGCCGCGGGGTCCGCGGCGGTCAAGAAGATGACCGATACGTACGACCGGGCGACCGAGTCGGTGCAGCTGCGCGAGCCGGAGCGGATCAAGGAGTTCTTCGGCGACTGGGAGATGGTCGAGCCCGGGGCCGTACACCTGCCGTGGTGGCACCCGGAGATCGACCCCAGGCCGGAGCCGGAGCCCACGCGCTGGCACTTCGGCGGCGTCGCCCGTAAGCCCTGACCGGGCCCCGTGCCGGTCCGGCCGGCGGCGGTGACCCGTTCGCGATGGTGCTCCGGCGCCGGATAACCTCCGGCGCATGACCTGGCTTCCCGCCGACTTCGCGCATCCGCTGCGCGTCCCGGTCCCCGGCGGCTTCCTCCTGCGCCCGATCACCGGCGACGACACCGCGCTCGACCATCCCGCCGTGATGGGCTCGCAGCCGCGGCTGTGGACGATCTTCGGCCCGGCCTGGGGGTGGCCGCGCCCCGACATGACGTACGAGGAGGACCGTACGGACTGATCCGCCACGAGGTGGAGATCGCGGCCCATCAGTCCTTCGACTACGCGCTGTTCGACGACGCCGAGACGGAGCTGCTCGGCTGCGTCTACATCGACCCGCCGGAGCGGGCCGGCGCCGACGCCGAGGTCTCCTGGTGGGTGGTCGACGACCGCGTCGGCACCCCCCTCGAACGCGACCTCGACGCCCTGGTCCCCCGCTGGATCGCCGAAGACTGGCCGTTCGAGCACCCCCGCATGATCGGCCACGACATCACCTGGCAGGACTGGATCGCCCTCCCCCCGCCCCGTTAGCGAGGGGTGGGGCGGTGGAGGTAGCGGCCGCGGGGGTGGCCGGTGATGTTGCCGGCGTCGAGGACGTGGATGCCGCGGACCCAGGTGTCGGTGACCTTGGCGCCGAGCTCGAAGCCCTCGAAGGGGCTGTACTCCTGGGCGGACTCGGAGTCCGCCGCGTGCGCCACCCACGACCGCGCGGGATCGACGAGGCAGAGGTCGGCGTCGTAACCCTCGGCGATCGCCCCCTTGGTCGGCAGGCCGAGGCGCTGCGCCGGGTTCCATGAGGTCAGCTGGGCGATGCGGCCGTACGAGAGCCCACGCCGCCGCCCCTCCCCGACGAGCCCGGGGAGCAGGTACTCGGTCCCACCGAACCCGGACTTGGCGGCGAAGACGTCGTCCCGCGGCGAGCCGAACTTCGTCTCGTCGCGGCAGCAGGCGTGATCGCTGACGACCCAGTCGACGGTCCCGTCCAGCATGTACGCCCACAGCGCCTCGACGTCCTCCCGGGGCCGGATCGGCGGGTTGACCTTGCCGCCGATGCCGGCCGCGGTGTCGCAGTCGGCGAGCAGGTGCCCCACCGTGACCTCGCGGCGGAAGTCGATGTGCGGGAACGTCCGGGCCATCCGTACGGCGGCGTCCAGCGCCTTCCGTGAGGACAGGTGCAGCAGGTTGATGGCGGGCAGCCCGGTCTCGTGCGCGAGGTACGCGGCGATGGTGACGGCCAGCCCCTCGGAGTGCTGCGGCCGGGACGCGCTGTAGGCCGCGAGCCCGCTCAGCGTGCCCTGCTCCTCCACCAGCCGGGTGTACGCGGTCATGATCTCGGCCGTCTCGCAGTGCAGCGAGAGCGAGATGGCGGACGCCAGCTCCGGATGCTTCTCCCGGGCCTGCCGCACGCCGCGCATGACGAACTCGAAGTGCGCGAGGTCGTACCGCTCGTCCGGCGGGATCATCAGGAACGTGCTCTGGTCGGAGGAACGGCCGTGCAGGCCGTGGCTCCCGTAGAACATGAAGATCTTGAAGGATGTGACGCCGAACCGTCGCACCAGGTCGGGAAGTTCCGCGATGTGCTCCCGCATCATGGGAGCCAGGTGGAACGCGTAGTCGACGTACGAGCGTCCCTCCGTGGCGGCCAGCACCTCGGGGAAGAACTCCGCGTACGGCCCGCCGCGGTTCAGGTAGTACTGCCCGGTCCGCATGTACGTGAGCGAGGTCGTCACGCCGCCTTGGGCACAGGCCCGGCTCTCGGTGTCCGCGTCGTCGGACAGCGGGTTGTAGATCCCCCAGTGCTGGTGCGCGTCCACCACTCCGGGGAAGGCGAGCAGCCCGCGCCCGTCGACGACCTCGGCCGCCTCGTCCACCGGGATGTCCACCGCGATCCGGGCGAAGCGGCCGCCCGCGATGCCGAGGTCGAGCGGAAGGGGATCGCCGGTACCCGGCGTCACCACCCTCACGTTCTTGACCAGCGTGTCAAAGGCGGCCATCCTCATCCCTCCCGATTTTCGGTTCCAAGCCGGACAGTCCCAGGTACGCGCGCCGGACGCGCTCGTCACCGGCGAGCTCCGCACCGCCGCCCTCGAGCACGGCGGTGCCGCTCTCCAGCACATACGCCCGGTCGGCCACCGCCAAGGCCTGAGCGGCGTTCTGTTCCACCAGCAGTACGGCGACGCCCCGGTCGCGGATCGCGCGGACCGCGTCGAGGACGGCCCGGGTGAGCTTGGGCGCGAGCCCTGTCGAGGGCTCGTCCAGCATGAGCACCCGCGGCCCGGACATGAGGGCCCGCGCGATCGCCAGCATCTGCTGCTGGCCGCCGCTGAGCGTCTCCGCGGTCTGCCGGCGCCGCTCGGCCAGCACGGGGAAGAGCCCGTACGCCTCCTCCAGGGCCTCGGCGGTCGCCCGCCGGCGCCACGCCCCCATGGCGAGGTTCTCCGCGACCGTGAGCGGCCCGAACAGGGCACGGTCCTCCGGTACGTGGACGAGCCCGGCGGCGACCAGCTCGCTGGTACGGAGCCCTGCCGTGGACCGCCCGGCGTACGTGACGGTCCCGGAGGTCGGCCGCAACACGCCGGAGATGGTGCGCAGGGTCGTCGTCTTCCCCGCGCCGTTCGCCCCGACCAGCGCGACGATCTCCCCCTCGGCGACGCGCAGGCCGAGGTCGTGCAGGATCGTCAGGCCCCGGTACCCGGCGCTCACCCCGTCCAGCCGGAGCAGCGCGTCATCCGTCATCGAAGCGCTCCTCCCCGAGGTAGACCTCGATGACACGGGGGTCACGGGTCACCTCCTCCGGCGTTCCGGTGGCCAGAACGCGTCCCTGGTCGAGCACCAGCACCCGGTCCGAGAGGCGCATCACCGCCGCCATGATGTGCTCGATGAGGACGAGCGTCAGCCCCTCGGCGTCGCGCAGTCCGGTGAGCAGTTCCAGCAGGGGCTCGCGCTCGGCCGGGACAAGGCCGGAGAGCACCTCGTCGAGCAGCAGCACGTGCGGCCGCGTGGCCAGCGCGCGGGCGAGCTCGAGGCGTTTGCGGCCGGCGGTGGGGAGCTCGCCGGCGCGGGTGTCCCGCCAGGGTTCGAGGCCGACCCGGGCGATCACGGCGTCGGCCCTCTCGTCCGCGCCCGCGCGGTCCCGGGTGAGGGCGGCCACGCACACGTTCTCCCGTACGGTCATCGACGCGAACGGCCGCATCAGCTGGAACGTACGGGCCAGCCCGGCGCGGGCCACCCGGTGCGCCGGGGATCCGGTGACGTCCCGCCCGTCCAGCACGACGCGCCCCGCGTCCGGGCGGAGCGTCCCGCCGATCAGGTCGAAGAGGGTGGTCTTGCCGGCCCCGTTCGGCCCGATCACGCCGAGGATCGCGCCGCGCTCGACCGTGAAGCTCACCCCGTCCACGGCGTGCAGGCCGCGGAACGCCTTCCGGACGTCGTTCACCTCCAGTACGGTCACCCGCGCCGCCTCTCCGCGAGGGTCCCGTACAGGCCCTTGGGCAGGGCCAGGACCATCACGATCAGGAGGGCGGCGTACAGCATCACGTCCAGCCCGGCCCGGCCGGCCAGCATGGACAGCGCCTCCGGCGGGTTGCGCAGCAGGGTCGCGGTCACGTCGGAGAGCGGGCCGAGCACCACAGCGCCCACCACCGGCCCCCAGAGCGTGCCCACGCCGCCGATCACCGCGGGCAGGATGGCCTGGATCGACACGTTCGCGCCGAACGCCAGGTCGGGGTCGACGAACATGTAGTACTGCACGTAGAAGGCGCCGGCCACGGAGGTGATCGCCGCCGAGAGCGCCATCGTCAGCAACTTGTACCGCATCGCGGAAACGCCGAGCGACTCCGCGGCGGTCTCGTCGTCGCGCACCGCGATCGTGAACCGGCCCGCGCGCGAGCGCAGGAACAGCCAGGTCACCGCGACCGCGGCCGCCACCAGGGCGAGCGCCACCCAGAAGTAGCCGGGCGAGCCGAGCGGGAACTGCAGCATCCACAGCGAGGAGCCCTGGATCAGCGGCACGTTGTAGCCCTGGGCCCGGTTGACCAGGTCGCTGTTGGTGGCGATGAGCCGCAGCATCTCCGCGAAGGCGAACGTGGCGAGGGCGAAGTACGCGCCGCGCAGCTTGTACCGGAACGACAGGAAACCGATCAGCAGGCCGAACGCCGCGGCCAGCGCCGCGCCGGCGAGCATCCCGATCCACGGCGAGACGCCGCGCTCCACCAGCAGCCACGCGCCGGTGTACGCGCCGATGCCGAAGTACGCGGCGTGCCCGAAGCTGAACATGCCGCCGAACCCGCTCATCAGGTTCCAGCCCAGCCCCATCAGGGCGAAGATCAGCACCCGTACGGCGACCGCCTGCTGCGCGGGCGGAAGCACCAGCGGCAGCGGGATCATCACCGCGCACAGCAGGGCGATGAGCAGCAGGTTCCGCCTCGTCCCGCGCCCGCCGAGGCCGGGGAGCCCGCCCGGCCGCGTCACCCGTTGCCTCCGAAGAGCCCTTGCGGCCGCAGGAACAGCGCCAGCACGAACACCACGAACACCGGCAGCATCGGGCTCTGCCCGGGCAGGAAGACCCCGCCGAGCTGCTCGGTCAGCCCGATCACCAGCCCTCCCGCGAGCGCTCCCGGCACGTTGCCCATGCCGCCGAGCACGACCACCACGAACGCCACGATCGTGAAGAGCTGGCCGGTGGTCGGCTCGATCGTGGCGAACGGGGCGACAAGCGTTCCGGCCGCGCCCGCGCACGCGGTGCCGAGCGCGAACGTGAGCGCGTAGATCCGGCGCACGTCGACGCCGACGTGCTCGGCGCCGCGCGGGTCGGCCGCCACGGCCCGGATCGCGGTGCCCACCCGGGTGCGCGTGAGGATCAGCCACAGCGCTCCGGCCAGCGCGAGCGCCGCCGCGAAGGCCAGCACCCGGGAGGTGTCGGCGACCGCGCCGAGCACCGGCAGGGCACGGTCCCCGGGCAGCGGCGCGGAGCGCGGGTTCGCGCCGAGGAACAGCAGCAGCGCGTTCTCGATCAGCAGCGAGATGCCCAGCGTGATCAGCAGCTGGTTCTGCAGCGGGCCGCCCATGGCCCGGTTGAGCAGCCCGTACTGCAGCACCCAGCCGAGCGCGAACAGGAGTGGAACGCTTACCGCGAGCGCCGCGTACGGGTGCACGCCGAGCGCGGCGACGAGGCCGAAGGTGACGAACATGGCCAGCGCGAGGAACGCGCCGTGCGCGAAGTTGACGATGTCCAGCACGCCGAAGATCAGCGTCAGCCCCATCGCCACGAGGCCGTACACCCCGCCGGTGAGGATGCCGGTGATCACCGCCTGGGTGACGACCACCGGCTGGCCCTGGGTCGCGTACGCGACCGTGACCGCCGCGATCAGCGCGATCAGGACGGCGGCGGCGCGGGCCGCCGTAAGGGACCGGCCGCCCCACCTGGGTTCAGGGACGACCGGCCGCGCCTCGGCCGTCAACTCCCCGGCGCGGCCGGGTAGTCCGGCCGCGCCTCGGGCTCGGCGTGCTCCTTGGGGTGGACCACCTGGACGGCACCATCGTGGACCTGCATCATCACCGGGATGGCGTTGACGTTCTGGCCGGTGGCGTCGAACTTGACAGGCCCCTTGCCGACGAGCATGGACGGCAGCGAGCCGGAGGAGATCACGTCGCGCAGCTTCTTGGGGTCGCGGGAGCCGGACTTCTCCAGGCCGGTCGCGATGGTCCGTACGGCGTCGTAGGCGAGCACCGCGCCGGTACGGATCTCGTCGCCGAAGCGCTGCTTATAGGTGTCGGCGAGCCGCTTGGTCTCCGGGTTGTTCAGGTCCAGCCGGTAGTTGACGTCGAAGAAGCCCTCCCCGGCCGCGCCCGCGTCCTTGGGGAACTGGGGCAGGTCGAACGCGCCGTCGGCCACGCCGTACACGGCGTCGAGCCCGGGCTTCACCGAGCCCACCGCCTTCGCGGCGAGCACCCCGTCGCGGTAGTAGCCGGTCACCGCGAGCACGTCCGCGCCGGACGCCTTGACCTGGGTGATCTGCGTGGTGAGGTCGGAGACGCCGACCGGGTCGTAGCTGATCACCGGGTCCACGGTGATGCCGAGGCGCTCGGCCTCCTCGCGGAAACCGGTCATGGCGCTGGTGCCGTACGCGCTCTGCTCGTGCAGGTAGGCGACCTTCTTGACCGGCTTGCCCTGCTGTTCGGACAGCTCGGCGAGGTGCCGCGCGCTCTCCGCGCCGATCCTCATCGTGGGCGGCTGCAGCCGGAAGGAGTACTTGTATCCATGGCTCAGGATCGCGTCGTCCCCGGTGATGTCCATGACGAACGGCACCTGGTTGCGCTCGGCCACGGAGGCGACGTTCGCGCTCACGGCGCTCATGTACGTGCCCACGATCGCGACGGCGCCGTCCTGGATGAGCCGCTGCGCCTCGCTCTGCCCGATGTTGGGCTTGCCCTGCGTATCGCCGCTGGTCAGCTCCAGCTTGGCGCCGCCCAGCGACTTGACGCCCCCGGCCGCGTTGATCGCCTCGACCGCCAGCTTGGCGCCGTTCTCCAGCTGCTGTCCGTCGGCGGCGCTGGACCCGCTCAGCGGGTGCAGGGAGCCGATCTTGATCGGCCCGGTCTGCGCGCCGGCGCCCCCCGACGTGCCGCCGGGCGCCGAGCCTCCGCACCCCGCGAGCGCGAGGGTGACCGAGGCGGCGAGTGCGATGATCCAGGTCTTCGTCATATCCGGCCAGCTCCTGGACTTCGTCCGGACGGCGGAAGCCGCAACGCGTTCCCGCTACCGGAACGATGGCGTTTCGCCATCTTTCTCAGCGTTCGTACGGCCTGTCAATGGTCGATCCTGAATCCGGTGTCGGCTGCCGCTTCATCTTGACGGGTGCCCGCGAGCGGTGCTTTCGTGATGTTCCGGCTGGAGGAACGGATTTCGTCAACGACGGCGTCCGCCGAAGGCCGGTGCCGGCCGAAGAACGGTATCGGCCGAAGAACGGTATGAGCCGAGAGGACCCATGTGAGCGAGGGCGCGGGCACCGAGTCGGCGGCCCGGGTGGCCGACGTACTGCTGGCGTTCACCGATGCCTCGGAAACGCTCGGCGTCTCGGAGATCGCCCGGCGGCTCGGTCTGAGCAAGGCCGTGGTGCACCGGATCCTGCGCGCGCTGCTCACCCGCGGGCTGATCGCCGCCGACACGGAGACCCGCGGCTACCGGCTGGGCCAGGCCAGCGCGATGCTCGGCGCGCGGGCGCTGCGCGACTCGCGGCTCCGCGACGCGGCCATGCCGGTCATGCGCCGACTGCACGCCGACATCGGCGAGACCATCACGCTGTCCGCGCGGGTGCCCGGCGGCCGCGTCTACCTCGACCAGATCGAGAGCCGGCACGAGATCAAGATGACGGTCGAGGTGGGGCGCAGGTTCCCGCTGTACGCGGGCGGTTCCAGCCAGTGCATGCTGGCCTTCCTCCCCGAGGAGGAGCGCGAGGAGTGCCTGGCCGGGCAGCTGCCGGCGATCACCCCCGCCACCGTGATCGACCCCGAACGGCTCCGGGACGTGCTGCGCCGGGTCCGGTCGCGCGGCTACGCGTACTCGCACGGCGAGCGGCAGCCGGGGGCCGCCTCGGTGGCGGCGCCCATCTTCTCCTTCGACGGTTCCGTCACCGGCGCCATCTCCGTCTGCGGGCCGTACCCGCGGCTCGACGAGGCCGCGGGGCAGCGGTACGCGCCGCTCGTCATCGCGGCGGCGGACCGTGTGTCCCGGATGCTCGGCTGGTCCGGCGGTCTCCCCACCGGCGCGACCCCCGACGGGCCGCCCTAGAACGGATCGACCGGGACGGACCGGCCAGCCCGGACGGACCGCGCCCGGACGGACCGCGCCCGGACGGATTGAACCTGGACGGACCGACCCCGACCCCCGAGGGACCGACCTCCGACGGAAGGAATCGCGTGGACCCACTGCTCCAAGCCGTCCAGGCGGGAGTGCGCCTTGTCGATCTCGGACAGCCCCTGTTCACCGGCATGCCCTGCTCGCCCAACCACCCCGGTTTCCGGATGACGCTGAACCGCCGGCACGGCGACGCCGTACGGCCCGACGGCGGCTCCGCGGCCAACGAGATCATCGTGACCGGCGGTCACGTCGGCACGCACATCGACGCCCTCGCGCACGTCAGCCAGAACGGACTGCTGCACGGCGGGGTGGACGCCGATGAGGCGCAGCGCGGCGGGACGTTCAGCACGGGCGGCGCCGAGCACACGCCGGCCATGCTCACCCGCGGCGTCCTGCTCGACGTCGCCGGCGTGCGCGGGGTGCCGACGCTGCCCGCGGCCGAGGGCGTCGGGGCCGCCGACCTGGCGGCCGCCGAGGAGCGCGCCGGCGTACGGATCGGTGCGGGCGACGTCGCGCTCGTACGGACCGGCTGGGCGCGGCTCTTCGACGACGCCGCGGCCTACCTCGGGCACGACACCGGGGTGCCGGGCGTCTCCGAGGACGGCGCGCACTGGCTGGCCGAGCGGGGCGTGATCGCCACCGGCGCCGACACCACCGCGTACGAGCGCGTCGCCCCCGGCGCCGGGCACCGCGTGCTGCCGGTGCACCGGGTGCTGCTCGTCGAGCACGGCGTGCACATCATCGAGCACCTGAACCTCGAAGAGGCCGCGTCGGACGGGCTCACCGTGTTCACGTTCGTGCTCGCGCCGCTGCGCATCGTCGGCGGCACCGGCTCCCCCGTCCGCCCGCTCGCGGCGGTGGCGGCGTGAGCGGGGACCGTACGCCGGTGCAGCACCTCGCCGACCTGGCCGTACGGATCCGGGAACAGGGCCTGCCCGCCGCGTTGCGCGAGGACGTGGCGCGCCGGGTGCTCGACCTCACCGGCAACGCGCTCGCCGCGACCACCGAGGAGCCGGCCCGGGCGGTCGGCGCGGTCGCGCGGGGCTGGGGCGGGGCGGCCCAGGCCACCGCCATCGGCTCCGCGGTACGGCTCCCGGCCCCCGCCGCCGCGCTGGTCAACGGCACCCTCGCGCACGCGCTGGACTTCGACGACACGCACCTGCCGTCGGTGCTGCACCCCTCCTCCTCGGTGATCCCCGCGGCGCTGGCGGTGGCGGAGACCCACGGGCGCGGCGGCGCGGAGCTGCTGGACGCGGCGGGCGTGGGCATCGAGGCGACCGTACGGATCGGCATGGCCGGCTACGACCCCGCGCTCGGCAACTCGATCTTCTTCGAGCGCGGACTGCACGCCACCTCGATCTGCGGCACGATCGGCGCCGCGATCGCCGCCGGCATGCTGCTCGGCCTCGACGCGGACGGCATCGCCTCGGCGGCGGGCGTCGCGGCGAGCATGGGCGCGGGCGTCATCGAGGCGAACCGGACCGGCGGGACCGTGAAGCGGGTGCACTGCGGCTGGGCGGCGCACGCCGGGGTGGCCGCCGCGGAGCTCGCCGCGCACGGCATCACCGGGCCGCCGACCGTGCTCGAGGGCCGGTTCGGGTTCCTGCAGGCGTACTGCGGGGACGGGGCGCGGCCGGAGGCGATCACCGACGGGCTCGGCGAGGAGTGGGAGCTACCGGGGATCTTCTTCAAGCCATACCCGTGCAACCACTTCACCCACGCCGGGATCGACGCCGCCCGCCGGCTGCGGGAGGGCGGCCTGGACCCGGCGGACATCGCGTCGATCGAGCTGGGGGCGGCGTCGGCGGTGCTGCGCACCATCGGCGAGCCGGCCGCGGCCAAGGCGCGGCCGGAGTCGGGGTATCACGCGGCGTTCAGCGGGCCGTACACGGTGGCCGCGGCGCTGCTCGGCGGGGGCGGGCTCGGCGTGTTCCACGAGGACTTCACCGACGCCGCGGCGAAGAATCCGGAACGGCTCGCACTGGCGGCGAAGGTCCGATGCGTGCCGGACGCCCGCTGCGACGAGATCTTCCCGCACCAGTTCCCCGCCGTGCTCCGAGTGACCCGTACGGACGGCACGCTCCTGGAGGAGCGCGTGAACGTCAACCGGGGCGGCCCCGGCAACCCCCTCTCCGCCCACGAACTCGCCACCAAATTCCACGGCAACGCCACCCGCACCGTCGACGAGACCACCGCCACCATCCTCACCGAAGCCGCCTTCACCCTCCCCACCCTCGCCAACCTCACCCCCCTGACCACCCACCTCCGCCCCCATGATCAACAAATTGGGGGAAGGAATTTGTAGGAGAACCCGCAGGTCGCCCTTGCAAAATCCGCCCCCCAATTTGTTGATCATGGGGCGTCCTTAGGGTTGCGGCTCTGGGGAGGGCCGGGATCGGGGGAAGGGGCAGGAGGGAGCGCCGCAGGCGTACGGGGTGCCCGCCCAGCCGCGGTTGGCCAGGGCGCTGTGCACCTGCTCCGTCACCTTGCAAGGCGAGTCGTAGACGTCCGACCAGCCGTACCGCAGAGTCGCCGCGGCCTCGATGGTGTTGAGGTTGTCGCGCCGCCGGTCCCTCGGTCGCGTCTCATCCGTGTGCACGATCACCCCGTCGAGCTCGACGATCACGCCGAACTCCGCGTACTCGACGTCCCGGTACTGGCTCCGCCCCTCGCGGATGACGCGTTCCTGCCGCCGGGCAGGCGGCAGACCATGCGCCCGCTCGCACCGCCGCAGATAACCCAGTTCCAGTACGGACTGGGCCCCCGCCCCCACATCCGAGAGCGCGGCCTCCAGTTCGTGACGCCATCGCAACCGGGTACGTTCCCCCAGCGCGGCTCGCAGCCGCTCCGCTGTGGTGAGCCGGTTGCCGCACGCGCGGGTGACCCACCCCAGCGCGTCGCCCAACCGCTCCGCCTGCGCCACGAGGTCGAGAACCGTGTGCTCCACCCTGATACGACTGGGCCGGGCGGCGGGGTCGACCGCCGGCTCGGCGTACGCCGAAACGTGGATCACCAGGTCCCGTTCCCGCACGACCCGCCGGTCACGCGGGACCGTGATGTGGATCGGGCCGGGCGTCTCGTCGGCCAGCCCGTACAGCTCGGCCGCGGTCGTGTGGCTGAGCGCGGCGCCGGGGCCCGCGCGTAAGACCGCCGCCCATAACCGGCTCATTCGGGGAACTTTTCCGGGGAATGTGGCGTACACGCCCCAATAGAGGCGCTGCCATTCCGCGTACGCGATCCTCTCCTGGATGACGGCGTCGGAAATGCCCAGATTCTGCGCCTGCTTCCGCGTCAACACACCGCACTGCAGATCGATGAGTTCGTCGCCCATGCGGGCCATCCTGCCGAGGCTCCACGCCCTCCGCGAATCACACAAGCCCCCCATTCACGGCTTCCACCACCCCTCCGCACATCGGCCGCAGGCCCGTACAGGACCCTTGATCAACAAATTGGGGTGGGGTTAGCGGGTGAGGGTTGTCGTGATGGTGGTGGCGGTTTTGTGGACTCGTTCGCCCCATTCGGGGAGGCGGTGTTCCGTGTAGCGGAGGTCGGGCATGGAGATGCAGATGCCGGCTATGGGGGCGCCGGAGGGGCCGAAGACGGGGGCGCCGATGGCGCAGACGTTGGTGCGGTTCTCGCCGAGGTTGATCGCGTAGCCGCGGCTGCGGATGGCGGCGAGGTCGGCGCGGAGTACGTCCGGGTCCGTGACGGTGCGGTCGGTGAAGCGCTCCAGGCCGCGGGCGATGATCGCGTCGGCGACGTCCGCGGGCAGGTGGGCCAGCACCGACCGCCCGGTGGACGTGGTGTGGAACGGCGAGGTCGTGCCGAGCTGGTTGTACGTACGGACCGCCTGGGTGCTGTCCACCCGCTCGATGAGCACCATGCAGCGGTCGCCGTCCGGAACCGAGAGGTGGATGGTCTCCCCGGTCACGTCGCCCAGCTCGCGCATCGGCCCGAGCGCGGTCTCCCGCAGCCCCACCTCCGGCGCGCTGCGGTAACCGATCGCCGCGATCCGTGCGGACAGCAGCCACCGGGTGAGGTCGCCACCGGCCGGCGTCAGCCACCCGGCCTCGTGCAGCGTGCCCAGGATCCGCTGCACCGTGGACTTCGGCAAACCGAGGGAACGGGCGAGCTCGCCGACCCCCACCGGCTGCCGCCGCGCGATCTCCTCGATCACCTTCAGCGTGCGCGTCACACTCTGCATGGACACCACCGAACCGTACTTGACACCCCTCCGCCGCCGGGGGATGTTGTGAGTCGATTCTGGCACAGCGTTCCACGATCCGGCACAATCCAGGAGTGCCCGTGCACATCGACAGCCAGGGCGCCACCGCGCTGCTCGCCCGGGAGGTGGCCGCCCTCTCCCTCGCCGACCTGCCGCCCGGAGTCCGTACCGCCGCGAAGCTCTGCGTACTCGACGTCCTCGGCGTCGCCATCGCGGGGTCGCGAGAACCCGTCACCGAGGTCGTCCGGACCGCACTGGCCGCCGACGGCACGTCAGCGGGGACGGGAGACGCCGCCATCCTCGGCCGGCCGGAGTCCGTACGAGCCCTCGATGCCGCCCTCGTCAACGGCACCGCCGCCCACGCCCTCGACTTCGACGACGTAGCCGCCGCCATGGGCGGCCACCCCTCCGCACCGGTCCTCCCGGCCGCGCTCGCGGTGGCACAGTCACGCGGCCTCTCCGGCGCCGCCCTCCTCACCGCCTTCGCCGCCGGATTCGAGGTGGAATGCCGCATCGGAGCCGCCCTCACCGGCCACTACGAACGCGGCTTCCACACCACCGCCACGGTCGGCACCCTCGGCGCCGCCGCCGCGGCCGCGCGGCTCATGCGCCTCGACGCCGAGGCCACCGCCCGAGCCCTGGGCATCGCCGCCACCCAGGCCGCCGGGTTGAAGGCCATGTTCGGCACGATGTGCAAACCACTCCACGCAGGCCGCGCCGCCTCGGCCGGAGTCCTCGCCGCACTCCTCGCCGAACAGGGCATGACCAGCGCCGACGAACCGCTCACCGCCCACCAGGGACTCGCCGAGACCCAAGCCGACGGCTTCGACGACACCTTCATCACCCCCTTCGGCGAACCCTGGTACGTCCCCCAGGCGCTGTTCAAGATGCACGCCTCCTGCTACCTCACCCACGCCCCCATCAACGCGCTCCTCCGGCTCAGAGAGGAGCACCCGGAGCTCCCCGAGGAGACCGACACGGTGGAGCTGCGGGTGAGCGCCGGACATCTACACGTCTGCGCCATCCCCGAGCCACGCACCGCTCTGGAGGGCAAGTTCAGCCTCCGCTTCACCGCAGCCCTGGCCCTCGCGGAAGGCACCGCCGACGAGAGCCGCTTCACCACCGCCACGGTGACCGACCCCCGCCTCACAGCCCTCCGCGACCGGGTGACCGTGGTCCCGGACGAGCACCTGACCCAGTGGAACGGCACCGTCACCGTCACCACCAGCAACGGCGCCACCTACCGCGGCGAGGCCGACACCGGCACCCCCAACTGGGTGGACGACCCCGGCGAACAGACCCCTGGTCTCCTGGCCAAATTCCACGGGCTGACCGAACCCCACCTCGGCGAAGCACGCGCCAAGAAGCTGTCCAGCGCCGTACTGGCCCTCGACACCCTCGAAGACCTGACCGAGCTCACCACCCTGGCAAGCCCGCTCCCCTAACCCCTGGAGGAAGGCACCGTTGGACGCATCGACGCTGCGCGCCCGAGCCCGCCCCTGGCCCAAAGGCCACACATTCGAAGACTTCACCGTAGGCGACCGCTTCGAACACCACTGGGGCCGCACCCTCACCGAATCCGACACGGTCACCTTCAGCGCCCTCACCCTGAGCTACAACCCGGCGCACTTCAACGCCGAATACGCCCGAGGGCAAGGCCACCAAGGCCTGGTCGTCAACCCGATGCTGGTCTTCCTCACCGTGTTCGGCCTCAGCGTGCAGGACCTCAGCGAGGCCGGCGGCGCCTTCCTCGGCGTCAACGCCCTCACCTTCCACCGCCCGGTCGCGGTGGGCGAGACGCTCACGGCGGCGAGCACCGTGACCGCGATCCGCGAGTCCAAGAGCCGCCCCACCCAGGGCATCGTCACCTGGCACACCGAAGGCCGCTCCGGCGCCGAGCTCATCATCGACTTCGAACGCACGAACCTGATCCGCAAGCGCGACGCGGAGGAGCGCCCGTGACCCCGCGAACCACCGACCCCAGCGCGATCGCCGCCCACTCCGCGCACCTCACCGAGGACCGCCTGGCCATCCGCGGCCTGGCCCGCGAGTTCGCGATGCACGAGGTGCTCCCGGTGGCCAACGAGCTGGACTCCACGGGCGGCGAGATCCCGATGGACCTCCGCGACAAGATGGGCGAGCTCGGCTTCTTCGGCATCATGACCCCGGAGAAGTACGGCGGGCTCGGCCTCGGCGTCTTCGAGTACGTGATCGTGGCCGAAGAGCTGGCCCGTGCCTGGATGAGCGTGGCGAGCATCATCGCCCGCGGCAACAAGGGCGAGGGCTCGTTCCCCCCGCACCTCCAGGACCGGATGCTCCCGGCCTCGGCCCGCGGCGACTGCCTGGAGGCGTTCGCGCTGTCCGAGCCGGGCGCCGGCTCCGACGTGGCCGCGCTGACCACCCGCGCACACCGGGACGGCGACGCCTGGGTGATCAACGGCCAGAAGATGTGGTGCACGTTCGCCGACGGAGCCGACTTCATCCGCGTCTTCGCCCGTACGGAGCCGCTCGACCCGGCCGCCCGGCACCGCGGCATCAGCTCCTTCATCATCGAGAAGGAACGCGGCACGCTGCCCCCGGGCGTCCACGGCAACCCGGTCCGCAAGATCGGCTACCACGGCTGGAAGACCTGGGAGCTGTCCTTCGACGACTGCCGCGTCCCCGGGGAGGCCCTGGCCGGCGAGGAGGGCCGCGGCTTCCAGCAGGCCATGACGTTCCTGGACGTGGCCCGGGTGCACACGGCGGCCCGCGCGATCGGGCTGGCCCGGGGCGCGCTGGAGGACTCCATCGCCTACTGCCACCAGCGCGAACAGTTCGGCCGCCCGATCGGCCACAACCAGGCCATCCGCTTCAAGATCGCCAACATGGCCACCGAGATCGAGATCGCCCGGTCACTGATGTACGAGGTCTGCGCCGACATCGAGGCCGGCGTGCCCTGCTCCACCCCCGCCTCCATGGTGAAGCTGTACGCCAGCGAGATGGCCGAGCGGGTCACCAGCGAGGGCCTGCAGATCCACGGCGGCGCCGGCTACACCACCGACTTCGCGGTGGAGCGGTACTGGCGGGACGCGCGGCTGACCAAGATCTTCGAAGGCACCTCGGAGATCCAGCAGCGGATCATCTCCGACGCGCTGCTCGGGAGGGCCTCATGAGCCTCACCGGAACGGACAACTTCTTCGAGGACTTCAAGCCCGGCGACCTGTTCCGGCACGCGCGCGGCAAGACCGTCACCGAGATGGACAACGTCCTCATCACCCACCTGGTGATGAACACCGCGCAGGGCCACTTCAACGAACACCAGATGAAGGAGACGGAGTTCGGCCACCGCATCGTGTTCGGCGGGATCACCGCGTCCATGGTGATCGGCCTGGCGTATCAGGACACCGGCGAGCAGGCCCTGGCCGAGCTGGAGATGGACGGGATCCGCTTCCCCTCCCCCGTATTCCACGGCGACACGCTCTACGCCTACACCGAGGTGGTCTCCGCCGAGGACGGCGACCGGCCGGACGCCGGGATCGTGACGTTCCGGCACTGGGGCGTCAACGACCGGGACCAGATCGTCTTCGAGGGCGTACGCCGGGTGCTGATCAAACGGCGGCCCACGTGACCGGCGGCCCGCTGTCCGGGCTCGTCGTCGTGGACATGACCCGCGCGCTGGCCGGCCCGTACGCGACCATGCTCCTCGCCGACCTCGGCGCGGACGTGATCAAGGTGGAGCCGCCGAACGGCGACATGACCCGCGTGCAGGGGCCGTACCGGGCCGATGACGACGAACGGGTGCTGGGCGGCTACTTCCAGAGCGTCAACCGGGGCAAACGGAGCGTCGTCGCCGACCTCGCCACGAGCGAGGGCACCGGGCTCGTCCGGCGGCTCGCCGCACACGCCGACGTACTGATGGAGAACTTCCGGGCCGGCGTGATGGATCGGATGGGCCTGTCGTACGAGACGCTCTCCGCGGACAATCCCCGGCTCGTGTACGGGGCGCTGCGCGGCTTCGGCGACCCGCGCACCGGCGCGGGCCCGTACGTGGACCGTCCCGCCTACGACGTGGTGGCCCAGGCCATGGGCGGGCTGATGGCGATCACCGGGGCGCCGGACGGCCCGCCCACCAAGGTCGGCCCGGGCGTCGGCGACATCTTCCCGGCCGCGCTGACCGTGGTCGGGGTGCTGGCGGCGGTGCACGAGGCGCGCAGCACGGGCCGCGGCCGGTTCGTGGACGTGTCCATGTACGACGCGATGATCTCGCTCTGCGAGCGCAGCGTCTACCAGTACTCCGTGCTCGGCCAGGTGGCCGGTCAGGTGGGCAACGACCACCCGATCTTCTGCCCGTTCGGCGTCTACCGGGCCGCCGACGGGTGGGTGACGGTGGCCGCCCCCGGCGACCGGCACTGGGAGCGGCTGGCCGAGGTCATCGGCCGGCCGGAGCTGGCGGCGGACCCGCGGTTCGCCACCAACGCCGAGCGCGCCGCGCGGCGCGACGAGGTGCGTGCGGTGATCGAGGCGTGGACCGGAGTCCGCGCGCGTGACGTCGTCGTGGCCGAGCTGTCCGGGAGCGTACCGTGCGGCCCCGTCAACACCGCGGACGCGATCTTCGCCGACCCGCACGTGGCCGCCCGCAACATGCTCATCGACGTCGAGCAGCCGGGCTCGGCCACACCCGTCACCATCGCCGGCCAGCCGATCAAGTTCGCCGGCCACCCGGAACCCGCGTACCGGCGGGGGCCGCTGCTCGGTGAGCACACCGCCGAGGTACTCGAGGAGTTCGGCATCCCGGCGCCGCGGCCGCCCGTCGGCGAGCAGAGCCACTGAGCCACCGAGCCACCGAGCCACCGATCACCCGTGAACGGAAGGGAGCGTCCGCCGATGCGGCTGCGACGCAGTGAACTGTCCACCCCCGGCAGCAGCGAGAAGATGCTCGTCAAGGCCGCCGGGAGCGACGCCGACCTGGTCTTCTGCGACCTCGAGGACGCGGTGGCGCCGAACGAGAAGGCGAGCGCGCGCGGCAAGGTCGTGCACGCGCTGACCAGCCTGGACTGGAAGCCCGGCACCCGGGCCGTACGGATCAACGACCTGGAGACCCCGTACGCGTACCGCGACATCATCGAGGTCGTCGAGGGCGCGGGCGCGGCGCTGGACCTGCTGATCGTGCCGAAGGTCAAGGCGGCGCGGGACGTGTGGTGGGTGGACGTGCTCCTCACCCAGCTCGAGGAGTCGCTCGGGCTGACCAAGAGGATCGGCATCGAGGTGCTGATCGAGGAGGTCGAGGCGCTGATCAACGTGGAGGAGATCGCGACGGCCAGCCCCCGGCTGGAGGCGCTGATCTTCGGGCCCGGCGACTACTCGGCCTCGCAGGGCGTACGGCCCGGCGCGGACGCCTCCTACCCCGGCGACATCTGGCACTACGCCCGCAACAAGATCGTCGTCGCGGCGCGCGCGGCCCGGATCGACGCGGTGGACGGGCCGTTCGCCGCCTTCAACGACGACGCGGGTTACCGCACCCAGTGCCGGTACTCCGAGGCGATCGGCTACATCGGCAAGTGGGCCATCCACCCCAACCAGATCAACGCGGCCAACGAGGAGTTCTCCCCCGACCCGGCGGAGGTGGCGCACGCCCGCAAGGTCGCCGCCGCGTACGCCGAGGCCCAGGCCAAGGGCCTCGGCTCGGTCGCGGTCGACGGCGACATGATCGACGTGGCCTCCGTACGCATCCTCCAGAACACCATCGACCGGGCCGACCTCATCGGCATGTGACACCCCGGCCGCCCCCCGGTCACCGGCGGTCCGGGGGGCCGTGGCCGAAGGACCCGGAGATCCCCGAGAAGCGGCTGCGCCGGGCGCTCCCCGAGGTCGCCGCGGACGGCACCGTACGGGAGGCCGGCATCCGCTCCGCCGTGGCCGGGCTCCACCTCGATCCGAAGATCCACACCGCGTACGAGACCCGCGACGGCGTGGTCGGCGTGTCCCTGTCCGTACGGCCCTGGCTCGGTGGCGCCACCGACTGCGTGCTGGCGCGGGTCGCCCCGGGCCGTACCGACGTCTGGACGCCTCCGCGCGCCCAGCGCATGCCCGGCGAGGCCGGCTGCTCGACCGGCAACGCCATCTCCCCCGCCCGGCCCCCGCACTGACGCAGTGGGTCTATAGTGAGTTGCCTAAGATCTTTAGGCGATTGACTGAGGGAAGAGAGTGCGGGCATGGCGCGGGCGGGGCTGACCACGGAACGGCTGGCCAAGGCGGGGGCGGAGCTGGCCGACGAGGCCGGCTTCGACAAGGTGACCGCCTCGGCGCTCGCGCGGCGGTTCGACGTCAAGGTCGCGAGTCTGTACTCACACGTGAAGAGCTCCCAGGACCTCAAGACGCAGGTCGCCCTGCTCGCCCTGGAGGAGCTCGCCGAGCGGGGCGCCGCCGCGCTGGCCGGGCGCGCCGGAAAGGACGCGCTGGCCGCCCTGGCGAACGTCTACCGCGACTACGCCCGCGAGCACCCCGGCCGCTACGCGGCGGCCCAGCTTCGGCTCGACCCCGAGACCGCGGCCGACAGCGCGGGCCCGAGACACGCCGAGATGACCCGGGCCATGCTCCGCGGCTACGACCTGCCGGAGCCGGACCGCACGCACGCGGTCCGGCTGCTCGGCAGCGTCTTCCACGGCTATGTCAGCCTCGAGCTGGGCGGCGGGTTCAGCCACAGCGCACCGGACACGGAGGAGACCTGGTCGAGGGTCCTCGACGCTCTCGATGCGCTGCTGCGGAACTGGCCCGATTCGATCAACAGGTGACGACGATGGACACCGAGAAAGACTTGATCAGCACACCGGTCACCGCGGAGCTGTTGCGCGGCGCCCTCGATGTGGAGCGCACGGAGCACGGGCTGCTGCCGCACCGCCTGCCCGCCTGGGCCCGCGCCCAGTTCGCGGACGGGCAACTGGCCATGGCCGAGTCCCAGCCGTCAGGCGTCCGGGTCGCCTTCCGCACCCGGGCGACCGCGGTCGAGCTGGACGTCGTGCCCACCAAACGGGTCTACCTGGGCGCCCCGCCCCGTCCCGCCGGGGTGTACGACCTGACCATCGACGGCCACCTGGCCGCGCAGGCCGATGTGACCGGCGGCAACACGCTGACCTGGGACATGGCCACCGGGGCCACCGAATACCGGCCGGGCCCGGGCGGCACGGTCCGGTTCAGCGGCCTTCCCGGCGACCCCAAGGACGTCGAGGTCTGGCTGCCGCACAACGAGACCACCGAGCTCATCGCGCTGCGTACCGACGCCCCCGTCGAGCCCATGGCGGACCGGGGGCGCCGGGTGTGGCTGCATCACGGCAGCTCGATCAGTCACGGTTCGGACGCCGCCAGCCCCACCACGACGTGGCCCGCGCTCGCCGCGGCCCTCGGCGGCGTCGAGCTGGTCAACCTGGGGTTCGGCGGCAGCGCCCTGCTCGACCCGTTCACCGCCCGGGCGGTGCGGGACGCCCAGGCGGACCTGGTCAGCATCAAGATCGGCATCAACCTGGTGAACTCCGACCTGATGCGGCTGCGCGCCTTCACCCCGGCCGTGCACGGCTTCCTCGACACCATCCGCGAGGGCCACCCGACCACGCCGCTGCTCGTCGTCTCGCCGATCCTCTGCCCCATCCACGAGGAGACACCCGGCCCGAGCGCCGCGGACCTCGCCGAGCTCGGTGCCGGCAAGCTGACCTTCCGGGCCGCGGGCGATCCGGCGGAGCGCGCGACCGGGAAACTGACCCTCGGCGTCATCCGGGACGAGCTGCGCCAGATCGTGACACAGCGGTCGGCCCAGGATCCGCACCTGTTCTACCTCGACGGCCGCGACCTCTACGGCGAGCCGGACTTCGCCGAGCTGCCGCTGCCCGATCAGATCCATCCGGACGCCGACACCCACCGCCGCATCGGGGAACGCTTCGCCGAGCTGGCCTTCGCCAAGGGAGGCGCCTTCACCGCCGCCTGACCGTTCCGCCTGGCCGTTCCGCCTGACCGTTCCGCCTGGTCGTGCAGCGTGCTCGTACCGCGCGCTCAGGGGGTCACGACTGCCCCCGCAGCATGCAGAACTCGTTGCCCTCATGCACATCTCGGTGGACTGCGCGGACCCGTACCGGCTGGCCACGTTCTGGAGCCAGGTGCTCGACCTGCCGGTGGGGAGCGAGGACGCGCCCGGCGACGACGAGGTGGGCATTCGGATCGGTGAGGGGCAGGAGCTGCTGTTCCTCAGGGTCCCCGAGTCCAAGACCGTGAAGAACCGGATGCACCTGTGCCTCCGGCCGCGCGACTCCCGGGACGAGGACGTGGCGCGGCTGCTGGGGGCCGGGGCGAGTGTCGTGGACGACCGCCGGCAGCCGGACGGCACCGGGTGGGTGGTGCTGACCGACCCGGATGCGTGAGATCACAGACGGGATCCTGTAGCACCAGGCCGCCGTACGCCACCGGTTATCCCCCGGGGGGTCAGGCGCCGACCGGCCGGTAGAGGCGGACGGCGTTGGCGTGGAAGAGGTCCTGCTGTTCGTGCGGGCTGAGGTCGGCGGTCAGCTGCTTGAACCCGGCGTAGATCTCGTCGTACGTGGCGCACAGCCGGTCCACGGGGAAGTTGCTGGCGAACATGGCCCGGGACGCGCCGAACGCCTCGATGGCGCGGCGGACGATCCGGGCGTTGCGCTCCGGCGTCCACGCTTCCCCCGGGTCCCCCAGCCCGGAGATCTTGATCAACACGTTCGGCTCGGCGGCGAGCCCTTCGATCGCGTCGCCCCAGGCGGCGAGCGCGTCGTCGCCCCGGTCGCCGGGCAGCCCGGCGTGGTTCAGCACCATCGGCACGTCCGGCATCTTGGCCGCCAGGTCACGCGCCTCGTCAAGGTTCCACCACGGGGTCTGCAGCTCGAAGTGCAGCCCGTGCCGGGCGAGCTCGCGATACCCGTTCCGCCAGGTGGAATCGGACATCAGCGTACGCCGCCCGGCCGAGCGCTCCGCGGGCGAGGCGGGCCCGCCCGGTTTGTGGCGGATACCGCGCGCCAACGGGAACTCCGCGATCCGCGCGATCAGCTCCGCCGCGTCGGGCCGGTCCAGCCGAACCGCCCCCACCAGCGCGTTCGGCCACGGGTACGCCGCCGCCAGGCTCGACGCGTACTCCATCTCGCCGATCGGATCCTGGGGGTTCCACTCGGTCTCGATGTAGATCGCGGAGCGGACGTCGTGTCCCGCGGAGTCGGTCCGTAGGTCGTACGGCAGATACCGCTTCTTGATCGCCGTGTAGTCCCCGTACCGGAACGGGATCAGCACGTCGGGTCTCAGCCAGGGGTGGTCGTTGCGCTCCGGATCCCAGAAGTGGACATGGGCATCGGTGATCGGGCCGTCGTACGGGCTCATCGGGCCGGCTCAGCGCTCCTCGCTCTGCGTGGACGGTCGGGACAACGACGCACGGACCCCGCGGGTGACGACCCGTGGATCAAGCTTCCGGAACGCGTGCGGGAGACGGCGCCGAGCGGAGAAGCCGCCCCGCCGCCCTTGATCGTTTCGCCCTCGAGTGCGCACCATCGGGAACGACCCACACATGGAGGTTGTGATGAGCGACTCCCCCCGCGCCGGCTTCATCGGTCTCGGGAACATCGGCGCACCTATGGCCGCGACCCTGGTCAGGGCCGGCTTCGAGGTGCGCGTGTACGACGTACGGCCCGGGGCGGTGGCCGCCGCGGAACGGGAGGGCGCGGTCGCCACGGACGGGCCGGCGGCGGTGGCGGCAGGGTGCGACCTGATCGGCCTGGCGGTGCTGGACGACACGCAGGTCACCGAGGTCACCCGGGAGATCGCGGCGGCCGCGCGGCCGGAGACCGTGGTCATCGTGCACTCCACCGTGCTCCCCCGGACCGTCACCGCGCTGCAGGACTCGGGCGTACGGGTAGTGGACGCGCCGGTGAGCGGCGGGGACATGGGCGCCGCGGCCGGGACGCTGACCGTGATGGCGGGCGGCGAACCCGAGGCGCTGGCCCGCTGCGAGGCGTACTTCGCGGCCATCGGCGAGCGGGTCGAGCTGCTCGGGCCGCCCGGCGCGGGCGCCGCGGCCAAGCTCTCCCTGCAGCTGATGACGTACGCCAACCACCTCGTGGCGCTGGAGGCGGTGACGCTCGCGGCGGCGCACGACATCGCCGAGGACCGGTTGATCGATCTGGCCACCGCCACCACGGGAGACTCCTGGACCGTCCGGAACTGGGGATTCTTCGACCGGCTGCTCCGCGATCACCGGGACGCGGGGACCGAGGCGGCCTATCGATACTTCGGTAAAGATCTGTTCGACGTGGTGCTCGTCGCCCGGGAGGCCGGCGTCAGCCTTCCGCTGGCCGGGCTGGCCTCCCAGGCGCTCGCGCCCGCGTTCCGCGAGCGCTACCGCGACCTCACGGACCGTTGACCGGCCCGGCGGGACCGGCCGGACCGGCGGGGCCAGCGGGGCCAGCGGGGCCGGCGGGGCCGGCGGGGCCGGCCGACGGCTCGCCGGACGCGGAGCCGGTGAGCCTGTCGTAGACGCGGAACAGCGCCTGGTTGCCGTTGCCGCCCTCGCCGTGCGCGACCGCCTCCTGGTACATCCAGGAGACCTGCCCGGTGCCGGGCAGCGGTACGCCCGTCTCGGCGGCGGCGCGCGCGGCGATCCGGAGGTCCTTGAGCTGGAGCTCGATCCGGAATCCGGCGCTCGTGTCGCCGTCGATCATCAGCGGCGCGAGGTTCTCCAGCATCCACGAGCTCGCGGCACCGCCCATCAACAGCTCGCGCAGCTGCCCGAGGTCGGCGTCGTACGCCCGCGCCAGGGCCAGGGCCTCGCAGATGGCCTGCAGGTTCATCGCGCAGATGATCTGGTTGCAGCTCTTGAACAGCTGTCCCATCCCGGCCGGCCCCACGTGCGCGACCGTACGGCCCAGCACGCGCAGCAGCGGCTCGGCGCGGGCGAAGTCCTCCGCCGGCCCACCCGCCATGATCGACAGGGTGCCCTCCTCGGCCCCCTTCACCCCGCCGCTGACCGGGGCGTCGAGATACCCGATCCGGTAGGCCGCGAGCGCCTCGGCGAACTCCCGGCTCGCCCCCGGCGTGATCGTGGACAGGTCGGTGACGACGGTGCCCGCGGCCGCGCCCGCCACCACGCCGGCGTCCTCGTCCAGCAGCGCGTTCCGTACGTGCGGTTCGTCCGGCAGCGAGACGAACACGTGGCTCGCCCCCTTGGCCGCGGCGGCCGCGCTCCCGGCCGCGATCGCACCATCGGTGGCCAGGTTCTCCACCGCGGCGGCGCGCACGTCGTAGACCTGCACGCGGTGGCCGGCGCGCAGCAGGTTGCGCGCCATCGGCGCCCCCATCGCGCCGAGGCCGACGAAGGCCAGGTCATCCGGTCTGCGGGGCATCCCCGCTCCTCTCCGCCGCGGCGATGAGCATCCCGCTCCGCCGGTAACGCACCGTCGCGTACATGGACAGCCCCGCCAGCACCAGGCTCATCGGAGGGAACACGAACGCTCCGGCGACGGCCGCGATCCAGCCGAACAGGGTGATGCGCAGCCAGCCGGCGCGTACCCGCTTCTCACGCTCCACGTCGAGGTCGTGTGGTGCCGGCGCGGCTGCGGCCCGGCCCCGTCCGGACCAGACCGCCAGCCCCAGGTTGCCGAGGGCGAGGGCGATGAACACCCCCGCCCAGACGTACCGGCCATCGGCCGCCTGCCAGACCGAGATCAGGGTCAGGCAGCCGGTGGCCAGAACGGTGCTGAGCCGCACGCGTCAGAGCCCCGCCACGAGCTCGTACACCGACACGATGCCGAGCACGGTGAGCAGGATGCCCGCGACCAGCACGTACCAGCGCATGGCCGGGCGCATCCGGTACGCCTCGGGCAGCATCGCCTTCTCCGTCCAGAGCAGTGCCAGGGCGAACAGGCCACAGCCGAGCACACCGCCGAGCACGGAGGCCGGTGTCACGATCGCCACCAGCTCGCCCACCGTCCAGATCAGGGCGACGCCGGCGATGGCCACGTACGGGTAGAGGTACCTGCGGACCAGCGCGACCCCGCCCCGGCGGATCTTGGGGAAGACCGCTCCGAGGGTCTCGTACGTCGTGTAGCTGTAGATCTCCCACAGCGCGTACAGGGTGCCGAAGAAGGCGAAGAAGACGCCGACGTAGTAGAGGTACTCCAGCGCCGGGCTGAGCGTGGTGAGGAACTGCGCCTGATGGAGCAGGGTCTCCTCGCCCTCGGGGACCTGGCGCTGTTCGTGCAGCAGTGCGGCGCCGTTGATGGCGAACATGATCGCCAGCACGGTGACCGCCGCGAAGGAGAGCAGCGTGTCGCCGAACGGCGCGCGCTGCCACTTCTTGGCCGTCCGCACGTCCTCGGCGTCGTCCGACAGCGGCAGCCGGCTGCCCTTGGGCAGGGCGAGGAAGCGCTCGCGCAGGTCGCTCGTACGCTCGTAGCCGAGCAGACCCCACTTCTTCTCGCGCAGCATGCCGGAGTACCCGACGTAGTCGTAGACGCCGCCGCCGATCGCCCCCAGGTACGTGGCGATCTCCAGCCAGATGGGCCGCGAGGCGATGTCCGGGTAGTCCGTGGCCACCCACGTGTCGTACGCGGGGAGTTGCGGGATCAGGCCGCCGAGCGCGCCCAGCCAGTCCGGCGTGAGCGCGAACATGGAGACGGCCACGGCGACGATCATGAGACCAACGATCACCGTCTGGGCCTTCTCCATCCGGTCGTAGCTGCCGGTCCACGCGAGCACCCCGGCCAGGAGGAGCAGCCCGGTGGCCCACCACTGGCCGGCCGACGCGCCGGCACCGATCCCGGTCATCTGTGGCATGAGCTGGCCGATGGCGGTGGACAGCCCGCCCGCCCAGGACGGGAAGGAGACCACCGAGATGAGGCCGATCAGCATCGGGAACCAGCCGCGCGGGCCCGGGAACTGGACCGCCCATCGGTGCATCGGGTTCTCACCGGTGACCACCATGTACCGGTTGGTGGCGTACACCATCGCGAACTTGGCGGCGGCCGCCACCACGAACGTCCACATGATGGCGTAGCTGAAGACCGCGCCGCCGCGCGCGGAGAAGATCAGCTCACCGGAGCCGATGGTGCTCGAGGCGACGATCACCCCCGGCCCGAAGACCAGCAGCGCACCCTTGAAGCCGAACCTGGGGCCCGCGATCTCCGATGGGAGTTCGGGATAGCGGATCCGCTCGGCCGATTCCTGTTCCTGTATCTCGTCGCTCATGATCGCCCCTCTCCTGCACGGAGCTCGAGGTCACGCAGCTTGGCGACCCGTCGGCGGAAGTCTTCGTCGGTGCTGAACTCGGCCTCCAGGAAGGCGCGGACGACCTGCTCGGCGATCACCGGGCCGATCAGCCAGCCGCCCAGGCAGAGCACGTTGACGTCGTCGTGCTCCACGCCCTGCCGGGCCGAGTAGGTCTCGTTGCACACCATCGCCCGGATTCCGGGGATCTTGTTGGCGGCGATGGACGCGCCGACGCCCGTACCGCAGACGAGGACCGCCCGGTCGGCGCGGCCGGCCAGGACGTCCTGGCAGACGGCCGCGGCGATGTCGGGAAAGTCGACGGGCTCGGCACTGTGCGTGCCGTGGTCGGTGACCTCCGCACCGAGCGCGGTCAAGGTGTCACGAACATGGGGCTTCAGTCCGAAGCCCGCGTGATCGTTGCCGAGTGCGATGCGCATGGCCCTCCGTGGCCGCTCGGCCCCAATCCCCCGATACATGGGAGCGTCTGCTGGGTCGGGGCCCGGTGCCGGACGTGGCCTCCCGGCACACGGACTTGCCAGGTACCTCATGCCATTACGGCACGTGATGTCAAGATCTCGTTACCGGGTCGTTTCGCGGGGATCCGTACGGGCCCGGCCGTGCCGGCGGAACCGGTGTGTCGGAGAATGGACGCCATGACCCTCGCTGCCGAATCCACCCAGGTGCCGACGGCCACTCCCGGCGAGGAGCGGCGGCTGCGCGAGGAGCTCGCCGCCGTCTACCGGCTGCTCGCCCACTTCCGGATGACCGACCTCATCTTCACGCACGTGTCGGTACGGCTTCCCGGGCCGGACCACCACTTCCTGATCAATCCGTACGGGCTGCTGTTCGAGGAGATCACCGCGTCCAGCCTGGTCAAGATCGGGCTCGACGGGCGGCCGGTGGAGCCGACGCCGTACAAGGTCAACCCGGCCGGCTTCATGATCCACAGCGCGGTGCACGGGGCCCGCGAGGACGCGCGGTGCGTCGTGCACACGCACACCCGGGCGGGCACCGCGGTGGCCGCGCAGGAGCAAGGGCTGCTGCCGGTCAACCAGATCTCGCTGGAGTTCTACGGCAAGGTCGCGTATCACGACTACGAGGGCATCGCGCTCAACGCGGACGAGCGGGAGCGGCTCGTCGCCGACCTCGGTGACAAGCCGGTGATGATCCTCCGTGACCACGGCCTGCTCACCGTCGGGGAGACCGCCGCGGAGGCGTTCCTGCGGATGTTCTATCTGGACAAGGCGTGCGAGATCCAGCTCGCCGCCCAGGCCGGCGGGGCGGCGCTGCGGCTGCCGGACGCGGAGGTGTGCGCGTACACCGCGCGGCAGTTCGCCGGCGAGGCGGACGGCGACGACGTGACCGACGACGATTCGACGGAGCTCGCCTGGTCCGCGCTGCTGCGGCTGCTGGACCGGGTCGCGCCCGGCTACAAGGACTGACGGGCACGTCCGCTCCCGCCCTGCGGCGCGCGATGATCGCGCTGTGCGTCACGGAGATCACCAGCTGGGGCATCCTCTACTACGCGTTCCCGGTGGTGGTCGCCGAGGTGACGCGCGACACCGGGTGGGCCACCGCCACGGCCATGGCCGCGTTCTCCACGGGAGCCATCACGTCGGCGCTCGCCGGGGTGGTGGTCGGCCGGCTGATCGACGCGCACGGCCCGCGGCCGGTGATGACGGGCGGCGCCGTACTCGGCGTGGTCGCACTGCTCGCCATCGCCGCCGCGCCGAACCTGCCGCTGTTCTTCGCGGCCTGGGTGCTCGCCGGGGCCGCGCAGGCCGCGCTGCTCTACCCGCCCGCGTTCATCGCGATCACCCGCTGGTACGGGCCCGACCGCGTCCGCGCGCTGACCACCGTCACGCTGGCGGGCGGGTTCGCCAGCACCGTGTTCGCCCCGATCACCGCCGTGCTGCTCGAGCAGTTCGGCTGGCGGGCGACGTACCTGGTGCTGGCCGGCATCCTCGCGGTGATCGTGGTGCCGCTGCACGCGATCTTCCTCACGCCGCCGTGGCCGGGCAGGCACGTAGCCGACCCGGCGGCGGACGGCGCGCCGGTGGACGGCGCCGAGCACGCGCGGCGGGTGCTGCGCGGGCGCGGGTTCGCGATCCTCGCCGGCGGGATGGCCGCGGGGGCGTTCGGCATGTACGCGGCGACCGTCAACCTGGTCCCGCTGTTCACCTCGCGCGGCATGAGCACCCAGCTCGCCGCGCTCGGCCTGGGGCTGTGCGGCGCGGGCCAGGTGCTCGGGCGGATCTTCTACGGCGTGCTGACCCGGCGCACCTCACCGCGCGGCCGGACCTTCCTGGTGGTGGCCGCGGGCGGGGTCACGGTGGTGACGCTCGGCCTGTACGTGGGGCCGGCGGTGCTCATGATCGCGGTGGCGGTGGTGGCCGGGATGGTGCGCGGGATCTACACGCTGCTGCAGGCCACGGCGGTCGCCGACCGGTGGGGGACGGTGGCCTTCGGCCGTATCAACGGCGTCTTCACCGCGCCCATCCAGGCCGTCACCGCCCTCGCCCCGGCAGGCGGAGCGCTCTTCGCCGAGCTGGCCGGCGGCTACCCCTCCGGCTACACCCTCCTCGCCCTGCTCACCTTCGCCGGCGCCACAGCCACCCTGCTAGTCCGCGACCACCCCGCCCCCGCTCG
>WHSL01000022.1 GCA_009380095.1 Streptosporangiales bacterium | reverse complement strand
CAGGGCGGCACCGAGCAGGGCGGCACCGAGCAGGGCGGCACCGCGCTCGGCGGGGCGGGGCGGCGGCCGCGTACGGTCGCGCTGTGCCACAACGTGCTGCCGCACGAGCGGCGCGGGTATGACGTGGCTCTCATGCGACGGCTACTGCGGCGGGTCGACGGGGTGTTGACGCACTCCGCCGACCAGGCCGAGCTGGCTCGCTCGCTGGCACCCGGGACACCGGTGGCGGAGGCCGAGATGCCCCCCCACCTGCCCGGCGCCTCCGCCGGCTCGGGTGCGCCGGCCGAGGTCCACCGGCGTCTGCTCTTCTTCGGCATCGTCCGCCCCTACAAGGGCCTCGACGTCCTGCTCCGCGCGCTGGCCGCAGGCCCGCCCGACGTCTCGCTCACCGTGGCGGGCGAGTTCTGGGGCGGCACGGACTCCACCCGCGAGCTCATCACCTCACTCGGCCTCGGCGACCGGGTCGAGCTACGCGAAGGCTACGTAGCGGCCGAGGACGTACCCACGCTGTTCGCCCAGGCCGACGCGCTGGTCCTCCCGTACCGCTCCGCCACCGCCTCACAGAACGTCTGGCTCGGCTTCGAACACGGCGTCCCCGTCATCGCCACCCGCGCCGGCGCCCTCGCCGACCACATCCGCGAAGGCATCGACGGCCTCCTCTGCACCCCCGGCGACGTCGACTCCCTCACGGAGGCCCTCACCACCTTCTACCGCGACGGCGAACCCCAACGCCTCCGCACCGCCGTCCGCCCCGTAGACCCCACCCCCTACTGGGACAAATACCTCCCCACCCTGGTTCGCGCCTGAGCTGTCAAGAGGGATTGCTTACCAGGTGGCGACCTCGTGTCCTGTTTTGCGGCATTCGTGCAGCCACTCGCTAAGCAAAGCCCCCGGTGGGCGTGCGGGTGCGGCGGGTGAGGAGGAGGGCCAGGGCGGCCCACAGCAGGTCGGCTGCGGTCATGACCAGGCGGGAGACGACCGCGACGATGAGGGCGGAGCCGGGGGAGAGGACTGGGGAGAGGGCGACCGTGAGTGCGAGTTCGCGGACGCCCAGGCCGGCGGGGGCGATGATGACGATGAGGCCGAGGGTCCAGGCCAGGGCGTAGCCACCGGCGGCCATGGGGAGGGCGGCCAACGCGGTGGTGCCGCCGCTGGCGTCCAGGACGAGGAACCAGGCGTGCAGGCCGAGCGGGACCCAGGCGAGCAGGGTCCAGGCCACGGCGACCGCCGTGCCGCGCAGGCTGGGGGAGGTCTCCAGGGGGTCGCGGCGGAGGACGCGAAGCGCCAGGTTGACCGCCCAGGTGACCACCCGGGGATGCAGGCAGGCCAGCAGGACCGGGGCCAGGGCCAGCAGCCACCACCAGCGTTGCGCCGCGTCGGGCGAGGTCAGCGGGAGGCAGACGGCCGCGACCGCGAGGTTGACGGCGACGGTGACGGCGACCGCGAGCATGGTGGCGGTGCCGCCGCGGCGGCGCGGCACGTCGTACTCCTTGGCCAGCTCGACCTGGCCGACGAAGGCCCAGACCGAGCCGGGGAGGTACTTGCCGAGCTGCGCCAGGAACATGATCCGGATGGCGGCGCGCAGCGGCAGCGGCGAGCCGAGGTCGGCCAGCAGGGCGCGCCAGGCGAGCATCTGGCCGCCCAGTGCCGCGACCGCCGCGATCGTCGCGGCCGAGACCGCCTGCCAGCTCAGCTGCGCGAGCGCCGCCTGCGCCTCGTCCCACCGGGCCGCCAGCGCAGAGCCGGCGAAGCCCAGGACGACGAGCACCAGGGCGGCCCGTACGGCGCGGCTGGCGCGCAGGCGGTGCGGCACCAGGCCAGGCTATCGGGACCGGCCGGAGCAGCGACGCGTCCTCGACGACGGCCCGGCGAGGAGCGGGTGACGCCACGGCGGCGATCGGGTGACCGGGAGCGCGGCGCGTCGTTGGCGACGGGGTGGCGAGGGACGGGTGACGCGTGGGCGGCGATCGGGTGACCGGTGGGCGTGGACGGGCCGCGCCGTGCCGCGGCTGCCCATAGAGTGACCTGCGTGGGACTCAATGACGCCGTGGCCTTCGTCGGCCACCAGGTGCACGTGTGCCGGTTCCGGGAGGGCGGCCGGCTGCTCCGCTGGCTCGGGGACGACCTGACCGGGCAGCGGGTGCTCGACGTCGCGGGCGGCGACGGCTACTGGGCGGCCCAGGCCCGCCGCAAGGGCGCGCACGCCGTCTCGATCGACCTGGCGCGGCACAAGATGCTGCGCGGCGCCCGGCTCGCGTACGCTCCCGCGCTGATCGAGGGCGACGCGCTCCGCCTCCCGTTCGCCGACGGCAGCTTCGACAAGATCCTCTCCATCTGCGCGATCGAGCACTTCGACGACGGCGGCGCGTCGCTCTCGGAGATGGCGCGGGTGCTGCGGCCCGGCGGCGAGATCGCCATGTCGGCCGACGTGCTCAGCCGCCGCGCCGAGTGGCCGGAACTGTTCCGCGCGCACGCCACGAAGTACCACGTCAAGCAGACCTACACGCACGAGAGCCTGGGCGACATGTTCACCGAGCGCGGGCTGGACCTGCAGGAGTACAGCTACCAGTTCCGCAGCCGGGCCGCGGAGAAGCTCTACCTGACGCTGTCGGCCAAGGGCGGCCGGGTCGGCTTCAACGCGGCCGCCCCGCTCGCCGCCTGGGTCGCCGCCAGCGACGCGCGCACCCCGAACGACCGCGGCAGCATCGTCCTCGTACGCGCCCGCAAGCGCGCCCCGGCTTAGGCGACGCACTACCGCGACGTGGCCGGTGGTGGTGAGAGTCCACCGTCCGGCCGAGGGGAGTCGTAGGGTGAGATCGGCGGGTGTTCCGTCCCCGTCGGGGGGGTCCCGCCGGAGAAGCACGACTGAGGGAGCGAGGCCCGTGTCGCCACGTGTGCTGGTCGACGCGACCGCCGTTCCGGCCGATCGCGGTGCTCTCGGCCGGTATGTGGACGGACTCGTCGCCGCCCTGGGCGGAGCCCGGGACGGCGGCGAGATCGACCTGGCGATCGTCTGCCAGCGTTCGGAGAAGGAGCGCTACACCCGGCTGGCCCCCGGTGCGCACGTCGTCGCCGGCCCGGCCGCCATCACGCACCGGCAGTCCCGGCTGGCCTGGGAGCAGAGCACGCTGCCGCACGTCGCCGCCCAGGTGGGGGCGGACGTGCTGCACGTGCCGTACCCGTCGATGCCGGACCGGCCGGGCGTCCCCACCGTCGTGACCGTGCACGACCTGGGCTTCTTCACCGACCCGGACCTGCACGACGAGGAGCGCGCCTCCTACCTGCGCTCCGCCACCCGGCGCGCGGTCCGCCGCGCCGCGCGGATGATCGTCCCGTCGCAGGCCACCCGCGACGACCTGGTCGAGGTGCTGGACGCCGTGCCGTCCCGGATCGACGTGGCCTATCACGGCGTCGACCCCGCGGTCTTCCACCCGCCGGAGCCCGCCGAGGCCGCCGCGCTGCGGTCCCGGCTGGGGCTGCACGGCGAGCCGTACGTGGCGTATCTCGGGGCGTTGCAGCCTCGGAAGAACGTCGCCGCGCTGGTCGAGGGCTGGGCGATGGCCGCCGCGGAGCAGGCCGAGCCGTCGACGCTGGTGCTGGCCGGGGGCCGTACGCTCGCCGCCGAGGTCGACAAGGCGGTCGCCGCCGTGCCCGCGCAGCTGCGGGTGGTCCGGCCCGGGTATCTCGCGCCCGCCGACCTGCCCGCCTACCTGGGCGGCGCGCTCGTGGTGGCGATCCCCAGCCGGGGCGAGGGGTTCGGGCTGCCGGTGCTGGAGGCGATGTCCTGCGGCGCCCCGGTGCTCACCACCCGGCGTACGTCGCTGCCCGAGGTCGGCGGGGACGCGGTGGACTACACCGAGCCCGAGGCGGACGGCATCGCCGAGGGGCTACGGCGGCTGTTCGGCGACCCGGAGCGTCGCCGGCGGCTCGCCGAGGCGGGCCGGGCCCGGGCGGCGCAGTTCACCTGGGAGGCCTCGGCCGAGGCGCATGTGGCGTCGTACCGGCGGGCCCTAGAGTCGTGAGCCCCATCCCTCGACGGTGAGGAGTTGACCTCAGCGGTGATCAACGACGATCTCGAGGCCGTGCTGCTCGTCGGCGGGCAGGGCAGTCGGCTGCGGCCGCTGACCATCGCGACGCCGAAGCCGCTGCTGCCCACCGCGGGGGTGCCGTTCCTGGCGCATCAGCTGGCGCGGGCGCGCGAGGCCGGGGCCGGGCACGTGGTGTTCGCGACCTCGTACCGGGCCGCGATGTTCGAGCGGGCCTTCGGCGACGGCGCGGCGTACGGGCTGTGCATCGACTACATGGTGGAGGACGAGCCGCTCGGCACCGGCGGCGCGATCCGCAACGCGGCGGGCGCGCTGCGCGGCGGGCCGGACGACCCGGTGCTCGTACTGAACGGCGACATCCTGTCCGGGCACGACATCCGCGCGCAGCTCGCGCTGCACGCGCGGGCGGAGGCCGCGGTCACCCTGCACCTCACCGAGGTGACGGACCCGAGCCGGTTCGGCTGCGTCCCCACGGACGCGGACGGACGGGTCACCGCGTTCCTGGAGAAGACGCCCGACCCGGTCACCAACCGGATCAACGCCGGATGCTATGTGTTCCGCCGGTCCACGCTGGACGCCATTCCCGCGGGTCAGGTGGTCTCGGTGGAGCGGGAGACGTTCCCCGGACTGATCGCGGCGGGGGAGACCGTGATGGGGTACGCGGACGCGGCGTACTGGCTGGACGTCGGGACTCCGGAGGCCTACGTCCAGGGCTGCCGGGACCTCGTGCTCGGCCGGCTGCCCGCACCCGCCGTCTCCGGGGTGCCCGCGCCGGCGCTGATCGCGGCGGACGCCAAGATCGACCCCGACGCCACGGTGGGCGGCGGGAGCACGGTCGGTCCCGGGGCCACGGTGGCGGCCGGGGCCGAGGTCACGGGAAGCGTCCTGTTCGAGGACGCAGCGGTCGGTGAGGGCGCCCGGGTCGTCGACTCGGTCCTCGGCCGGGGTGCGCGGCTCGCCCCAGGAGTAATCCTCGACGGCGCCGTGATCGGCGACGACGCGGTGATCGAGGAGGGCAACGAGCTCCGCGCCGGCGCCCGCCTCTGGCCCGGCACCCACCTCCCGCCCACCACCCTCCGCTTCACCCCCGACCCCTGACCACACCCCCTTCCCTCAACAAATTGGGGGAAGGATTTTGTGGAGGGAACCGCAGGTGGGGGTCGCAAAATCCTTGTTGGGGTGTGGTGGGGGGCAGACTGGGCGGGTGTTGGAACGGACCTGGCGGCCGCCGTGGCCGCTCGATGTCGCGCGGGTGCTGGGCGTGCACCGGCGCGGCCACGGCGACCCCGCGTACCGGGTGGCCGGCGACGGGGCGGTGTGGCGCGCCTCCACCACGCCGGACGGCCCGGTCTCCGTACGGATCGTGTCGCGCCCGCGGGGCGGCGAGGTGCACGCGACGGCGTACGGTCCCGGCGCCGCAT
Organism: Streptosporangiales bacterium; assembly: GCA_009380095.1. Taxonomy (GTDB): domain Bacteria; phylum Actinomycetota; class Actinomycetes; order Streptosporangiales; family Streptosporangiaceae; genus WHSL01. The sequence continues at coordinate 38,235 of WHSL01000022.1, read as the reverse complement.
GGCAGCTCGACGCGCTGCCCGAGCTCCTCGGCGCCGCCGACGACCCCGGGTCGCTGGTGCCGGTGCACCCGCAGGTCACCGACGGCGTGCGGCGGCTGCCCGGGCTGCGGGTGGGCCGCTCCCGGCGCGTCTTCGAGTCCCTGGTGCCCGCGGTGCTGGAGCAGAAGGTGGTGGGGCTGGAGGCGTTCCGCGCGTGGCGGCTGCTGCTGCGCCGGTTCGGCGAGCCCGCGCCCGGGCCGCACGAACTGCGTCTCGTCGTGCCACCCCCGCCCGAGGTATGGATGAAGGTCCCCAGTTGGGAGTGGCACCGGGCGGGCGCGGAGGCGGTCCGGGCCCGTACCGTCATCGGCGCCGCGCGGGTGGCCGCCCGGCTGGAGGAGACGCTGGAGCTGCCGGCGGAAGAGGCGGACCGGCGGCTGCGGTCGCTGCCCGGCGTCGGCGTGTGGACGTCGGCGGAGGTGCGGCAGCGCGCGCACGGCGACGCGGACGCCGTCTCGGTGGGGGACTACCACATCCCCTCGATGGTCGCCTGGTCGCTGGTCGGCGAGCGCAAGGCGGACGACGCGCGCATGCTCGAGCTGCTGGCGCCGTACGCCGGCCATCGGCACCGCGTCGCGATGCTGCTCATGGGCAGCGGCGGCACCCCGCCCCGGCGCGGCCCGCGCAACCCGGTGCGCGACTACCGACGTATCTGATCCCACAGTTAGAGGCCCGGGGATCGGGGAGATCTTCTGGGGGAGCCCGTCGGGGGGAGACGCGCCCACCATGCACGATCTTGTGGTCCTGAGCCTGCTCGCGATCGTCGTCGCGGTGCTGCTCGCACGGGCCCTGGCCACCCGGACCGGCATTCCGGCGGCCGTGCCGCTGGTGCTGCTCGGGGCGGCGGCCAGCTTCGTGCCCGTCCTGCAGGGGCTGCACATCTCCCCCGAGCTCGTCCTGACGATCTTCCTGCCGCCGCTGGTGTACCGGGCCGCGTTCTTCACCGCGCCTCGCGAGGCCCGCGCCGACGCCGTACCGATCAGCGCGCTGGCCATCGGCCTCACCCTGGCCACCACCGCCGCCGCGGCGTCCGCGGTGTACTTCTTCTTCACCGAGATCGGCTGGCCGGCCGCGTTCGCGTTCGGCGCCGCGGTCGCCCCCACCGACGCGGTGGCCGCCACCGCGGTCCTGCAGCGGTTGGGTGCGCCGCGCCGCATCGTCACCATCCTCGAGGGTGAGAGCCTGATCAACGACGGCGTGGCGCTGACCGTGTTCGCGCTGGCCGTGGAGGCGATGTCGCACACGCTCACCCTCGGCGAGGGCCTCGGCCGGCTCGCCCTGGTGGTGATCGGCGGGATCGGGTACGGGCTGATCGTCGGCGTCGTCATCGGCAAGGTGCAGCGGCACGCCCGGGAGCCGGGGCTGCAGCTCCTGCTCTCGGTGATCACGCCGTTCGTGGCGTACCTGCCCGCCGAGACGCTGGACTTCTCCGGCATCCTCGCCACCGTGGTGGCCGGGTTCTACCTGGGGGTGCGTACGGAGGGCATGCTCCCCGCCTCCGTACGACTCACCGGTAACACGTTCTGGCAGGTGCTCGTCCTGCTGCTGGAGTCGGCCCTGTTCGTGCTGCTCGGGCTGCAGATCGTGGACGTGATCGAGGCGGTCTCCGGCTACTCCACCGGCCGCCTCGCCGCCGCGGCCGTGCTCGTCATCGCCGTCGTGATCGGGCTGCGCCTCCTCTGGGAGCTCGTCATCTCGCCGCTGATGCGCTACCTGCCCCCACGGCCGCTGGACTTCGCGCACATCCCGTGGCGAGAGCGGGTGGTGATCGGCTGGGGCGGGATGCGCGGCGCGATCTCGCTGGCCATCGCCCTGTCGCTGCCGATCAGCGTGGACGGCCGGTCGGTGGCGGAGCGTTCCGTGCTCATCTTCCTGGCCGCGGCCGTGGTGCTGGCGACGCTGATCGGCCAGTCCGCCACGCTGCCGACGCTGCTCCGCGCGCTCGGACTGGGCGCCGGGGACACGGGGGAGCTGGAGCTGACGCGGGCGCGCCAGTCCGCCATGGAGGCGGCCATGGATCGGCTGAACGAGCTGGAGGCGGCGGACCGGCTGGATGCCTCCACGGCGGAGGTGTTCCGCCAGCTGATACAGCTGCGGCTGGACCGCGTCCGGTCCGTCCTGGAGGCTGCGGACGACCCGGACCCGGACGCGGAGCCGGACCGCCCCGGGACCGGCTGGGTGCGCCGCGAGATGATCCGCGCGCAGCGCGAACGCACCCGGTTGCTGTACCGCAAGGGCAAGATCGGCGTGGAGACGTTCCGCGCCATCCAGCACGAGCTCGACCTGGAGGAGCCGCACCGCCTCCCGGGCACGCCCTGACCCGGCGGGCCGCCGTCGCGGCCGCGCCCGGCCCCGGGTCGCGCCCGCGGTGCCGTACGGCCTCGGTCAGGCCGGCGGCGACGTACGGCCCCGGTCAGGCCGGCGGCGCCAGACGGCCCGGTCAGGCCGGCGGCGCCATACGGCCCCGGTCAGACCAGCGGTAGTGTGGGGCGCCGTACCGCCATCGCCACCCCGTCGCTCGCCGCCGCCACGGACCGACGCTCCTCGCTCACCGCGCCGTACAGCGTGCCGCGCTGCCGCAGCGGCCGGCCGGTCGGCGCGACGAGCGCCGCCATGTCACTGATCGTCTTGTACGACCCCTGCTCCGACCCCGCCATCCGGCTGATCGTCTCCTCCATCAGCGTGCCGCCGATGTCGTTGACCCCGCCGCGCAGCACGTCCCGGCAGAGGTCCTCACCGAGCTTCACCCAGGAGCACTGGATGTTGCCGATCGCCCCGTGCAGCAGCAGCCGGGCCAGCGCGTGCACGGCCCGGTTCTGCTGCGGCGTGGGCCCGGGCCGGGCCAGCCCGGCCAGATAGATCGGCGCGTTGGTGTGCACGAACGGCAGCAGCACGAACTCGCTGAACCCACCCGACTCGCGCTGCAGCCTGGCCAGCAGCTTCAGGTGCGCGACCCAGTGGGCGGGCGTGTCCACGTGCCCGTACATCATCGTGGAGGTCGTCGGCAGGCCGATCCGGTGCGCGGTGGTCACCACCTCGATCCACGCCGAGGTGGGCAGCTTGCCCTTGGTGAGGACCCAGCGCACGTCGTCGTCGAGGATCTCCGCGGCCGTGCCGGGCAGCGAGTCGACGCCCGCCTCCTTCGCCCGGATCAGCCACTCCTCGATGGACATGTCGCAGCGCGACGCGCCGTTGACGACCTCCATCGGGCTGAACGCGTGCAGGTGGATCTCCGGCCGGCGGCGCTTCACCTCGGCGGCCAGCTCGAAGTAGGCGTCGCCGGGCAGGTCGGGGTGGATGCCGCCCTGCATGCAGACCTCGGTGGCGCCGGCCTCCCACGCCTCGTCGACCCGGTCGCCGACCTGGGCGAGCGACAGCGAGTACGCGTCCGCGTCGGTGCGGCGCTGCGCGAACGCGCAGAACCGGCAGCCGGTGTAGCAGACGTTCGTGAAGTTGATGTTCCGGGTCACCACGTACGTGACGTCGTCCCCGGCCACGTCCCGCCGCAGCCCGTCCGCCAGCTCCGCCAGCGCGTCCAGCTCGGAGCCGTCCGCGTGCAGCAGCGACAGCGCCTCGTCGTCGGAGAGGCCGGCCGGGTCGCGCTCGGCGCTGCGCAGCGCGTCCCGTACGTCGGCGTCGAACCGGGCGGGGGCGGTGCTGATCCTTCCGCGCAGCTCGTCCCAGTCGCCGTACACGACGTCGAAGTCGTCGCGGCGGTCCGCCGTGCGGCCGTCGGTGTCGATGCCGACGTGCAGGTCGGTACGGCCCTGTCCGTCGTGGGCGGCCCAGCCGCCGTCCGGCTCCTGCCAGGGGAGGCCGCGGGGGATCGCGTCCTCGCGGGCGAGTCCGGTCTCCGGGTCGGTGAGGGCCGCGACGTGCGCGTTCAGCCGGGGGTCGAGCCAGGGCTCGCCGGCCCGTACGTACTCCGGGTAGATCGTGAGCCGCTCGCGCAGCGTGAACCTGTCGCGCGCGGTGCGCTCGGCCAGCTCGTCGATCTGCGGCCAGGGCCGCTCCGGGTTGACGTGGTCGGGCGTCAGCGGGCTGACCCCGCCCCAGTCGTCGATGCCGGCGGCGAGGATCATCGCGTACTCGTCGCCGATCAGGTTGGGCGGTGCCTGGATGCGGACCCGGGGGCCGAGCACCAGCCGGGCCACCGCGATCGTGGCGGCGAGCTCGTGCAGGTCGGCGTCGGGCATGGCGCGCATCTTGGTGTCCGGCTTGGCGCGGAAGTTCTGCACGATGACCTCTTGGACGCCGCCGTACTCCCGCGCGACCTTGCGGATGGCGAAGATCGAGTCGGCGCGCTCCTCCGGGGTCTCGCCGATGCCGATGAGGATGCCGGTGGTGAACGGCACGCTGCTGCGGCCCGCGTCCTCAAGGACCCTCAGCCGCACCGCCGGGTCCTTGTCCGGCGAGCCGAAGTGCGGGCCGCCGCGCTCGCTGAACAGCCGGTCCGCGGTCGTCTCCAGCATCATCCCCATGGACGGGGCGACGGGCTTGAGCCGCTGCAGGTCGCGCCAGGTCAGCACGCCCGGGTTGAGGTGCGGGAGAAGGCCGGTCTCTTCCAGGACCCGTACGGCCATCGCGCGCACGTAGGACAGCGTGTCGTCGAAGCCGTGCGCGTCAAGCCACTCGCGGGCCTGGCTCCACCGATCCTCCGGGCGGTCGCCGAGCGTGAACAGGGCCTCCTTGCAGCCCAGCTCGGCGCCGCGGCGGGCGATGTCCAGCACCTCGTCGGGGGTGAGGTACGGGGCGGGCAGCCGGCCCGGCACCGTGGCGAAGGTGCAGTAGCCGCAGCGGTCCCGGCAGAGCCGGGTGAGCGGGATGAAGACCTTGCGGCTGTAGGTGATGACGCCGGGGCGGCCGGCCGCGGTGAGGCCCGCGTCCCGGACGCGGCCGGCGTGTTCCAGGAGGGCGTCGAGGTGCTCGCCGCGGGCGTACAGCAGGGTGGTGGCCTCGGCCTGATCCAGTTGCTTGCCGTCCCGGGCGCGGGCCAGCGAGCGGCGCAGGGCGTTGTCGGACGGTCCGGTCGGAGTGGCCATGCCTCACCGTTCCTGTCGGTCGCGGTCTGCCGACGCCGGGTATCGGTCCGCACGTCCGGAGCCGTTCCCGATGTCCCCTTGGGCACACTACGAGTCCACCGCCGCGTCCCTACGGCGAGCCCCCCGCCACGACCGGGATCGGCGGGCCGGGCGGCCCCGTCCGCCGCCCCACTTCAGCGATCCAGGACGGTGTCCTCCTCCGTCAGCGGGTGAGGATGAAGTCGGCTGGGTCGCGGGGCGGGCGGTCCTTCGGCGGGGCCGCGGCGTGGCCGACGCCGACCGCGCCCATCGGCTGCCACTCCTCGGGTAGCGCGAGCTCTCCGCGGACCACGTCCTGGCAGAACAGCGTGCTCGACACCCAGCAGGAGCCGAGCCCCTCCACCGCCAGCCCGACCAGCAGGTTCTGCACCCCGGCGCCCATCGCCACGTGGAACATGGTCCGCTCGGCGGCGCCCCGCCGCTCGTCCGGATACGGGTGCGCCCCGTCGGCGACGAGGCACGGCACGACCACGTACGGCGCCCGGCGCAGCACGTCGCCCCGGCGCACCCGGCGGGCGATGGACTCCTCGGAGAACCCGTCGGCGCGCAGATCCGCGATCCACGCGTCGAGCATCGCGTCCAGCAGCCGCTTGCGCGCCTCGGCCGACTCCAGCAGCACGAACCGCCACGGCGTGGTGTGATGCGGCGCCGGGGCGGTGATGGCGGCGGCGACGGCCCGGCGCACCGCGGCCGGGTCGACCGGGTCGGCGGTGAACTCCCGGACCGTGCGGCGGGCGAACAGCACGTCGCGGGAGCCGTACCGGAACAGGTCCTCGTCGGGACGGCGGACCAGGGCCGCGGCGCCCGCACCGGCGTCGTCGGTGACGAGGTGCTCGAGCCCGCGGGCGACGGCCACCGGGACCCCGGCGAACTTGCCCTTCACCAGCTCGCCCGCGCCGGCGATCTCGTCGGCGACCGCGTTCAGCGTGGCCTCGAGGCGGTTGCCGTACCCGTCGGTCTCGCCGCGCAGGTCCACGATGGGCGCGATCCCGGCGGCGCCGATCGCCACGTCGGTCTGGCCGAGCCGCCAGGGCCGGCCGAACGTGTCGGTGACGAGGACGGCGACCCGTACGCCGAGCCTGTCGCGCAGCCCGTCGCGGATCGCGCGCGCGGAGGCGTCCGGATCCTCCGGGAGCAGCACCACGGTGCCGGGCTCGGTATTGGAGGCGTCGACCCCGGCCGCGGCGAGCACGAGGCCCTGCCGGGTCTCCACGATGCGGGCGTCACCCTTGGCGGCGACGACCCGGACGGTCTCGGCGGCCACCGTCTCGAGGCGGTCGCCCGCCCGCACCCGGCCCTCCGCCTTGCTCACGATCTTGGACGTGACGATGACCACGTCACCGTCGCGCAGGCCGGGCTCGGCCGCGGCGATCAGCGCGGCGATGTCGTCCCCCGCCCGCACCTCGGCGATCCCGGGGACTCCCCAGACCTCGAACCGCTCACTCATGACCGCAGCTCCAGGGCGAGGTCGAGGGTGGCCTTGGCGATGGCGGCGGCGGACTCGGTGTCACGCATGTAGAGCGGGCGGGCGCGCACCTCGATGCCGGGAACGCCGTCCGTGGCGACTGCCGCGTCGGCGTCGTCGACGAGCCAGCCGTCGAGCAGCTCAGGCCCGTAGTGCTCGGCCACCGCGCGGGCGCTCGTCTCGACGCCGATCGCGGTCAGGCAGGCGTCGGCCATGCCGCGCACCGGGGCGTCGCCGATGATCGGCGAGACTCCCACCACGGTCTTGCCGGCGATGGCCTCGCGCAGGCCCGGCACCTGGAGGATGGTGCCCACGCTGACCACCGGGTTGGACGGCGGCAGCAGCACCGCGTCGGCCGCCTCGATCGCCTCCAGCACGCCGGGCGCGGGGCTGGCCTCCTCCGCGCCCACCGCGATGATCTGCTCGGCGGGCACCTCCGCGTGCAGCCGCACCCACCACTCTTGGAAGTGCACGGCGCGGCGGCCCTGCTCGTCTTCGATCACCACGTGCGTCTCGACGCGGTCGTCGCTCATCGGCAGCAGCCGGACCCCCGGGCGCCAGCGGTCGCACAGCGCCTCGGTCACCGCGGACAGCGGATACCCCGCCGCGAGCATCTGGCTGCGCACGATGTGGGTGGCGAAGTCGCGGTCGCCGAGGGTGAACCAGAGGGGGGCCACCTCGTACGCCGCGAGCTCCTCGCGGACCGTGAACGTCTCGTCGGCGCGGCCCCAGCCGCGGTCTTCGGCGATGCCGCCGCCCAGCGTGTACATCACCGTGTCGAGGTCGGGGCAGACGCGCAGGCCGAACAGCGAGATGTCGTCGCCGGTGTTGCCGATCACCGTCACCTCGGCGTCGGGCACGTCGGCCCGCAGGCCGCGCAGGAACCGGGCGCCACCGATGCCGCCGGCCGGAACGACTAGTCGCATGCGGCCAGTCTGTCAGGCCCGTACGACACTCCTGTCCGGCCCCCCGGCGCGCGAGGTGGGGCGTGTGCGGCCGGCGAGCGAATGGTCACGATCGGTGATTTCGTGTCGGATTTCGTCCGTGGAATCCGCTGTTCAGCGCGGAAAAGGGCAGCGCAGCGTAACAACCCGTATCCGTCATTGGGCCACGTCAGCCGCAAAGCTGTGCGAAGCTTCCCCGGACACCCGTCCAACGAGGGGGCCACCGTGGAACCTCGTTTCCGTGCTCATCCGCTCCGGGCGCGTGGGGGGAGCAGGCCGTGAATCATCAGGACGCGAACCGGCTGCGCGGGCCCGCCGTCTGGGTCCTCCTCGGGCTCTCCCTGCTCGGCGTGCTGTACGCGCTGCTGCGCATCATCGCGATCGGTCACTTCGCCGAGTGGGGGGCGGCGGTCGCCCGCGGCGGAGCGCTGATCGGGCCGGCGGCCACGGCGCTGCCGGTCGCCGCCGTACTGCTGGCGACGAAGGGCGGCCCGCTGTTGCCGCAGACGCGGCTGTTCGTACGGCTCGCGCTCGTCGCCCAGGGCGGTTCCGCGCTGTTCGGCGTGCTCGCCGTCTTCGCGTCGCTGTTCTCCGAGCTCGGCGCGCTGGACAAGTCGATGACGGTGCTGCTCGGCCTCGCCCAACTCGCGCTGCTCGCGCTCGCCGGGCTCTACACCCTCGGCGTGCACAGCTCACCCGAGGTTGTGGCGCTGCGCCCGGCCACCCCCGCGCCCACGGGGTCTCAAGGCGCCCCCCAGGGCGGCTTCGCCGGCTACGGCGGCCCGCCCTCCCACCCCGGCCCCGCCCCCGGCCCTGGCGGTGCAGGCCCCGGCGGTGCGGGTCTCGGTGTGGGGCCCGGCCAGGTGGGTTCGGGCGGTGCAGGTGTTGACGTCGGGCCCGGCCAGGTGGGTTCGGGCGGTGCAGGTGTTGACGTCGGGCCCGGCCAGGTGGGTCCGGGCGGTGCAGGTGTTGACGTCGGGCCCGGCCAGGTGGGTCCGGGCGGTGCAGGTGTTGACGTCGGGCCGGGCCAAATGGGTCCCGGCGGTGCGGGTCCCGGGGCGCTCGGCTCAAGCGGCGTAGGAGGCGCGTCCCTCGGCTCCGGCAGTGCGGGTCCCGGTTCCCCCGGGGCTCCGGACGCTCCCGGGCAGAGCGCGCCGGGCGGCCCCTTCTCTTCGAGCACGCCGGGTGACCCCTTCTCCTCGAGCGGGCCGGGCGACCCCGCGCAGGGTGTCTCGGCCGGTAATCCCTCCCAGGGCGCTTTCACCGGCGCGGGTGCCGCCGATTCCGGTGGGCCGGGCGGGCTTCCGCCGGGCCTCCCAGGTGACCCAGCCCGTGGTGCGCCGGGTAGCGACTTCGACCAAGGTGCATTCGCAGGCACTGGAAGTGCGGCCGGTGGGCCGGCCGAGCCGGGGTCCGGGGGTGCGTCCGGGGGTGGTGCGAGCGGCATCGTTCCGGGGTTCGGTCCGCGCGAGCCGGGGCTCGGTCGGCGCGAGGCGGCTCCTTACACGGATGCTTCCGACGGGCAAGCCGGGCAAGCCGGGCAAGCCGGCCCCGCCGGTCCCTATGGCGCGGGGTACGCGCCGACCGGCGGCAACCCCGCGTTCCCGCCGGTCCACCCGCCTGCGCACGGGGTGTACGAACAGCCCGAGCCGCCGCCCTCCACCTACTCGCCCGCCGGTCAGGCGTTCCCCTCGGACCATGGCGGCTTCGGTAGTCCGGCACCCGCGGACCATGGCGGGTTCGGTGGTACGCCGCCCTCGGGACAGGGCGACTTCGGCTCCGGGCAGGGCGGCTTCGCTTCGGGGCAGGGCGGCTTCGGTTCCGGGCAGAGCGGCTTCGGTTCCGGGCAGGACGGCTTCACGCCGGGGCAAGGCGGCTTCGGCTCGGAGCAGGGAGGATTCGGTGATTCGCCGGGTCAGGGCGGTTTTGGGAATCCGCAGGGTCAGGCCTTCTCGAGCGAGGAGGCGGCTCGGCAGGCGGTCGAGTTCGGCTGGTACACCATGGCCGAGCCGGCGGCCGAGTCCACCGGCGTCCCGCCGCTCCCGACGGACATGTTCGGCAACGCGTCCTCGCAGCCGGCGGATCCGCCTGGCGGCCCGTCCACGCCGTCGCCAACAGGACCATCTCCAGCCGCCGCGTACACGCCGTCTTATGGCGACCCCTCCACGCCCTCGCGGCCACCCGCGGACCTGTCCACGTCGTCGTACGGCGACCCGTCGGCATCGTCGTATGGCGATCCGCACGCGTCGGCGGGGTTCGGGGATCAGAGCGCGCCGTTCGGCGGGAGCGCCGGGGCGGGGACGCCGTTCGCGGACGTCGGGGCGGGGGGCCCGCCTGGGGCCGGGGATCGGTTCGGGGCGCCCGGGGAGGGGATGAGCTACGGCTCGCCGTACCCGGAGTATCCCGACTCGCCGGACCGGGTGGTCGTGCCCACGAACCCGTTCCCGGCCGCGCCACCACCGGAGAGCCCAGGGGCGCCGCCACAGGGGGGCCCGGGCGCGCCGTCTCCAGAGGGCCCGGGCGCGCCGTCACCGGAGGGGCAGGGCATGCGGTCTCCGGAGGGTGAGCCCGCCTCGGGGTTCAACGCTTTCGGCACCGGACGCCCCGATGACGCCTACGAGCCGGACCCGGCGCGTGCGCTCCCGTCGGCTGATTCGGCGTCCCCGGGGGCGTTGCCGGCGGGAGCCGGTGGGCCTGTGGATGACTTCGTGCCGGCTGACGGCCGGGCCACGGAGGACTTTCCGGTCGTCGGTGGCGGAGTGGCCGACGACGGGACGGGCGGCCCGCAGGGCCCGGCCGGAGGCCCGCAGGTCTCGGCCGGAGGCCCGCAGGCCCCGGCCGGCGGGAGGGGGACGGTGTTCGATCGGTTCTTCGCGGACCCCTCACCGGAGCCCAATCGGGACGATCCATCCGCTAACCCGGCGAGCACCGCACAGTTTCCCGTCGTGGGGGCCTACGACGACCACAGCGACTACGCTGCCGAGCCGTACGGAGGCTACGACCCGGCCGCGGGCCGGGCGGTTCCCGGGGCCGATGGCCAGGATCGGTCGGCTTCTTCTCCGGCCGGGCGCGACTGGGACGCGGGCGACGACCGCCGCTGAGCCGTACGAGGTCAGAACCGTCGCGGCCGCTGGGCCCGACCTGCCGGCCGCGACTGTGATATCAGCCGATACCACCGTGACGGGTTGACGCGAAGCAAGACACGCGCGTGTAATTTCATTGGTGTGGTTCAGCCCTCCCGGGGGGTACTACGTGGGAGGGGTTTCGAGGGGGCATAGGAGGTGCGCTTTGAGCGAGGAGATCATCCCGCTGGCGCACGGCACAGACGAGGATCTGGGCTGGCAGGAGCGCGCCCTGTGCGCGCAGACCGATCCGGAGGCGTTCTTTCCTGAGAAGGGCGGCTCCACGCGCGAGGCCAAGAAGGTCTGCCGGACCTGCGAGGTGCGCGTGGAGTGCCTGGAGTACGCGCTCGAACACGACGAACGCTTCGGTATCTGGGGCGGGCTGTCGGAGCGTGAACGCCGCCGGCTGAAGAAGGCGGCCGCCGGCCTCTAGGCCGGGTCCGCGTTACCTGCGAGGAGACCGGATCCGGCCGGTCGTGACGCCCAAGCGCCCGGGTGCACCTGGGCGTCACGACCGGTCGGCCGTCTCCCGCCGACCGCTCGGCAGGGCTTGTGCGGACCCCCGAACGGCGCGGCCACCGGTGCCGTATCGTGTTCAGCCACCAGCCCCCCTGACCCATGGGGCCAGGAAGCGTACGGCGCCCGCGCGCGCCGCACCGCGCATCCCCAATCGGACGAAAGCCCTTGTCACAGAACCTCTCCCGGTATGTCGTCACGGCGGTCGTCGTCGCGCACGACGGCGCCCGCTGGCTGCCGGATACCCTCAAGGGCCTCCTCAGCCAGCACCGCCCGGTGCAGCGCATCGTCGGCGTGGACACCGGCAGCCGGGACCGCGGCCGCAGCGTGCTGCACGAGGTGCTCGGCGAGGACGCGATCGTGACCCTGCCCCGCGAGACGGGGTACGGTGCGGCGCTCGCGGAGGCCCTGCGACAGCCCGCGGCCAACACCCCCGTGCAGGCCATCGACCCGGTCGAGTGGATCTGGCTGCTGCACGACGACAGCGCCCCCGCCCACGACGCGCTGCACCACCTGCTGCTCGCCGCCGCGGACGACCAGCGCGCCAGGGTCGTCGGCCCGAAGGTGAGGGACTGGCTGGACCGGCGGATGCTGCTCGAGGTCGGGGTGACCATCGACGGCGCGGGCCGCCGGGAGACCGGGCTGGAGCCGCGCGAGCTCGACCAGGGCCAGCAGGACGGCAACCGCGAGGTGCTGGCGGTGGGCAGCGCGGGCATGCTGATCCGCCGCGACATCTGGGAGGAGCTCGGCGGCTTCGACGCGGCCCTGCCGCTCTTCCGCGACGACATCGACTTCTGCTGGCGGGTCAACTCCGCCGGCCACCGCGTCGCGGTCGCCACCGACGCGATCGTCTACCACGCCGAGGCCTCCGCGCGCCGCCGCCGCCCCACCGCCGCCACCGGCGACCACCCTCGCCGGGTGGACCGGCGCAACGCGCTGTACGTCCTGTTCGCGAACCTCCCGGCCGGCGCGCTCGCATTGGCGCTGATCCGCAACGTGTTCGGCTCACTGCTCCGCACGCTGATGTACCTGGTGGGCAAGCAGCCGGGCAGCGCGCTCGACGAGCTCGCCGCGCTGGCCTCGGCGTACGGGCGCCCGTTCAAGCTGATCGGCGCCCGCCGCCGCCGGGCCCGTACGCGCCGCCGCACCTACAGCGCGATCCGCCCGTTCCTGGCCCGCGGCGCCGCCACCCGGCGACTGGCCGAGATGGCCGCCAACCTGATGTCCGGCGACGGGGCCATGGACTCCTCCGGCAGCCACCGCGCGGGCGCGCTCCCCGGCGAGCCGGAGGACGAGGACGACGATCCGCTGCGCGACGACGGCGGCCTGCTGCGCCGCGTCTTCACGCACCCCGGCGTGCTGCTGGTGCTGGCGCTGGGCCTCGTCACGCTGGTGGCCTGCCGCTCACTGCTGACCGGCGGCCGTCTCGGCGGCGGGGCGCTGGTGCCGGTCGCCGGCGGCGCCTCCGACCTGTGGCGGCTCTACGTCTCCGGCTGGCACGACACCGGCATGGGCACCGACGGCACCGTCCCGCCGTACGTGGCCGTGATCGCCGCCCTGTCCACGGTGCTGCTCGGCAAGGTGTGGGCGGCGGTGGGCCTGCTGCTGCTCGGGTCGGTCCCGCTCGCCGGGTTCACCGCCTACCTGCTCGCCCGGCGCGTGGGGCCCGGCAAGCTCACGCCGCTCTGGCCCGCGGCCGCGTACGCGTTGCTGCCCATCGCCACCGGCGCCGTCGCGGCGGGCCGCCTCGGCACCGCGGTCACCTTCGCCCTGCTGCCGCTGCTCGGTCTCGCCGCGGCCGGCATCCTCACCGAGGCGCCCCGGCGGGCCCGCCGCGCCGCCTGGGCGACCGTCGTGTTTCTCGCCGTCGGCACCGCGTTCACCCCGCTGCTGTGGGTGCTGGCCGTGCTCCTCGCCGCGCTGCTGGCCGTCGTGGCGCGCTGGTCCCCGTGGTCGCCGTGGACCATGCCGGACACCCGCGACCTGGTGACGAACCTGGCGATCGCGGTGACCGCCCCGCTCGCGCTGCTGTTCCCGTGGACGCTGCGGCTGTTCACGCATCCCACCGCCTTCCTGCTGGAGGCCGGGCTGCACCGGCCCGGCCTGGCCGACCCGCTGGTGACGGCCGAGTCGCTGCTGCTGCTCGGCCCGGGCGGGCCCGGCACCCCGCCGATCTGGGTCACCGCCGGCCTCGCCGTGACCGCGCTCGGCGCGCTTCTGCTGCGCCGCCGCCGCGGCCCGGTGCTGGCGGGCTGGCTGGCGGCCGGCGTGGGGCTCCCCGTCGCCGTGCTGGTCTCGCTCGCCTCGCCGAAGCCGCTGGACGGCGGCCCTCCCGCGGCCGCGTGGCCCGGCGTGGCGCTCGCCGTGGCGGGGCTGGGGCTCGTCGTGGCGGTCGCGGCGTCCGGCCCCACGATCGCGGGCCTGTACCGGGACGGCGGCTGGCGCCGCTGGGCCGCCTGCGCCGTCGGCGTGGTGGTGGCGACGCCCGCGGTGACCGCCGCCGCGGTGTGGATGTGGTCCGGCGCGGCCGGGCCGGTCACCAAGGTGAACACGCCGGTCATGCCGGCCTTCCTCGCCGCGCAGAACCGGGACGGCACCGCCCCGCGCACACTCGTGCTGCGCCCCGCCGCGTACGGCATCGACTACACGGTGCTGCGTGGCCGGGCCCCGCTGCTCGGCGAGGCCGAGGTGGCCCGGCTGGAGCCGGTCGGCTCCCGGCTTGACGCCGTGGTCACCGGACTGGCCTCGGGCCGGGCCGGCGACGACGGACGCGAGCTCGCCGCGTACGGCATCCGCTTCGTGCTGCTCCCCGCCCCCATCGACCGCCGCATGCAGGCCGTCTTCGACGGCTCGCCCGGCCTCTCCCGGGTGAGCGTGACGCCACGGTTCGCGCTGTGGCGGGTCACCGAGCCGGCCGGGCGGCTGCGCCTCGTCGCCGGCGGGCAGGCGCCCGTGGTGCTGAAGGCCGCCGGCGTCGACGTGACCGCGGCCGTGCCGGCGGGTCCGGAGGGCCGCACCGCGGTGCTCGCCGAGTCCGCCGACGGCGGCTGGTCGGCGACGCTGAACGGCGCCGAGCTGCGGCCGGTCACCGTGGCCGGCTGGGCGCAGGGCTTCGAGCTGCCCGCCTCGGGCGGCACGCTGGAGATCACCCGCGGCACCTTCCTGTACACCACCGCGCTGCTGCTGCAGGGGCTGCTGGTGCTCGTCGCGGTCGTGCTGGCGCTGCCCGCCGCGCGCTCCGAGGAGGAGGGCGACCCGGACGCGGAGGTGCCGCGGCCACGGGGCGAGCGCAAGGGCCGGCGTGGCGGGGCCAAGCGGGCGCGCGGGAAGCGCGGCAGCAGGCGGCGCGGTGACGCCGCCGAGCCGCCGCCCCCGCCGCGCACCACGCCCGAGCCGCGACCCGACGAGGTTCCGGAGACCACCTTCTGGGGGGCGCGATGAAGTTCAAGCGCCCCGAGTTCAAGCGCCCGGAATTCAAACGTCCCGAGCTCAAGCGCCCTGAGCTCAAGCGCCCCGACCTTCCCGACATGCCGGACGTGCGCACCCTGCTCCGCCACCGGATAGCGATCCTCGTCGTGGTCCTCGCCGCCGTCGCGGGCCTGTACGGCGTCGCCGCCGCGACCCGGCCCGGCGCCGCGGCCGCCGCGCCGCCGGTGGTCCCGGAACGGCTCCCGGTCGAGTCGGCGATGCACGCCTGCCCGGCCCCCTCCAAGGTCCCGGGCATATCCACCACGGTGTCCGCGATCACTCCGTCCACCGCCGACCGCACCGGCGAGGGCCGCGCGGACATCCGCGAGCTGAACGCCCCCGCCAACGCCCCGTCCGCGTCGCTGCACAGCACCGGCGTGCCCTGGTACCAGGAGAGCAAGGGGCGCTCGCAGCCGCTCGTGCTGCACTCCTCGGGCACGATGGCCGGCGGCCTGCAGGCCGAGCAGACCACCGTGCACGACGACTACATCGCCGCGGAGCGCTGCCCCGAGCCCGGCCTCGACTTCTGGTTCGCCGCGCCCGGCGGCGCGGAGGCCGAGGCGCTCGACCTGTACCTGCTCAACGTGGACGACGGCCCCGCCGTGGTGGACGTGGACGTGCTCACCCCGGAGGGGCGGCTCGCCGACACCAGCACCCTCGGCCTGCGGCTGGAGCCGCACAGCCGGCAGGTGCTGCCGCTCAAGACCGTCAGCAAGCTCGCCGGTGCCGTCGCGTTGCGGGTGCGTACCAGCACCGGCCGGGTGGCACCGTCGTTGCTGGTCCGCGAGGGCGACCGGGGCACGGACTGGGTGCCGCCCGCCGCGCAGCCGGCCCGCCGGGTGGTGCTGCCCGGCCTGCCGCCGGGACGTGGTGACCGCAAGCTGGTGGTGGCCACGCCGAGCGACGAACTGGCCTCCGTGCACGTGCGCGTGATCACCGAGGACGGCGCGTACATCCCCGACGGGCGGGGCGAGGTGGACGTGGCGGGGGCCTCCACCGCGACCGTGGATTTGGCCTCGGGGCTGTCCGGCCGTGCCGCCACGGTGGAGCTCACCGCCGATGTGCCGATCACGGCCGGGTTGATCGCCACCGAGGGGGGCCACGACGGGGGTGACACCGCCTACCCCGCGGCCGCCGATCCGGTGCAGCCGGCCGGAGTGATCGCCGACAACCGGTCCGGTAAGAAGCAGGCCACGCGGGTGGTGATGACCGCGCCGACCGGGCCCGCCACGGTCAAGCTCACCCCGATCGGGCCGAACGGGCCCGGGCGGGCGCAGACCGTCGAGCTGCCGATGGAGAAGACGCGCACCGTCAAGGTCGCGGGGCCGGGGCCGGCCGGCGGGCACTTCGCGGTGCTGGTCGAGGTGCAGCCGGGGTCCGCGCCCGTGTACGCGGCGCGGGTCCTCACCGATGGGGACCGGCTCGGCGTCTTCCCCGTGGTCTCCGCTCGCGCCTGGGTCAAGACGCCCCGTACCACGGACTCCGCCGGGGCCCTCACGCCCTGATGACGCTCCTGCCGTCGCGGGGCGGGGGTGGGCGCCCCTAAGCTCGGGGGGTGCGAGGTGAGCACTCTGGGGGTGGCCGCGGGCGGCGGCGTGACCGGCATGGGCGGGGGTTGCGCGGTCCGTTGACGCCCGGGGGTCTGCCGATCTCTCGTACGCGGGCGCAGCGGTTCGACGACTTCGTGCTGGAGGCCGTGGGGCGGCTGGAGCGGCAGTGGGGCACGGAGCTCGCGGGCGTCGAGTTCGCGGTGGAGGACGTGCCGCCGGTGGACGCCTGGACGTTGCCCGACGACCCCATTCCGCTGGGCAACCTCTACCTGGCGGAGGGTGGGTTGCCGACCCGGATCGTGGTGTACCGGCGGCCCGCGGAGATCCGTGCCCGGGACGGGGAGGATCTGGGGGCGCTGGTGCACGACGTGGTGGTCGAGGAGGTCGCCGAGTTGCTCGGGCTGGAGCCGGAGACCGTCGATCCGGACTACGACGTGTTCGACGACGGTGACGAGTGAGCGGGTCGGCGCGTGGTAGTGGCGTATAGGCCGCGAAAGGGATAGCGTCCCCCCGTGAGCCCCGTACGCCGCTGCTCCCGCACCGCGTGCAAGCAGCCCGCCGTCTTCACGCTCACGTACGTCTACGCCGACTCCACCGCCGTTCTGGGGCCGCTCGCCGCGTACGTCGAGCCCCACTGCTACGACCTGTGCGCCGAGCACGCCGGCCGGCTCACCGCCCCCCGCGGCTGGGAGGTCGTGCGGCTGCCCACGGAGGAGGCCGGCGGCCCCGGCAGCGACGACCTGGAGGCGCTGGCCAACGCGGTCCGCGAGGCCGCGCGGCCGCAGCCCGGGCACGAGCCGGTGGGCCAGGGCGTGGAGGTGGGCCGTCGCGGCCATCTCCGGGTGCTGCGCTCCGACCCCGACCGCCCCGAGACCTGACCGGCGCCCGGGGGACCGCCCGGCGACGCGACGATGACGTGCCGGTGACGTGCGCCTACCGCGGGGCATCTTCCCTGGCCCATGGGTAGGCTGCGTTCTCGTAAGCCGCCATCCCCAGACCACGGAGCGCGTGTGGCCGACCTCGACAAGATCTTCAAGGCGTACGACATCCGCGGCGTCGTGCCCGCCGAGCTCGACGAGGAGGTCGCCCGCGCGGTCGGCGCCGCCTTCGTCCGGGTGACGGGCGCGCACGCGGTCGTCACCGCGCACGACATGCGCGCCTCCTCGGGCCCGCTCGCCGCCGCGTTCGCCGACGGGGCCACCGCCCAGGGGGCCGACGTGATCCAGGCGGGCCTCGGCTCGACCGACATGCTCTACTACGCCAGCGGCAGCCTGGACCTGCCCGGCGTGATGTTCACCGCCAGCCACAACCCGGCCAAGTACAACGGCATGAAGCTGTGCCGGGCCGGCGCGCGGCCGGTGGGCAGCGACTCCGGCCTCGCCGAGATCCGCGCGCTGGTCGAGCACGGGGTCCCCGAGACGGCCGCCAGTCCCGGCACGGTCAGCGAGCGCGACCTGCTCGGCGGGTACGCGGAGCACCTGAAGACGCTCGTGGACCTGTCCGCCATGCGGACGCTGAAGGTCGCGGTGGACGCGGGCAACGGCATGGCCGGGGCCACCGTGCCGCGGGTCTTCGAGGGCCTGCCGCTCGAGCTCGTCCCGATGTACTTCGAGCTCGACGGCACCTTCCCCAACCACGAGGCGAACCCGATCGAGCCCGCCAACCTGCGCGACCTGCAGGCCAAGGTGCGGGAGACCGGCGCCGACATCGGGCTGGCCTTCGACGGCGACGCGGACCGCTGCTTCGTGGTGGACGAGCGCGGCGAGATCGTCTCCCCGTCCACGCTGACCGCGCTGATCGCCGTACGGGAGCTGGCCAAGGAGCCGGGCGCCACGATCATCCACAACCTGATCACCTCCCGCGCGGTGCCGGAGATCGTCCGCGAGCACGGCGGCGAGCCCGTACGGACCCGTGTCGGCCACTCCTTCATCAAGGCGACGATGGCCGAGACCGGCGCCGTGTTCGGCGGCGAGCACTCCGCGCACTTCTACTTCCGCGACTTCTGGTTCGCGGACTCCGGCATGCTCGCCGCGCTGCACGTGCTCGCCGCGCTCGGCGAGACCAGCGGGCCGCTGTCGGAACTCCTCGCGGGCTACTCCCGTTACCCCGCTTCGGGAGAGATCAACAGCGAGGTCTCCGACCAGGGGGCGGCCACCGAAGCCGTACGCGCGGTGTTCGCCGGCCGGCCGGGGGTTTCCCTGGACGGGCTCGACGGGCTCACGGTGACCGCCGAGGACTGGTGGTTCAACCTGCGCCCGTCGAACACCGAGCCGCTGCTGCGGCTCAACGTCGAGGGCGCCGACGAGCAGACCATGACCACGGTGCGCGACGAGGTGCTGGCCCTCGTCCGTGCCGACCGATGAGCCGACGTACGAGCCGACCGCTGTGCTTGCCTCGATAATCTCGACTAGGAGCCGACCTCAGATGAGCGTGAAGCTGGACACCTGGCTGCTGGAGATCCTCGCCTGTCCGCAGTGCAGGTCGCCGCTGCGGCTGGAGGAGGCCGCCGAGCGGCTGGTCTGCACCGACGAGGCGGGGCAGGACTGCGGCCTGTCCTATCCGATCCGCGACGGCATCCCCGTGCTGCTGATCGAGGAGGCGAGCAAGGGCTCCCCCTCGGGCGAGGAGCGTGCGTGATCCTCGACCTTGACGAGTCCCGGCTGGACGACGCCGAGGGGTTGCTCGCCGCCGATCCCGGCGAGATGCTCCGCCAGGTCGCGTCGTCCGGCGCGCAGGTGCGCACCGCGGTGCGCGCCGCCGCCGAGGCCGGGGTCGAGGCACTGGCCGCCGACGGGCGCCCGCGCGCCGTGGTGGTCACCGGGATGGGCGGCTCCGGCATCGCCGGGGACGTGCTCGCCGCGGTCGCCGGGCCGGGCTGCCCGGTGCCGATCAGCACGCTCCGCTCGCACGTGCTTCCCGGCTGGGTCGGCGCGCAGGACCTGGTGATCGCGGTGTCCTGCTCGGGCACCACCGAGGAGACGCTGGCCACGGCCGCCGAGGCGGCCCGCCGCGGCTGCCGGATGCTCGGCGTGGGCGGGCCGGAAGGCCCGCTGCGCGACGTCGTGGCGCACGCCCGGGCGCCGTACGTGCCGGTGGACTCCGCCGGGCAGCCGCGCGCCACACTCTGGGGGCTGTCCATGCCCCTGGTGGTGGCGGCCGGTCACCTCGGGCTCACCCGCGTGCCCGAGGAGGCGTACGAGGCCGCCGCCGCCGTGCTGGACGAGATCGCCCGGCGCTGCCGGCCGGACAGCGACGCGTTCGTCAACCCCGGCAAGGAGCTGGCCCTGGCGCTCGCCGGGCGGCTGCCGCTGATCTGGGGCACGTCGCCGCTGGCCGGCGTGGCCGCGTACCGGTTCACCTCGCAGCTCGCGGAGAACGCCAAGTACGCCAGCGTCTCCGGGGAGCTGCCCGAGGCGGGGCACAACCAGATCTGCGCGTTCGACGGCGTGCTCGGCGCGGGCGGCGGCGAGCGGGACATCTTCGCCGACCCGCCGGCCGTCGATACGGTGCACGGGCTCCGGCTCGTCCTGCTGCGGGACGCCGAGGAGCATCCGGCGGTGGCGCGGCGGCGCGAGGCCACGCTGCGGCTGGCCGAGGACCGGGGGGTTCCGGTGACGGAGATCCCCGCGACCGGCGACTCCCCGCTGGAACGGCTGGCGGCCCTGGTGGGGCCGGCCGACTACGCCAGTGTGTACCTGGCGCTCGCGTACGGGATCGACCCCACACCCGTGGCGCCGATCGAGCAGCTCAAGAGCATGACCGCCTGACCCCCTGGCCTTTGGAGAACCGAGGAGAGTGAGCGCCATATGAGTGCCGGAGGCGGCACGATCGCGATCGTCGCCGCGTTGCTCGCCAACGCCGCGATCGCCGTGGCGAAGTTCGTCGCATGGATGTTCACGGGCTCGTCGTCGATGCTGGCGGAGTCCGTGCACTCGGTCGCCGACTCCGGCAACCAGGCGCTGCTGCTGCTCGGCGGCCGACGCGCGAACCGGGAGCGGACCCGCACGCACCCCTTCGGCTACGGCCGGGAGCGGTATTTCTACGCCTTCGTGGTGGCGGTCGTGCTGTTCACGATCGGCGCGCTGTTCTCGCTCTACGAGGGCTACGACAAGATCATCCACCCGCACCCGGTGGAGTCGCCGGCCTGGGCGTTCGGCGTGCTGATCTTCGCGATCATCGCGGAGACGATCTCGTTCCGTACGGCCATCAAGGAGTCCAACGCGGTCCGGGGCAACCAGTCCTGGGTCGCGTTCGTACGCCGCGCCAAGGCGCCGGAGCTGCCCGTCGTGCTGCTGGAGGACCTCGGCGCGCTGCTCGGCCTGATCTTCGCGCTGATCGGCGTCACCCTGGCCGTGGTCACCGGCGACAGTGTGTGGGACGGCGTGGGCACGCTGGCGATCGGCGTGCTGCTGGCGGTCATCGCGGTGGTGCTCGCCCTCGAGACGAAGAGCCTGCTGATCGGGGAGAGCGCGCACATCGACGTGGAGCAGCAGATCGCCGACGCGATCACCGGCGGCCCCGAGGTGGAGCGGGTCATCCACCTGCGCACCCTGCACCTCGGGCCGGAGGAGCTGCTGGTCGCGGCCAAGATCGCGGTGCATCACGACGAGACGGCCGAGGACGTCGCGCGCGGGATCGACGCCGCCGAGCAGCGGGTTCGGGCCGCCGTTCCGATCGCCCGGGTGATGTATCTCGAGCCCGACATATACGAGGCCGGGCGGAAGGGGCAGGACGCCTGATCCGTCCCCGGCGCGCGCGGTGGGGAATCGGCGTGCTCGGCGTGGGAAGCGGCGAATCGGGCGAGCGGCGTTCTACCGTACGTCCAATGCCGTGGCTTCAGTGATCGCGGTGGCGGCGTTGTGGAGGGCGGTGCGCTCAGCCGATGCCAGGACCGGCGGGTGGCTCGGGGGACCGGGCGGTGATGCGCCGGTTGAGCCGGGCCGTGGCCCGTGGCGCTCCGTTACGAGCCGGTGACCCGGCGTTCGTCGGGCCGTACCGGATCACCGGGCGGCTCGGCGCCGGGCATCAGGGCGTCGTGTTCCTCGGTGAGGATCGGCGGGGTTCGCCGGTCGCGGTGAAGCTGCTGCGCGGGTGGACCGACGACGAGCGGCTGCGGGAGGCGACGCGCAGGGAGGTCTCGGCCGCGCGGCGCGTGTCGCCGTACGGCACCGCGCACCTCGTCGACGCCGACCTCGACGCCGACGAGCCGTACATGGTGACCGAGTACGTGCCGGGGCCGACGCTGGACCGGGCGGTGCGCCGGGCGGGGGCGCGGTCCGGGCCCGCGCTGCACCGGCTGGCCGTCGGCACGGCCACCGCGCTCGCCGCGATCCACGAGGCCGGCATCGCGCATCGGGACTTCCGGCCCGGCAACGTGCTGCTGGGGCCGGACGGGCCGCGGGTGATCGACTTCGGGGTGACCCGGGAGGCGGCGCGCCGGCCCGCCTCCGCGTGGCGCCGGCCCACCGGCCCCGCCTTTCTCGCGCCGGAGCAGCTCGGTGGGGCCGTCGCCGGGCCCAAGGCGGACGTGTTCGCATGGGGCGGGGTCGTCGTGTACGCGGCCACCGGGCGCGCGCCGTTCGGTGAGGAGCCGGAGCGGGTGGTGCGGCGGGCCATCCTGCGGGGCGAGCCGGACCTGTCGGGCGTGCCGGAGCAGTACCGGGAGCTCGTCGCGCAGTGCCTGTCCAAGGACCCGGCGCGGCGTCCCACCGCCGACGACCTGCTCATGCGGCTGCTCGGCCGGGTGCCGGGACAGCGCGCCGCCCCCGCGGCGGAGCCGCCGGCACGGACCCGTGCCGAGGGGCTGCCGCCGTGGGTGTACGTGGTGGCCGTCGTCGCGGGGTTGATCATGGCGGCGATCCTCGGCCAGTACCTCTGGTGACCGTCGCCGCGGGCCCCGGTGCCGCATCGTTATCTCCGGCGACCGGACGCCCCGTACCGTACGAACCGGATACTTTCGGGTGACCGCCTGCGCGGGCCCGTCCGCGCACCCGTCTACCCGGAGGATCGATGGCCGAGGCCAAGCCGCTGCTGCCGGGCGACCCGGCCGCTCTCGGCGCCTACCGTCTGGTGGGCCGGCTCGGCGCTGGCGGACAGGGCACGGTCTACCTCGGTGAGGACGGCTCGGGCCGGCGGGTCGCGGTCAAGGCGCTCCGCACCGACCTCGAGGGCGACACCCGCGAGCGGCTGAACAAGGAGGTCTCGGCCGCCCGCAAGGTCGCGCCGTTCTGCACCTCCCAGGTGCTCGACGTCTCGCTGGACGGGGCGGTCCCGTACGTGGTCAGCGAGTACGTGCCGGGTCCGACGCTGCGGGAGGCGGTGCGCGACGAGGGCCCGCGGACCGGCGCCGCGCTGCACCGGCTCGCCGTCGGCACGGCGACCGCGCTCGCCGCGATCCACGAGGCCGGCATCGTGCACCGGGACTTCAAGCCCGGCAACGTGCTGCTCAGCCCGGACGGGCCGCGCGTGATCGACTTCGGCATCGCGCGCGCCATGGACACCGACTCGTTCGCCACCAGCACGGTGGTGGGTACGCCCTCGTTCATGGCGCCGGAGCAGCTGCACGGCGAGAACATCACGCCCGCCGCGGACGTGTTCGCCTGGGCCTGCGTGCTCGTCTACGCGGCCACGGGCAAGCCGCCGTTCGGGCAGGACAGCGTGCCCGCGGTCACCGCACGGCTGATGGCCGGCCGTTACGACCTCGGCGACCTGCCGCGCTCGCTCCGCCCGCTCATGGAGGCGTGCCTGGCGCGCGACCCCGCCGTCCGGCCGACCGCCCGGCAGGTGCTGCTCGGGCTGCTCGGGCACACCGGGGTGGAGCAGGTGGAGCCGTCCGGGGTGCTGGCCGAGGGGAACGAGATGGCGACCGGGTCGGTGCCGGTCGTCCCGCCGCCCGGGCCGGTCGAACCGGTCCGGCCCGCCCCGGCGGGCCTCGGCACTCCGCCGCACATGACTCCACCGCCGTACGGCACGCCGCCCCACGGCGGCACCCCGCCCCCGCATGGAACCCCGCCTCCGTATGGAACCCCGCCTCCGTATGGAACCCCGCCTCCGTATGGAACCCCGCCTCCGCATGGAACCCCGCCTCCGTATGGCGGGCCGTCGCCGCATGGAACGCCGCCCTCGCATGGCGGGCCATCGCCGCACGGGACGCCGCCCCCGCACGGGACGCCGCCGACGTACGTCTCCCCGCCCGGCTACGCCGCCCCCGCCGCGGCCGGTTACGGCCCGGCCGGTCCGGCGCAGGGCCCGCCCACGTACGCGCTCCCCACCCCGGCGTACCCGGCGGAGCCGCGTTCCGGCCGCGGCTGCCTGTACGGCGTGATCGCGGTCGTCGTGGTGCTGCTCCTGGTGCTCGCGACGCTGTACCTGACGACGTTCCGCGATACCAACGGCGGCAGAGGGTCGGCCACCGCCTCGCCGTCCTACTCGGCGTCCCCGCGCACCAGCGCCACCACCGGCCGAGGCCCCGCGCTGCTGACCGGCCGCTGGTTCGGCGTGGGCCTGCAGACCAACACCGACACCCGGTGGCTGGTCCGGCTGGACATGCGGCAGCAGGGCACCAGCGGGACCATCAGGTTCCCGTCCATGGGGTGCTCGGGCGGCATGTACCGGGTCGGCGGCACCGGCGAGCGGCCCCGGATGGCGTTCACGCTCGCCGACGACCCGCGCGGCAACTGCATCGAGCGTGGCGAGTTCGAGCTCGACCGGCTCGACCCGAAGACCGTCAGGTTCACGCTGTTCACCGCGGACACCAAGGAGCAGATCGCCACCGCCGACCTCGAGCAGGAGCCGGGCCTCGGGCCGCCCGCGGTGCCGCAGCCGTTTGACGGCCACTGGGCGGGTACCGAGGACGACGAGCCGATCGAGCTCTGGCTGCGCGCGGGGGCGCGCGGCGCGGCGGGCCGGATGACGCGCGGCGGCTGCGAGGGCGGGGTCAGCCCCATCAAGAGCGGCCCGCAGCGGCTGGAGCTCGTGGTGACGTTCGACGTACGGCAGGGCTGCGACGAGCTCGGCACGTACGTGCTGCGCCCCGAGGGCAAGGAACTCCTCCGCCTCCGCCACCTCGACGAGAACGGCTCCGAAGAGTCCAGCCAACTCATCGCCCGCGCGGGCTGACGCGGGATACCTCTGCCACGGAGGAGGGAGCCATGCCGGAGCTGGCGCTCGGCCCGCTGCTGCGCCACGTCGACGACACCACGGCGGCGGTGTGGGTGGAGACCGACGCGCCCTGTACGGTCCGGGTCCTGCACGCCTCCACCCCCACCTTCACCGTGCACGGCCACCACTACGCGCTGGTGGAGATCGACGGGCTGGAGCCGGGGGCGAGCGTCCCGTACTCCGTTCAGCTGGACGGCGTGGAGGTGTGGCCACCGCGGGACGGCGGGTTCCCGCCGAGCCGCATCCACACCGTCGATGCCGAGCCGGACGTCCAGGTGCTGCTCGGTTCCTGCCGCACCAGCGTCCCGCACGACGCGGAGAACCTGCGCATCCACGGGGTGGACGCGCTGCGTGCGTACGCCCTCTGGATGGCGGGCGAGGACGAGGCCGTACGCCCCACGGTGCTGCTGCTCCTCGGCGACCAGGTCTACGCGGACGAGCCCCCGCCGGAGGTGCGCGCGTACATTCGCGGCCGGCGCGGCGACGGCGAGGAGCCGGGGGAGGAGATCGCCGACTTCGCCGAGTACGCCGAGCTGTACCGGGTCGCCTGGACGGAGCCGGCGATCCGATGGCTGCTGTCCACGGTGCCCACGGCGATGATCTTCGATGACCACGACCTGCGGGACGACTGGAACACCTCGGACGTGTGGCGCCGGGAGATGCGGCGGCTGCCCTGGTGGCGGCGGCGGGTGGTGGCCGGGCTGGGCGCGTACTGGCTCTACCAGCACCTGGGGAACCTGTCGCCGGCCGAACGCGCCGCGGACCCGCTGTTCGCCGCGCTGCGCGAAGCCGAGGGGGACGGCGGCGCCCTGCTGGACGACTTCGCCTGGACCGCCGACGAGGACCCGAGCCGCAACCGCTGGAGCTTCGCCCGCGACTACGGCGGCACCCGGCTGGTGGTGCTGGACTCCCGCTGCGCCCGCGACCTCGGGCCCGGCCGCCGCGCGATGCTCGACGCCGGGGAGTGGGCCTGGTTCGAGCGGCTCGCCACGGGCGACGTCGACCACCTGCTGATCGGGTCGTCGGTGCCGGTGCTGCTCCCGACCGGGCTGCACTACCTGGAGAGCTGGAACGAGGCCGTCTGCGACGGCGTCTGGGGACGGTGGGCGGCGCGGCTCGGCGAGCGCGTCCGCCAGGGCATCGACCTGGAGCACTGGGGCGCGTTCCGGCGTACGTTCTCCGATCTCGCGCACCTGGTCACCGAGATCGCGCGGGGACGGCGCGGCAGGCCGCCCGCGACGATCACTTTCCTCTCCGGCGACGTGCACTACTCCTATCTGGCCCGGGTGAACCGCACCCCCGCGGGCACGCACGTCCAGCAGATCGTCTGCTCGCCGATCCGGAACCCGCTCAGCCCGGTGCTCCGGCTCGGCAACGTCGTCGCTTCGTTCGCGCTCGCCGGGGTGTTCGGCCGGGTGCTGGCCCGTGCGGCGGGAGTGCCCCGGACGCCGTTCGGCTGGCGGGTGAGCCGCGGTCCTTGGTTCGACAACGCCGTGGCCACCGTGGAGCTGCGCGGGCGATCCGGCGGCGTCTGCTGGTGGGGCGCCAGTGACGGCGCCGGTGAGCGGGCCGGGCTCGACCTGCTCCGCGAGGAGCGGCTCTGCTGAGGGTGCGGCGCAGCGGATGAGGCGCAGCGGCTCACGTGCCTGGCGGCGGGCGGCGGGCGGCTCGCGGCTCAGCGGCGGGCGGCGTACGCGCCGACGGCGGCGGAGAGCGTGGCGTCCACGTAGCGCTCCACGTCGGGCCAGCGCTCGCCGGCCGTATCGGTGTGCACGAACGTGCTGCTACCCGCCTCGGTCACGGCGAGCGGCTCCGGCGCGGCCGTCGCCGCGGGCAGCACCGCGGCCCACGCGGTCACCGCCAGCACCCCGCTGCCCAGGTGCCCGACCCGCTGCAGCGCCGCGACGTACCGCAACGTGTCCCCGGCGACGGTGAGATGCAGCGCCACCCACCAGGCGTCACCCGAGCGTTCCGGGGTGAAGCCGGCCCCGGCCGCGGCCTCGGCCAGCTCGCGCCGCCAACGCCCGGCGCCCGGGTCGGGCGGCGCGGCCGCGGCGACCTCGGCCGCGACGCGGGTGTCGAGCTCGCGGAAGACGTCGCACAGCCCCGGCCGCATGCCGTTGACCTGGTCGATCATGCGCCGGTGCAGCGCCCCGGCGAGCCGCGCGGCCTGCGCGCCGCGCGAGGTGTCGTCCGCGCCGAGCCGCGCCGACCCCGACGCGGGCCGCTGCGGCGGCGTGTCCAGCTCGCCGCGGAGCACGGCCTCCTCCAGCGCGGCGAACACCCGCACCAGGGGCAGCAGGTCGCCGCGGTCGGCGGCGTCGAGCGCGCTCCGGTACGCGGCCCGGTGCGGCTCCACCAGCGCGAGCGGCGCGTACCGGGTCTGCAGCAGCGGGAGCAGGGTCAGCGCGTGCACGACGCGCAGGTCCGACGGGCCGGGACAGGTGCGCAGCAGTGCGTGGTGCAGCCAGGCGGCGCGGACCAGCGCGTGCGCCGCGGAGCTCTGCCGGTAGCGCTCGGCGAGCGCGGTGAGGTGCTCCTGTTCCCGCGGGTCCGGCTCCGGGGCCGGTGAGCCGGCCACCGCCGTACGGACCCGCTGGACGAGCGGCACGTCCAGCTCCCGCCCGGACCGGCAGGAGTCCTCCAGCAGGGTCAGCGCGGTGAGGTGCTCGTCGGTGGGCTGCTCGCCGCCGGCGGTCGTGGCCACGGCATGGCGGCGCAGCGACCGGCTGCGGATGGCCGCCAGCGTGCCGGGCGCGAGCCTGCCGCGATGATCCTCCCAGGCGGCACGGAGCCGGTCCGTCGCGGCGAGCCGGGAGCGGGTGTCGTCGTCGAGCGCCGGCAGGGGTGCGAACCGGGGAGCGAGTCGCGGTTCATCCACGCGCTCAGCGTATCCGCCGCGGGCCGGATTGCCAGGAGGCGTTTCCAGGCCGATCGGGATCTCTCGGGAGTCACCGGGCGCGCCCCGCGCCGGGCGACGCGCCCCCGGCGCCGGGCGGACGCGGCCGCCGCCCGCCGAGCAGCCGCAGCGCCTTCTCCTGCTCCCAGTCCAGCGCCCGGGTCGGCGGCGGGTTCAGCCGGCCGATCCGTACGCCCAGCTCACGTACGCGCTCGCGGGCGCGCGGGTCGGCGAGCACGCGGAGCGCGAAGGCCAGCGCCGCGGGCGTGATGTCGTAGTCCTTCTCGATCTCCAGCCCCAGCTCCACGGCCCGTACGTCGTCGTCGCCGAAGCGGCGGTGCGCGTGGCCGCGCCCGTTCGGCCGGTCCCGGGTGCCCGCCTGGGTGACCGGGAGCAGGCCGAGCGCCTCGCGGTAGCGGAGCATGCGGGGCGAGATGCCGAGCCGCTCCGCGGCCGCGGAGATGGTGAGCGTGGCGGGCCTGCGGGACCTGACATGGCGGGGCATGGGCCGAATCTAGCCGACGCGTGCACCAACTTGACAATGCGGCGTCAAGTTGGTGCCTCCGAGCGTGTGATCATGGCTGGATCGTGCCTAGACTCTGCGGTGCGTTCCACACTTGAGTCCACTCACCCCTCGAAGCGAGGAGCCTCATGACGTTCGACTTCAAGGTCGCCGATCTTTCACTGGCGGATTTCGGCCGCAACGAGATCCGGCTGGCGGAGCACGAGATGCCCGGCCTGATGGCGACCCGCCGGGAGTACGCGGACGCCAAGCCGCTGGCCGGTGCCCGGATCATGGGCTCCCTGCACATGACGGTGCAGACCGCGGTGCTGATCGAGACCCTTGTCGAGCTCGGCGCCGACGTGCGCTGGGTGAGCTGCAACATCTTCTCCACCCAGGACCACGCGGCCGCCGCGGCCGTGGTCGGCAGGGGCACCCCCGAGGCCCCCGCCGGCGTCCCGGTGTTCGCCTGGAAGGGCGAGACGCTGGAGGAGTACTGGTGGTGCACCGAGCGGGCGCTGGCCTGGCCGGACGGCGGCGGCCCGAACATGATCCTGGACGACGGCGGCGACGCCACACTGCTCGTGCACAAGGGCGCGGACTATGAGGCCGCGGGCGCCGTACCGGACCCGGCGAGCGCCGACACCGAGGAGTTCGCCGTCGTGCTGGCGCTGCTGCAGCGCGTGCAGGCGGAGGACCCGGGCCGCTGGGGCCGGGTGGCCGCCGCGATCAAGGGCGTCACCGAGGAGACCACCACCGGCGTGCACCGGCTGTACGAGATGGCCAAGGCCGGCACGCTGCGCTTCCCCGCGATCAACGTCAACGACTCGGTCACCAAGTCCAAGTTCGACAACAAGTACGGCTGCCGCCACTCGGTGATCGACGGCCTGAACCGCGCCACCGACGTGCTCATCGGCGGCAAGGTGGCCGTGGTCTGCGGCTACGGCGACGTGGGCAAGGGCTGTGCCGACGCGCTGCGCGGCCAGGGCGCCCGGGTCATCGTCACCGAGATCGACCCGATCTGCGCGCTGCAGGCCGCGATGGACGGCTTCCAGGTCACCACGCTGGAGGACGTCGTCGGCCAGGCCGACATCTTCGTCACCTCCACCGGCAACTTCAACATCATCACCGCCGAGCACATGGCGGCGATGAAGCACCAGGCGATCGTCTCCAACATCGGTCACTTCGACAACGAGATCGACATGACCGGGCTGGCGAAGATCGACGGCATCGAGAAGATCGAGATCAAGCCGCAGGTGCACGAGTGGCGATTCCCGCCGGAGGCGGGCCGTGGGCAGAGTCCCGGCGGGCACACGATCATCGTGCTCGCCGAGGGCCGGCTGATGAATCTGGGCTGCGCCACCGGCCACCCCAGCTTCGTCATGTCGAACAGCTTCACCAACCAGGTCATCGCGCAGATCGAGCTGTTCACCAAGACCGACCAGTACCCGCTGGGCGTCTACACGCTGCCCAAGCATCTGGACGAGAAGGTAGCCCGGCTGCACCTCGACGCCCTGGGCGTCAAGCTCACCGAGCTCACCAAGGAGCAGGCCGACTACATCGGCGTGGACGTGGCCGGCCCGTACAAGTCGGACCACTACCGCTACTGATCGATGGCCAGTCACGCGGGGGCCGCTGCCGCGGCCCCCGCGCCTTGTTCACAGACGCCGTACTCAGCGACGCCGTATCCGGGAGACCTCGATGGGCCTGCCCCCGCATGACGTGGCCGACCTCGCCCTGGCCGACGCGGGGCGAACCCGGGTGGAATGGGCGGAACGGGCGATGCCCGTGCTCCGCGCCCTCCGTGAACGCTTCACCGACGCGCGCCCGCTGGCGGGGGTGAACGTCGCCGCCTGTATGCACGTGACCGCGGAGACCGCGGTGCTGCTCGCGGTGCTGCGCGCGGCCGGCGCCGAGGTGGCGCTGGCCGCCTCCAACCCGCTGTCCACCCAGGACGACACCGCCGCCGCGCTGGTCCAGGCGTACGGAGTGAGCGTGTTCGCCCGGGCCGGGGTGGACCGGGAGGAGTACTACCGGCACATCAACGCCGTGCTGGACATCGGGCCGACACTGGTCTTCGACGACGGCTGCGACCTCGTGGGCACCCTGCACACCGAACGGCCCGAGCTCCTGGGCTCCGTACGGGGCGGCTGCGAGCAGACCACCACCGGCGTGCTGCGGCTGCACCAGATGGCCGCCGAGGGCGCGCTGACCTTCCCGATGGTGGCGGTCAACGAGGCCGATACCAAGCACATGTTCGACAACCGGTACGGCACCGGGCAGTCCACCCTCGACGGCATCATGCGCGCCACCAACACGCTGCTGGCGGGCAAGACCATCGTGGTCGCCGGGTTCGGCTACTGCGGCAAGGGGGTGGCGGAGCGGGCCCGCGGCATGGGCGCGCGGGTGGTCGTCACCGAGGTTGACCCGGTGGCCGCGCTGGACGCCACCATGCAGGGCTTCACGGTCGCGCCGATGTCGGTGGCGGCCCAGGTGGGCGACGTGTTCGTCACCGTCACCGGGAACCGGGACGTGATTCGCGCGGAGCACCTCGCCGTGCTCAAGGACGGCGCCATTCTCGCCAACTCCGGGCATTTCGACGTGGAGATCGATCTCGCCGCGCTGGACGAGCTCGCGGTGCGGCGGAACCCGGAGGTCCGTCCTCAGGCGGACGAGTACGTGCTCGCCGACGGCCGGCGCGTCGTGCTGCTGGCGGAGGGCCGGCTGGTCAACCTCGGCGCCGCGGAGGGGCACCCGGCCGGGGTGATGGACATGTCCTTCTCCACCCAGGCGCTCACCGCCGCCTGGCTGGCCGGGGAGGATCGCCCGTCGGAGCCTGGCGTGCACGACGTGCCGTACGGCCTCCAGGGCGAGGTGGCGCGGCTCGCGCTGGCCTCCATGGGCGTGGAGATCGACGTCCTCACCGCCGAGCAGCAGGACTACCTGCACTCGTGGAAACCCGGCTCCTAGGACGAGCCGGCCGGGGAGGCGGTCAGGAGGGGGGCTGGAAGCCGCCCGATCCGCCCGATCCGTCCGGTTCGTCACGCCGCTCGGGCTCGGCGGGCGGGGCGTAGGGGGAGCGCTGCTCCGGCCCGGTGTGCGGCGAGGGCTGCCCCGGGGGCGGCAGGTGGCTGATCGGCGGGCCTTGCGGCGGAGGGTAGCCCTGCGGTGCCGGCGAACCTTGCGGGTAAGGGCGGCGCGTGGCCGCGGGCGGCGGGCCGTATCCGCCCGGCGACTCGTATCCGCCCGGGGACCCGTATCCGCCCGGGGACCCGTACCCGCCGGGGGTGCCGTACTCGGCCGGGTGGCCGTAGCCGGCGGAGGGTGGGGGCGTGCCCGGTGACCAGGGCTGGGGCCGGGGCGGGACGCCCATGCGCTGCTCTTCGCGGCGGCGGCGCTCGGCGAGCACGGCGGCGATGTAGACGTGCGGCGGCAGGTGCGACGGCGGCGGCGGGCTCACGTACTCCGCCACGTTGGCCGCGATGCGCCGCCCCATCTCCTCCCGGGCCTGCCAGGCCAGCTCATGGAAGCGGGACATGTACTGCCGCGCGGTGACCGCCACGTCGTCGGGCAGCCGGGAGAGCTCCAGCGACGCGGCCCAGCCCTCCAGCCCGGGCGGCATCGGCGTCATCCCGCCGGCCCGGATCGGCACCCGCTCCTGGATCACCACGGTCCCCGCGAAGATGTCGCCGAGCCGCTTCGCCCGCTCGTTCAGCAGCGAGGTGATCAGCGCGGGCGCGCCCACGAACAGGTAGATCTCCGGCACCGCGGCCAGCGCCCGCAGCAGCGCCTGCCGGAACCGCTCGGGGCTGCCGTCGTCGCCGACCACCCGCAGCCCCATCGCCATCTTGCCGAGGCTCTTGCCCCGAGTGACGGTCTCGATCGTGGTCGGATACCCCACCACGATCAGCACGCTGAGCGTCAGGCTGACGGCGGAGGCCGCCGCCTCGTCCAGGCCGGGGGCGATCCAGTTCAGCGTGATCAGGATGACCCCGAGCGCTCCGAGGAACTGCACCAGCAGGTCGAGCAGCAGTGCCGCCATGCGGCTCGCGAAGCCCGCGTGCCGCACGTCGAGGACGACGGCGTCCCCGGTCACGAGGTTGGACACGGCATCCCTTTCGCTGCGGAGGCAACCGGACCTCTTCCGGCTTACTCCCATTCAACCGCCTTTCGGTAGTCAAACAGCCCCTACCGCACCGATACGCCGAGCACCCCGCCGCAGGGCGCGCAACGCCCGAGGACCCGGGGGTCCGGGGGTCGTTCCCCCGGGTCGGCACTGCGGTTGTGCCCGGACACCGCTTGACGGCTATCGTCTGCCCGTGGACCTGGATGCCTTCGTGGCCGCGCACAGCGCCGAGTGGGCCCGCCTCGACGACCTCGTACGGCGCCGCAGGCGGCTCGACGGCGCCGAGGTGGACGAGCTCGTCGACCTGTACGAGCGGGTGTCGACGCACCTCTCCCAGGCGCGCTCCTCCTCGCCCGACCCGGCCCTGGTGGCCCGGCTCTCCGGCTCGGTGCAGCGGGCCCGGTCCGCCCTCACCGCCGCGCAGACCCCGGCCTGGCGCGACCTGGCCAGATTCTTCGCGGTCTCCTTCCCGGTGACCGCGTACCGGGCGCGCTGGTGGTGGCTCGGGGCCTCGCTCGGCTCGCTGGTGGTCGCGCTGGTCGCCGGCTGGTGGGTGGCCACCCACCCCGAGGTGCAGGCCGCGATCGCGCCCCCGGCGGAGATCAAGCAGCTCGTGGAGAACGACTTCGCGAACTACTACACCGAGCATCCCGCGGCGTCCTTCATGCTCCGGGTCTGGACCAACAACGCCTGGGTCGCCGCGCAGTCGCTGATCTTCGGGATCCTGCTCGGGATCCCCACCATCGGCGTGCTGTACTCCAACGCGGTCAACGTCGGCGTCTCCGGCGGCCTGATGGTGGCGCACGGCAAGGGCGACATCTTCTTCGGCCTGATCACCCCGCACGGCCTGCTCGAGCTGACCGCGGTCTTCCTCGCCGCGGCGGTCGGGCTCCGCCTCGGCTGGACGATCATCGACCCCGGCCGCCGCCCGCGCGGCCAGGCCCTCGCCCAGGAGGGCCGAGCCGCGATGAGCATCGTGCTGGGCGGCATCGTGGTGCTGTTCATCTCCGGCCTCATCGAGGGCTTCGTGACCGGATACGTGCACACCACCTGGCTGCGCGTGGGCATCGGCGTCGTCGCCGAGGTGCTCTTCCTGACGTACGTGATCGTCCTCGGCCGCCGTGGCGTCCGCGCCGGCGAGACCGGCGACATCCGCGACCGCCCCGCCACCGCCCCCGTTTCCGCCTGAGAGACGGGACGCGGACCGGCCCTAAGGGGCGGTCCAGCCCGCCGGGACGGCGCCTTCGCGGATCCGCTGCGGATGGTCACCTACGTCCACTCGGGCGACCTCGCGTTCGGTCCGGTAGGAGATCACCGACATCTGGTCGGCGCCGCTCCAGGAGACGTAGCAGTACCGGCCGTCCTTGCTGCTCGTCGCCCAGTACGGCTTGCCCGAGTCGGGCCGCCGGTCCGCGACGATGCGGTGCGCGAAGGTCGTACGCGACACGATGGCGGCGTAGTCGTCCATCGTCCCCGCGACGCAGAGTTTGCCGCCGGTGGCGTCCATCGCGACCCCGTGATGTGCCGAGTCGTTCACGTACTGCTCGCGTGGCGCGGTGGTGAACTTCGGCAGCCGGGCGACCCGGGTGACCCGATCCTCCGTCCGGTCGTACTCCACGAAGCCGTGGAAGAAGGACAGCTGGAAGTAGAAGAAGCGCTCGTCGGCCGTGTGCGCCATCGGCCGGATCGCCGAGCTCAGCTCGGTGTGACCCGCCGCGTCGAGCCGGGGACGCAGGTCGATCTTCTCGAGGACGCGCAATGACGCCGCGTCGACCACCTCGAAGACGCGTTCGCCCTTGGTGGTGTCGAACGCGGGGTGGTCGATGGGCGTGTAGACCGTGCCGATGCTCGCGTGGAAGATCCGCGAGCCGTCACGCGAGTACGTGTTCTCGTGCGGGGTGTCGCCGCTGGGGAACCGGCCCAGCTCCCGGCCCGTCCGCACATCGAGTACGTGCACCAGCCGCTCCGTCGAGGCCGACACCGCGACGCGGGTTCCATCCGGGGACAACCCCATGTGGTCGGAGCGCTGGCCGGCGACCCGGAACCGCCAGACGATCCGGCCGGTCCGTAGATCGATGCCCACCACGTCGGCGAAGCTCGGCCGGGACGCGACCAGCAACGTGCCGTCGGGGGAGCTGTACATGTCGTCCACGAACTGGTCGTGGCCTTCGCCCGGCCCCATCCGGATCGCCAGGAAGAAGGCCAGCCGCACCGGGTCCGCGAGGATCTCCGCCATGCGCTGGTCGAAGTCCGGGATGGCGTTCACCTGGCCGAGGGTCGTGTAGCCGCGCTGCCGGATCACCTGGACCGTGCCGGCCCAGTTGTTCCCTACGAAGATCACCGGCTCGGCGGGTCCTGCCGCGGCCGGCCGCGGGGTGGCGTCGGCCGGCACCGCCGGTGCGACGGCGATCGCCAGGGCGATCACGGCCGCGATGAGGGGGCGGAGGCTCGTGCGCGGCGTCATCGGCCGGGTCCCTTCGCTCGGGGAACAGTGACCGAATCATCCGGGCGCGAGCGCTTCTCGGCAATGGGTCACGCGGTGATTCTGAGGCGGCTCGGAGACGGGCTCAGAGGCGGCCGGCCGCCTTGAGCTCGAGGTACTTGTCGGCGAGCGCGGGGGCGAAGTGCTCGGGGGTGGCGTCGACGACCTCGACGCCGTGCCGGCGGAGCTCCTCGGTGACGCGCCGGCGCTGCCCGCGCGTACGCTCCGCGGCCGCCGCCTCGTACACCCGCGCCGCGTCGCCGCGGCCGGCGGCCAGCTCGTCCACCCGCGGGTCGGCCACCGCGGCCACCAGCACCAGGTGCTTGGCCGTGAGCGCGCCGAGCGTGGGCAGCAGGCCCTCGCGGAGCGCGGCCGTGTTGAGGTCGGTCAGCAGCACGACGAGGCTGCGCCGCCGCGTACCGGACAGCACCGCCGACACCATGCCCCGCGCGTCCGACTCGATCAGCTCCGGCTCCAGCGTGGCCATGGCCTGCACCATGCCGGGTAGCAGGTCACCCCGGGCGCGGCCCTCGAGCCGGGCCCGTACCTGCCGGTCGTAGGCCAGTAGGTCCACCCGGTCGCCGGCCCGCGCGGCGAGCGCGCCGAGCAGCAGCGCCGCGTCCATCGACCAGTCGAGGCGCGGCCAGCCGTCGTCCCCCAGGGTGGACTCGCCGACGACGTCGGTGAGCGGCGAGGTGCCCACCCGGCCCGCCGACGTACGGCCCGTGTCGAGCACGATGAGGATGTGCCGGTCCCGCTCCGGCCGCCAGGTCCGGACCACCACGGTCTCCCGGCGGGCCGTGGCCCGCCAGTCGATGGACCGGACGTCGTCGCCCGCGACGTACTCCCGCAGCGAGTCGAACTCGCTGCCCTGACCGCGGATCATCGCCCGGTTGGTGCCGTCCAGCTCGCGCAGCCGGGCCAGCCGCCCCGGCAGGTGCCGGCGGCTGTGGAAGGGCGGCAGCGCGCGCAGCGTCCACGGCGCGCGGTGGGCGCCCTGCCGCGCGGCCAGGCCAAGCGGCCCGTACGCGCGGATCGTCACCCGGTCGGCGGCCCGGTCGCCGCGCCGCGTCGGGGTGAGCGAGGTGGTGATCCGCCGTCGCTCCCCGGGCGGCAGGTCAAGCGCCTGGTCGCGGGGGCTCGCTCCGGCGCTCGGCGGCCACGCGTCGCGGAGGCGGCCGCGCACCCGGCGGCGGCCCGGGTTCGCCAGGGTCAGCGTGACCGTCGCGGTCTCGCCGAGGCGCACCCGCGTGTCGCCGCCGCGCTGCACTACCAGGGACCGTACGGACCCGGCGAGCAGCAGGTCGGCGAGGATGCCGAGCAGCAGCAGGCCGCCGATGGCGGCCACGCCCCAGCGCCCGGTGAAAGGCACGACGAGCGCGCCGATCAGGGCGATCAGCGCGGCCCGTCCGGAAATCGCCATGGTCGCCTCAGCGCGGGACGGGCACGGCGGCCAGCAGGCCGTCGAGCAGGCCGTCCGCGGTGCTGCCCTCCAGCTCGGCCTCCGGCCGGAGCTGGATCCGGTGCCGCAGGGTGGGCTTGGCCAGCGCCTTGGCGTCGTCCGGCGTCACGTAGTCCCGGCCGGACAGCCAGGCCCAGGCGCGTGCCGCGGCGAGCAGCGCGGTGGCCCCGCGCGGCGAGACGCCGAGCTGCACCGCCGGCGAGTCGCGGGTGGCCCGGCACAGGTCCACCACGTAGCCCACCACCTCCGGCGCCACGTGCACGCCGCGCACCGCCTTGCGCGCGGCCTCCAGCTCCGAGGCCCCGGCCACCGCCCGGACGCCCGCCGCCGTGAGGTCGCGCGGGTCGAAGCCGGACGCGTGCCGCTGCAGCACCGCGATCTCGTCGTTGCGGGACGGCAGCCCCACGTTCAGCTTGAGCAGGAACCGGTCCAGCTGCGCCTCGGGCAGCGGGTACGTGCCCTCGTACTCCACCGGGTTCTGGGTGGCGGCCACGACGAACGGGTCGGGCAGCGGGCGTGGCGCGCCCTCCACCGTCACCTGCCGCTCCTCCATCGCCTCCAGCAGCGACGCCTGTGTCTTCGGCGGCGTGCGGTTGATCTCGTCGGCGAGCAGGATGTTCGTGAAGACCGGGCCCTCATGGAACTCGAACTCCGACGTGTGCGTGTCGTAGACGAGCGAGCCGGTCACGTCGCCGGGCATCAGGTCCGGGGTGAACTGGACCCGCTTGCTGTCCAGCGACAGCGTGCTCGCCACGGTGCGGACCAGGAGCGTCTTGGCCACCCCGGGCACGCCCTCGAGCAGCACGTGGCCGCGGCAGAGCAGGGCGATGACCAGCCCCGTGACGGCCGCGTCCTGCCCGACAACGGCCTTGGCGACCTCGCCGCGCAGCGCGACCAGCGCCTGGCGGGCCTCGTCGACCGAGGGGCCGCCGGCCGGGGTCGCAGGTGTTGTCACGACTGCCGTACCTCTCTCTCCAGGGTGTCCAATTCGTCGGCGAGCCGTACGAGGGCGGCGTCGTCCGGCCCCCGCGCGAGATTACTGGATGTCACGGCGTCGCCCGCACCGTACAGAACCGTGGCGATCCGGCCGGGGTCGCGGCCGGTGCGCGCCGCGACGCCGTTGACCACCTCGATCTGGGTGGCACCGCGGGCCAGCCCGAGCCGAGGCAGCAGCCGGTCGAGCGTGCCCTGCCGCAGCGCCGCGGCCGCCCGGTCTCCGGCCCGCCGGCTCAGATACAGCCGGCCGCGCCCCTCCGTGGTCTCCGAGGCCCGGACGATCACCGGCAGCCGCTCGCGGACGACCGGCCCGAGGCGGCGCACCCGCCACAGCGCGGTGAGCAGCACGACGAGGGCCAGCTCCAGCATGATCACATCGAAGGCCGGCGGGAAGAGCTGCGGCTCCTGCTCGCCCGCGGCGGAGCCGGCGCGCGGCAGGTC
The DNA here is from genome assembly GCA_009380095.1 of Streptosporangiales bacterium. Classification (GTDB taxonomy): domain Bacteria; phylum Actinomycetota; class Actinomycetes; order Streptosporangiales; family Streptosporangiaceae; genus WHSL01. The sequence continues at coordinate 982 of WHSL01000022.1, read as the reverse complement.
GGGCACCAGCCAGACCACCGTGGGCCGGTCGTCCAGCAGGTTCAGGGTGAGCGCCGCGTTGCCGTCGTCGTCCAGGTAGCGGTTGGTGAACGGGTCGCCGGAGCCGAACACGGTGACCGTACGGCCGGCCGTGCGGGCCTGCACGAGCGGGGCCTCGCCGCCGGTCGAGTAGCAGAGCCGCGCCTGCTGCGCCTTCGCCCCCGCGGTGTAGAGGTCCCCGCCCACTCGGGCCTGGCCCGCGGCCTGCGCCGCGGGGAGGTCGCAGGCCGGGCGGAGCGTCTGCGGCCTGGCGAACCCGGACGGGGTGATGCCGGGCGCCAGCCCGCGCAGCAGCTCCGCGCTGGGGTCGATGAGCAGCCGGTCGCCGGGGAGCGTGGCGAGCCGCTTGGCGTCGGCGTCCAGCAGCCGTTCGCCGCGGGCCAGCACCAGCAGCGTGTTCGGGCCGAGGGATCGGGCGGCCTGGCCGACGTTGCGCGCGACGACCACGTTCACGCCGCGTTCCCGGGCGATCTGGGCGAGGGCCCTGCTGCCCGTAGGGTCGACGCTCTGCGGGTCGTACGTGCCGCGCACCGGCTGGCCGGCGATGATCGCGGAGATGACGGTGCCGATGGTGACGAGGCCGATGATCAGGGCGGGGAGCCGTACGGCCGTCCAGAGTCGGCGGACGCGGGGGCGGTTGCTGAGGTGGGTGCCGCCGGGGTCGGCCGGGCCTGCGGACTCGGCGGTCCGGTCCGTGGCGGGTGTGTCGGCGGGCCCGAGGGTGGCCGTGCCGGCTGGGGGAGAGGCGGGGGTCGCCGTCGGTTCGGCGGTGGCGCCGCTGGGTCCGTTGGCGCCGCCGGCGCCCGTGGGTCCGCTGGGCCCGGTGGGTCCGCTGGATCCGGTGGGCCCGGTGGGCCCGGTGGGCCCGGTGGGTCCGGTCGGGGTCACGCCGGGCCTCCCGTGGGGGAGAGCGGGGCGGGGCGGGCCGCGCGGAGGCGGTCGT
>WHSL01000003.1 GCA_009380095.1 Streptosporangiales bacterium | reverse complement strand
TCTGATCCGTGATCAGCCGATGCGCCGGATCAGGCCAGCCAGAATACGGCCAACCACCAGGTAGACAACGGCCGCTATCCCGAAGTTCACGAGAACTCGAACGCGTTCGTCGTCGGGGAGGAACAGATCGCGCAATCCGAAGGAGAGATCGAGCGCCCAGCCGTCGATTGTGCGGACGATCGCATTCGCCGGATTCGCCTGGAACACGACGAAAAGGATGTGCAAGGCGAGGATGAACGCGATCACCGTCGCCACCCCCATCACCACGCGGGCGAGCAGATCGGTGACGTTACGCAACGTGGACCGTACGGTGGCCCCGGTGCTCTTGGAATCACGCTTGGTTTCGGCCCGGTGCTCGGCGGCCACGGTGCGCCTCGCGCCGGTGGGCGTCGCGGCGGCCTCGGGCCGATCTCCGGGAGTGCGCTGGTCATCGGTGTCGGACACGGCCGTGCACCTTCTTTCTCGTCCCTGTCCTGGGTTCAACGTTAGGCGGGACACAAAGGTGATGCTGTCGCGCCGACGTGCCAATTCCGGGACCGGGCCGCAATCGGTCACCACCCGTCTCGGTAACCTCACCCGTGTGCTCATCGGCTTCGATCTCGATATGACCCTGGCCGATTCACGGTCCGGAATCGTCACCACGATGGACGCGCTGTCCGCCGAGACGGGCGTGCCGATCGACTCCGCTCTCGTGGTGTCCCGGCTCGGCCCCCCACTGGAGCAGGAGATCGCGGAGTGGTTCCCCGCGGCCGAGGTCGCGCCGATGACCGCGCGCTACCGCGAGCTGTACGCGGAGCTCGGCGTCACCGGCGCGGTGCCGATGCCCGGCGCGGCGGCCTCCGTACGCACGGTACGGGAACGCGGCGGCCGGGTCGCGGTGGTGACCGCCAAGCACGCCGGGCACGCCGCGGCCATGCTCGACCATCTCGACCTGCGTCCCGACGTACTGGTCGGGTGGCGGTTCGGACATGCCAAGGGGGAAACGCTGCGGGAGCTCGGCGCGAGCGTCTACATCGGTGATCATCTGGGTGACGTCGACGCGGCCCGTACGGCGGGCGCGTACAGCATCGGCGTGGCCACAGGGCCGTACAGCGGCGCGGAATTGCTCGCCTACGGCGCCGACGCGGCACTCGAATCGCTGGCCGACTTTCCCGCCTGGCTCGGTGGGTATGTCACCGGCATGCGGTGATCATTTTCCCGGTAAATGTCAGTCGCCCACCGGGGCTGGCTATGGATAGCCTTGGGACTTCCATGTAGGGATAGTTCCGAACTTTCCGTCCACCCGCGAAACACGCGAGGTCCCAGGTGCCCACCGGCAAGGTCAAGTGGTACGACGCCGCCAAAGGCTTCGGCTTCCTCACCCGTGACGACGGGGGTGAGGTCTTCGTTCATTCTTCCGTGCTGCCCACCGACGCCACATCACTCCGCCCGGGTCAGCGGGTGGAGTTCGGCGTCGTCGAGGGCCGGCGCGGCGCGCAGGCCCTGCAGGTCAAGTTGCTCGACCCGCCACGGTCGGTGGCCAAGACCACGCACAAGAGACCCGACGAGATGGTCCTCCTGGTGGAAGACCTGATCAAGCTCCTGGACGGGGTCTCGAGCACGTACCGGCGCGGCAAGCACCCCGAGAAGCGTGAGGCGCAGAAGATCGCGTCGGTGCTGCGGGCCGTGGCCGACGACCTGGACGGCTGAGCCGGCCGCGAGAAACGCCTCCGGGGGAGACCTCCGGGGCCGCCGCATGGGCCGGGTCAGGCGCTCACCGTCCGCGCGGCCCGCACCGCGCGCTTGCGCCGTACCCGCTGTATCGCGAGCACCACGAACGTGATCGCCAGCGCGCCCGCCACCACGCCGAGCCCCACCGTCCCGTTCGCGGCCAGTGAGACGCCCAGGCCGAGAAGTCCGCCGGCCACCCAGGCCAGCTGGTGCAGCGTCTCGGTGACCGCGAACGTGGAGGAGCGGATCTCCTCGCCGATCTCCCGCTGCACGATCGCGTCCATCCCGAGCTTGCCGAAGGCCTGGCAGAACGCGGCCGCGAAGGCGACGATCACCGCCGCGGGGAAGCCGAAGAACACCGCACAGACCCCGGCGGCCACCGCGGCCAGCGCGAGCGTCCCGAACATCAGCTGGTGCGGGGCGCGGGAGCGGAGTAGCGAGCCGACCGCCGTACCGACGATGCCGCCCGCACCTGCCGCGCCCGCCAGGCCGGCCAGCACCAGCGTGGTGTCCATCCCGCGGAACCCCTCGCCGCGCAGCAGGAACGCCAGGAACAGCAGCATGTAGCCGGAGAACACCCGCAGCGCCGCGTTGACCTCGATCGCCTCGGCGACGACGGGCCCGACGCTGACGAGCGTCCGCCACCGGTTGCGCGCGGCGCGGAGTCGTTCCGCCCGGCTCTGCAGCGGCAGCGTGGTGTCCGGCGCGGGCCCCGCGGGATCCGTGGCCTCGGGGTCCGTACCGCTGGGGCCGGGAACGTCCGGGGTGACGATCTCCGGCGTGTCCACGTGGTTCGGTAGCCGCATCGCCGGGACGACCGCCAGCAGGAACAGCAGCGTCCCCGCGCGCAGCACCCATTCCGGCCCGGCCAGCGCGGCCAGCCCGACCGCCAGTGGCGCGGCGATCGTCGCGGTGATGACGCCGGCCAGCGAGCATCGGGCGTTCGCGGTGACGAGGGTGATCTCCGTGGGCAGCACCCGTGGGGTGACGGCGCTGCGGGAGATGTTGTACGCCTTCGACAGCACCAGTACGCCGAACGCGGCGGGGAAGAGCGTCACAATGTCCTCGGTGCGTACCGCGCCCGCCATGCCCCAGCAGAGCAGGCCGCGGGCCAGCAGGGTGCCCGCGATGATGAACCGGCGGCCGGTGCGCAGCCGGTCCAGCGCGGGCCCGATGAACGGCGCCACCACCGCGAACGGGGCCATGCTGATCAGCAGGTACAGCGCCACCTGGCCCTGCGCCTCGTTGACCGGCAGGCCGAAGAACAGGGTGCCGGCCAGCGCCACCGCGACGAGCGCGTCGCCGGCGCTGTGCAGCGCGGTCAGCTCGATCAGCTGGGCGAGGCCGGTGCGGCCCGCGCCGGACGCGTGCGTCGTACGGCGCACCGCGCGGCCACCTCTGGCCAGCATTGACCAGGTTCCCGACGCTCCGTTCCGGAGGGCGCGGCTCACCCGGATCACTGCGTCGCGGGTGGTGCGTGCTCCCGTACGGAGCCGGTCGCGCGTCTCGTTCACCTGCTGTTTCATCCCGATGGAGGAGGGGTTCAGGACGGGGTTTGGGGTCGGTACCCTTCCTTTCGTGGAGGTCGCCGTACGAAGGTGCCTGATGGATGGGGGAAAATCGGTAGTCGTGAGCGCTACCCGGAGCCGTACCCGCACGCCCGTCCTCGACCATGCCTGCGCCGAGGCGGTCGAACTCGCCCGTGCCGCCGCCGTCGAGCTGAGCCGAGCCGACCTCGTCGGTGAACATCTTGGCGTGGCCGCGGAGGGAGACCGGGTCGCAACACATTACTTCGCCTGCCTCGATCCCGCCTATCACGGGTGGCGCTGGGCGGTGACCGTGGCGCGCGCCTCCCGCGCGCGGAACGTCACCGTCGACGAGAACGTGCTGCTGCCCGGGGGCGACGCGCTGCTCGCGCCGGACTGGGTGCCGTGGACGGAACGGCTGCGCCCCGGTGACCTGGGGCCGGGCGACCTGCTGCCCACGCCGCCCGGCGACGACCGGCTGGTGCCCGGCTTCACCGACGCGCTCGGCGAGGACTCGCCGCTCACCGACTGGGAGCTCGGGCTGGGCCGGGCGCGGGTGCTGTCCCTGATCGGGCGCGACGACGCGGCCGACCGGTGGTATTCGGGGGACGCCGGGCCGCACAGCCCGCTCGCGCACGCCGCGCCCATGCAGTGCTCCACGTGCGGCTTCTACACCGGGCTCGTGGGGTCGCTGGGGCAGGTCTTCGGGGTGTGTGCGAACGAGTACGCGCCCGACGACGGGCGGGTCGTCTCCGCCGACCACGGCTGTGGCGCGCACTCCGAGATCGTGCTGCCGTCCGCCGGGAGCGAGCCGCCGCCGCCCATCGTCGACGAGTTGGGGTACGACATCGTGCACACGCAGGGGTCCGTCGACGAGACCGCCGCTGAGCCGCTCGGCCACAGCTGATCTTCCGCCGGGGCCCTTGGTGTAGTAGCTGCGCCGGCCCGGCGTCGGCGTGCCCGGGTGCGTGCCCGACCGGCGTCGCGGGTGCCAGGTGGCGTCCGACCGGCATCGGCACCTGTCAGCGTGGGGCCGTGGGGAGCCGGGGGCGTCGTCGGGTGGGTTGGAGACCCTAGGCTGAGGGCTCGTGGACGAGCGGCAGGAGAGCGGCGGCGACCCGTACGGGACCGCGGTGTTGCGACGGCGGGTGCTGGACGCGTGGGCGGCCGCGCCGGCGCGGTTCCGGGAGGACGCCAACGCCGAGGAGGACTACGCCCTCGGCGGGTACCGCGACCGCGTGATCGTCGAGCTGGCGCAGAACGCGGCCGACGCGGCCGTACGGGCCGGTGAGCCCGGGCGGCTCCTGCTCCGTTTCGACGGCCGTACCCTGCGTGCCGCCAACACCGGCGCCCCGCTCACCGCGGACGGCGTCGAGGCCCTCTCCACGCTGCGCGCGTCCGCCAAGCGCGACTCCGGTGCGGTCACCGTCGGGCGGTTCGGGGTGGGGTTCGCGGCGGTTGCGGCGGTCAGTGACGAGCCGGTGATCGCTTCGGCGGCGGGGGCCGTGGGGTGGTCGCGGCACCGTACCCGCGCCGCCGTGGAGGCGCTGCCCGCGCTGGCCGGCGAGCTCACGCACCGTGGCGGGCACGTTCCGCTGCTCCGGCTCCCGTTCCCGGCCGCGGCCGAGCCGCCGCAGGGATTCACCACCGAGGTCGTGCTGCCCCTGCGCGATGCCGACGCGGCCGTTCTGGTCCGCCGCGTTCTGGAGGAGACAGGCCCCGCCCTCCTCCTCGCCCTGCCCGCCCTGCGCACGGTCGAGATCGACACCGAAGGCACCCTCCGCACCCTCACCGCCACCCACCAGCCGGCCCCTGCCCCCGATCCCGCCACCGGCGCCGAGGCCGGGCCTGCCGCGCGCGAGGTTGGGGTCGTGGCGATCGAGAGTGGCGGGGTCGTCAGTCGGTGGCGGATTCGGGAGGAGGTGGGGACGGCCGGGGCGGAGTTGCTGGCGGATCGGCCGGCCGAGGAGCGGGGGCGGCCGGAGTGGTCGGTGCGGTGGGCGTTTCCGGTGGACGCGGCGGGGGCGCCGGTGCCGCTGCCCGCCGGTGTGTCGTCCGTGCTGCACGCGCCGACGCCGAGCGATGAGCCGATCGGCCTGCCCGCGCTGCTGCTCGCCACGTTTCCGCTCGCGCCCGACCGCCGGCACGTGGCGCCCGGGCCGCTGACCGATCTGCTGCTGGAGCGGGCCGGGGCGGCGTACGCGGCGGCGCTCCCCGGCGTCCCGCCCGTACCGAGCCTCCTGGATCTGGTCCCCACCCGCGCCGCCGCCGGCGAACTCGACGCCCGCCTCCGCCGCACCATCCTCACGGCCCTCGCCGACACCGCCTTCCTCCCGGCCGCCACCCCGCCGTCCTCCGCGCCCGGCCCGCGGAGCGGGGAGGCGGAGCGGTTGAGGTCGCGGGATGCGGTGGCGGTCGAGGGAGGTACGGAGCTGGTGGGGGTGCTGGGCGACGTGCTGCGCGGGCTGCTGCCGGCCGCCTTCCCGGTACGGCATCCCGCGCTGGCGACGCTCGGCGTACGCCGCCTCGCCCCGGCCGACCTCGTCGACCTCCTCGCCGACCTGAACCGCGATCCCGCCTGGTGGCGCGGGCTGTACGGCGCACTCGACCCCGGCGCCGCGGACGCGCTGGGAGCGCTGCCGGTACCGCTCGCGGACGGCCGTACGGTCCGCGGCCCACGCGGCCTCCTGCTCCCCGAGGAGGGCCTGCACCCCGCCAAGCTGGAGCCGCTGGGCCTCCGCATCGTGCATCCGGACGCCGTCCATCCGCTCCTGGCGCGCCTCGGCGCGGTCCCCGGCACTCCGTCCGGGGTCCTGGACGACCCTTTGACCAGGGCCGCGGCCGAGCACTCGTACGACGCCGAAGAGCCGGAACCGATCGCCGAAGCCGTCCTGGACCTCGCCGCCGCCGCGGGATCGGCGCCCGGCGACCGCCCCTGGCTTGCCGACCTGGCCCTGCGCGGCGCCGACGGCGAGCTCTACCCGGCGGGCGAACTCGTCTTCCCCGACGGGCCCCTGGCCACGGTGATCGAGGAGGACTCCCCGTTCGGCGCGGTGGACCCGGCCCTGGTGGAGCGGTACGGCACCGAGACCCTCGAGGCCGCCGGCGTACTCCGTACGTTCGCCCTGGTCCGTGCGGAGGACGTCACCGAGCCCGACTTCCAGCTGGACGACGAGGACGCCTGGTGGGAGTGGGTGCTCGACCGGCTCCCGGACGCGGGCCTGCCGCCGGTGCTGCCGGAGTTCATCGCGGTACGGGACCTCGAGCTCGTCGACCCCGCCCGCTGGCCCCAGGCCCTGGACCTGCTGGCCGAACCACCCCTGCGGGAGGCCCTGCTGGAACCCGCGCGGGTCCTGCTCGGCGACGGGCGCCGCGTCGAGGTGCCGTCCTACACCGCCTGGTGGCTCGGCGAGCACGCGCTGCTCGGCGGCTCTACCCCGTCCGGGCTGCGTACCGCGGACGCCGACCCGCTGCTGCACGGCCTGTACGACCCCGCCCCGGACGACCTGGACCCACGCCTCGCCGCGGTCCTCGGGGTCCGTACCTCCCTGGACCGCCTACTGAACGACCCGTCCGGACCGGACGACCTGGTCGCCAGGCTCGCCGACCCCACGCGGACCGTGACCGCCGAACATCTCCACAGCCTGTGGACGGCGCTCGCCGACGCCGACCCCGGCGCGGTCACACCGCCGGACCGCGTCCGCGCGCTCGACGCCGGTGAGCCCGCCGTGGTGGACGCGGCGGACGCGATCGTGGTCGACGCGCCCGACCTGGTGCCGCTGCTCGGGGGCAGCCCGCTGATCCCGGTCCCGGCGGAGGTGGCGGAGCGGCTCGCCGAAGTGCTCGGGCTCACGCTGGCGCGCGAGGAGGTCCCCGGCGAGGTCACCTCGGACGGGGCACGGCGCCCGGTGCCGGAGGCCGTACGGAGGCTGCTCCCCGAGGCGCCGGAGTCGTACGTGGCCCATGACGAACTGCTGGTCGACGGCGTCCCGGTGCCCTGGCGATACACCGGCGGCGAGGTGCACGCCTCGGGTACGCAAGGGCTGGCCCGCGGACTCGCCTGGGCGGCCGACCGCTGGGCGGACCGCCATCTCCTCGCCGCCGTCCTGGATGACCCGGCCCGCGCCGACGACCTCCTCCTCGAACGCCTCTTCTGACGACCGGTCCCACCGCCGGCCTTGATGTTGGTGCCGCCGTGGGCGACCGTGGAAACCGCGTCGCCGGCTCACGATGTGCCGCCGGCCGACTGCAGAAGGGATCACCATGACCCAGATCGTGGACTCCTCGACGGGTACCCGAGCCCGGCACCCCCTGGCCCCCCTGCTACCCGAGGAGATCACCCGCGCCTGCGCGACCGTACTGACGTCGGGGCAGGTCGACGCCGGTGCACGGGTCGTGTACTGCGCGCTCGCGGAGCCCTCGCGGGACCGCTTCTTCGCGCTCGACGGGCCGCCGGCGCCACGCGCCGCCCTGGTCGTGGTGTACGAGCGCCCGCTGCGCCGTACCTCCATGCTGACCGTGTCGCTGGAGACGGACACGGTCACCGGCTGCACCCACCTGGAGGGCGAGCAGCCGCCGATCATGATGGAGGAGTGGGTCGCCAACGCGGAGGCGATCAAGAAGGACCCGGCATATCAGGCCGTACTCGCCAAGCGCGGCGTCACCGACCTGGACCTGGTGCAGATCGACCCGTGGCCGGCGAGCTGGTTCGGCGCCGAGGTGGACAAGTCGGGGCGGCGCATCACGCGCGCGGTCTCGTACCGGCTGGACGCCAAGGGCGACAACGCGTACGCGCACCCGATCGAGAACCTGGTAGTGATCGCGGACCGGGACACCGGCGAGGTGACCGAGATCCAGGAGGGCGAGCCCGGCCCGGTGCCCGCGCCCGTCCGGCCGCTACGACGCGGCCAGCCAGGGCGAGCTGCGCGAGCTGGCACGCTGGAGATCACGCAGCCGGACGGTCCCGGGTTCACCGTGAAGGACGGCGCGCTGGCCTGGGGACCGTGGCGGATGCGGGTCTCGCTGCACCCCATCGAGGGGCTGGTGCTGCACGAGGTCGGGTACGCCGACGGCGACCGGCTGCGGCCACTGATGTACCGGGCGAGCATGTGCGAGATGGTCGTGCCGTACGGGTCCACCGCGCTCAACCACTACTGGAAGAACGCGTTCGACGCGGGTGACGTCGGGCTCGGAAAGATGGTGAACAGCCTGGAGCTGGGCTGCGACTGCCTCGGCGAGATCGTCTACCTGGACGCGGCGATGTCCGACGAGAACGGCGAGGCGCACACCATCGCGAACGCGATCTGCCTGCACGAGGAGGACTACGGGATCCTCTGGAAGCACGTGGACGCGATGGGCGGCGTCAGCGAGGTGCGCCGGTCCCGGCGGCTCGTGGTCTCCACGATCGCCACGGTCGGCAACTACGAGTACGGCTTCTTCTGGTACTTCTACCTCGACGGCACGATCCAGGCCGAGATCAAGCTGACCGGGATCATCCAGACCCAGGCGGTCCAGCCGGGGACCCGCGTCCCGTTCGCGAACCCGGTCACCCCCGAGCTGGCCGGGCCGCACCACCAGCACCTGTTCAGCTACCGGCTCGACATGTGCGTGGACGGGCCGGACAACCGGCGGCGCCGGCCTGCCCGCCTGGACCGCCGCCGACCGTCCCATCGTCGACACCGGTGTCGTCCTCTGGCACACGGTCGGCACCACGCACTTCTGCCGCCCCGAAGACTTCCCGGTGATGCCGGTCGAGTACGCCGGCTTCACCCTCAAGCCCTTCGGCTTCTTCGACCGCAACCCCGCCCTCGACCTCGCCCCCTCCGGCGGGGACCACTGCCACTCCTGACCCTTCGCTACGCCTCTCCTCCGTGATTGGAGTGAATGAGTGGTCATAGACATGACCCCCGGCGTTTCTCAGTCCCGTACGGCTCCGGCGGGCCAGACGATGCGCACCGGGACTCCGACGCGCTCGGCGTAGGCGACCACATCCGCCGTCCCGCCGAAGCCCCGCGCCGGGAGCCCGTCCCAGACGGCTACCAGCTCATCCACGAGACCTACGAGGGTCTCACTACCCGCTTGGTGGGCCTCGGAGGTGGAGTCGGTCAGACCGGTGCTGTGCACGTCGCTCGCCCGTCGAAGCAACTCGTCGTACTTCGGGTGATGCCAAGCTGGGAGGCCATCGCGGTAAGCGGTCGCGGGAATCACCACCTCAAGTCGGCCCCCCTGATCGAGGATCGTCTCGGCGAACCAAGTGTCCGGGCCGTCCGCGAGGCATGTCACTCCCACTAGGTCGCCCTCGGTCTGTTTGACGGCCCGTTCCAGTTCCTGCCGGATCAGGTTCTCCACTCGCTCGGACAGGCCACGATGGCCGGTGATTCCTATACGCATGGCGGGTGCCGGCTCCTTCAGATGTAGGCGCTGTGCAGACGATCATCAAAGTCGCGGATAGCCTTCGGCGGCGACGGCGAGGTGTAGGCGCGCCGCAGGGCGCGGGCCCGGTCAATGATGCGTCCGGAACGCCGCTGTAGCCCGATGTCGACCGCCCGCGTCGCGAGCAGGAATGCGCCGTCAAGCTGTCCGGCGGCGAGCTGTCCGGAGGCGAAATCGAGCAGCAGTAGGGCGCGCTGCTTGTCGTGCTCGCCGGTGAGCACGCCCCGGGCGCCGCGGTACGCGGCTGCCGTCCATTGCGGCAGGCCGAGCAGGGCGCCGCAGGTCACCCGGAAGGACTCGACCCTGGCGGCGTCGAAAATGAAGACCCATGGCCATGGTGGGGCGTCCTGCTCTCCCACGCGTTCCACCGCTGTCGCAGCGCGCGTCAGCGCGTCAGCAGCCAGCTGGGAGTCTCCGCCGGCCGCATGGGCTACGGCCTCGGTCGCCGAGAGCCAACCGGCGGCCACGGCGGGCGGCTGCTCTCCCAGATTGCTGCGAGCCGCCCGGATGAGGCTGAGCCCCTGTTGGGCGTTGCCCATGTGCGCCTCCATCTGGGCCAGGCTCCCGAGCTGGTAGGCCACCAGCAGACGATTACGGGAACGTCGTGCGGCCTTGACAGCGGTGCCGTACCAGGTACGCGCCGATCCGTGATCGGCCATGTCCCAGGCCAGCCAAGCCGCGAAACTCGCGACCTCGCTTCCAAGAGCGGCTAGCCGGGCCCTTTCATCCGGGTCATCCATCTCCCCGGCGAGCGTCTGCACCAACCGGAGATGCGCCAGCACGGGGTCAGACAGCATCCGTGAGGGAGTCACCCCCTCCATCCGCCGAAACGCTGTCGTGGCCAGCCGCAGAGCGGCCACCTGTCCCACTGGCGCGCTATCGCGCGCCCCTGGTTGCGCATGCGTCTTCACCAGGGCTGGGGCCGCCGCCGTGGCCGCTGCCCCAGTGAGGAGAGTTCGCCGTTCCAGGTTCCCATCCCGTCCTTCGTCCAGGACGGGGTGGTGATCGTCCAGTCCCACCAGCCTCAGGGGAATCCGCAGCGCCGTAGCCGCCCTGGCCAGCAGGGTCATGTCGTACGAGCCGTCCGTCCCACGGAGCTCAAGCCGAGACACGGCGGACTGGCTGAGGCCGCACGCGGCGCCGAGGTCGTGCTGGCTGATCCGAGCCTTCCGGCGAGCCAGCTGTACCACCCTCCCGTAGTCACCGAGCCGTGAGGCGTCCGCGATCGCTCGCGATGACCAGTTCATTCGGAAGCCTCCTCGCCTCTTTTGATACTTGCCGACTGGATGCTCCCGCGCTCCGTTACCCGCTCTGCGCATACCCGTACCCGCAGAGCGGGTGATCGCTTGGTGCCCCAGCATGCGGCGCGGTTTCGTCTGCCGCAAGCCGCATATGGAGCGCTGATCCCTTCCTGGAAGGAGCGCCGGCATGCCGTACCGAGGCTGGCTCATGGCCGACAGTGAGCCGCTGTATTTGTGGGAAGTCCCCGGCCAGGCGTGCGGCGTAACAGATGACCCCCGACGTGCGAGGCAGTATGTCGCCGAGATCCTTCAATGCTCCCGCGTCGGCACGTGCGCGACCGTGCGGGAAGTCATGCTCAACCTCGGTCGAGAAGACGACTACATCCCGACTGGTGAGACGTCGGAAGCCCGCCGCGCCCCCGATGGTGTCGAGTGGATCGAAGAACCAAGCGGTGCACGCGAACAGGTCGAGCCGACTCGCGAGCTGAATGCAGCCGAGCTAGGTGAATGACGTGGCTCCCAGGCTTCGCCCTGCGCTCCTGCCCTTGATTTGCGCGATCCCTGGGCAGGGATGCGGAGCCCGCCGACACCCCTGGCGAGGGGTCGGCAGGCTCCACCCCACACCCACCCCGTTCAGCGGCTGCTGGAAGAAGGCCTGGACCTCCCGGCCCGGCGGTCGACGTGAACCGGGCGCTCGGCTGGCACTAGGCGACCGAGGAGCCTGGGGTGCTGGCAGGTGGGGTCAGTCCGCGCTGGCGCGGAGGACGCGGAGGCGGGGGTAGGGGAGCAGCGCCGGGCGGAGGCGGAGCTGCTGCTGGCGGGCCAGCAGCAGGCCGACCACGACGGAGCCGATCAGGGAGATCACGCCCCCGGCGATCAGTGACATGCGCGGGCCGAAGAGTTCGGCGAGCCAGCCCACGATCGGGGCACCGAGCGGGGTCGTGCCGGCGAAGATGAGCAGGTAGAGGCCCATTACGCGGCCGCGGACCGCCGGGTCCACCGACAGCTGGAAGGTGGCGTTGGCCGCCGTGTTGAACAGCAGCAGCGCCAGCCCGGTCGGGACCAGCAGCATGAGGAACGACAGGTACGTGGGCATCAGCCCGCTCGCGGTCTCCAGTATGCCGAACGCCAGCGACGACACGATCAGCAGCTTCAGCCGCGGCTTGCCGTGCCGCCGTGCCGCGACCAGCGCCCCGGACAGCGCGCCCACCGCGAGCATCGTCGACGCGAGGCCGAAGGAGCCCGCTCCCGTGTGGAAGACCTCCCTGGCCATCAGCGCCGTGGTCATCTGGAAGTTCATGCCGAACGCGGCGACGACCCCGACGAGGACGAGCAGCAGGACGAGGTCCTTGCGCTTGCCCACGTACGCGAGGCCTTCGCGCAACCGGCTCTTCTCCCGGACCGCGCGCTCCGATACGTACAGCTCGGACGGCCGCATCAGGTACAGGCCGGTGAGCACCGCGGCGAAGCTCGCGAAGTTGACGAGGAACACCGGGCCGGTGCCGATCAGCGCGATCAGTACGCCGGCGACGGCGGGGCCGAGCACCCGGGCCAGGTTGAAGATGGCGCTGTTCAGCGCGATCGCGTTGGGCAGGTCGCGGGGCCCGACCATCTCGACGACGAAGGTCTGCCGGGTCGGGTTGTCCACCACGGTGGCCATGCCGAGGCCGAAGGCGAGCAGGTACACGTGCCACACCTGGGCGTTGCCGGTGATCGCGAGCGTGCCGAGGAGCAGCGCGAGCATGCCCATCACGCCCTGCGTGATCATCAGCAGCCGGCGCTTGTTGTACCGGTCGGCGAGCGCGCCGCCCCACAGCCCGAACAGCAGCAGCGGGAGGAACTGCAGGCCCGTGGTGACGCCCAGGGCCACGCCGCTGCCGTGGGTGAGCTCGAGGATCAGCCAGTCCTGCGCGACCCGCTGCATCCAGGTGCCGGTGTTGGAGACGACCTGGCCGGTCGCAAACAGCCGGTAGTTGCGTGTGCTCAGCGAGCGGAAGATCGCCCGTACGCCCTTCAGGCCTGGCTCAGCCGCTCCAGGATCTTCACGGCCTGCCGCAGCGTCGCCCGCTCCTCGGGGGTCAGCTCCTTCAGCCGCTGGGCCAGCCACGCCTCCCTGCGCTTCCGGTCCTGTTTCAGCAGCTCCTGCCCCTCGTCGGTCAGGGTCACGATCTGCTGACGCCGGTCCGTCGGATGCTGACTGCGGCTCACCAGCCCCTTCTCCTCCAGGGCCGCGAGGACCCTCGTCATGGAGGGGGGCTGTACCTTCTCGTGGTCGGCCAGCTCCCTCGGACTCATCGCGTGATGCTTGGCGAGCGCGGCGAGGACGGCCATCTGGGTGCCGGACAGGGAGGAATCGGCGCGCTGCGCGCGCAAACGGCGCGCCAGCCTCGTGATCGAGATGCGCAGCGCGGCGGAAAGTCCGGCGATACTTTGCGTCTGAGGTGTGGACACGGCGAGGGTTCTGGTTAGGAAAGCTCATTACTCTTGCTAAGGATACCGGACGGCGGGAATATTCCAAATCACGGAAGGTCCCGCCGCCCGGTTCGCGGCCCGCTCGGACCCGGCCGCCCGGGCGCTGCTCACGCCACGCCGAGCACCTCCTGGACCGGTTCGATCGCGAAGTAGAGCACGAAGAGCGCGGCGACGAGCCACATCAGCGGATGCACCTCGGCGGAGCGGCGCTGGACGACCCTGATCGCCACGTAGCTGACGAACCCGGCCCCGATGCCCACGGTGATGGAGAACGCGAACGGCATCAGAACGATCGTCAGGAACGCCGGGATCGCGATGCCGTAGTCGGTGAAGTCGATGTTCCGGATCTGGGTCATCATCAGGAAGCCGACGATCACCAGCGCCGGCGTCGCCGCCTCGAACGGCACCATCGTGACGAGCGGCGTCAGGAACATCGCCAGCAGGAACAGCACGCCGGTGACCACGCTGGCCAGCCCGGTACGGGCCCCCTCACCCACGCCCGCGGCCGACTCCACGTACGTGGTGTTGGACGACACCGACGCCGCGCCGCCGGCCGCCGCCGCCACCGAGTCGACGGTGAGCACGCCGCGGATGCCGGGCAGGTTGCCATCCTTGTCGAGCAGCTTGCCCTCGGCGCCGACGCCGACGACCGTGCCCATGGTGTCGAAGAAGTCGGCCAGCATCAGCGTGAAGACCAGCAGCAGCGCCGCGAGCAGGCCCACCCGCTCGATGCCGCCGAACAGGCTGAACTGGCCGACGAGACTCAGATCGGGGATACCGAGCACGCTGTCCGGCAGCTCCGGCACGTTCAGCTGCCAGCCGAACGGATTGTCCTTGCCCGCCGGGCCGACGTTCGCGACGGCCTCGACGATCAACGCGAGCGCGGTGGTGCCGAGGATGCCGATCAGGATGGCGCCCTTGGTCCGGCGCGCCACCAGCAGCGCCGTGACGAGCAGGCCGATCACGAAGACCAGTGTGGGCCAGCCGTTCAGGCGGTTGTCGACGCCGAGCTGCAGCGGCACCGAGGTGCCGGCGACGTCCGGGATACGCCGTACGAACCCCGCGTCCACGAAGCCGATCAGCGCGATGAACAGCCCGATGCCGACGCTGATCGCCGTCTTCAGCTGGGCGGGGATGGCGTGGAAGACGGCCGTACGGAAACCGGTGAGCACCAGGATCAGGATGATGATGCCCTCGAGCACCACCAGGCCCATCGCCTCCTCCCAGGACATCTGGGTGGACGCGATGACGGCGAGGAACGCGTTGAGCCCGAGCCCGGTGGCGAGCGCGAACGGATAGCGCCCCACCACGCCCATGAGGATCGTCATGACCCCGGCGACCAGCGCCGTGGCCGTCGCGACCAGCGGCAGGTTCACGCCGCCGTCCCCGAGGTGCTGGCCGGTGACGTCGTCCACGGTGCCGATGATCAGGGGGTTCAGGACCACGATGTAGGCCATCGTGAAGAACGTGGCCAGGCCGCCGCGCAGCTCCTGGGTGACCGTGGAGCCACGCTCGGAGATCTTGAAGTACCGGTCGAATCCGCTGGTGGGCACCGCCGTGCCGCTCTCAGGGGTCGTGCTCACCCCGCGAGGGTCCCATGCCCGGGGTGACGGACAAAAGGACCGGGGTGTCACGGTGTGATCGCGGAAGCCTCACCGGCGCCGTACGGAACGCGAACGCGTACGGTACCTGCGGGGATCGCGCGGTTTCGCCGATAGCCTTAGCGCGTGCGCCCACCACCTCGACGGCCCGATCCGGAGCCGATGCGGACCGACGACCGCGTTCCCGCGGCCCTCGGCGCCGTCTGCTGGGCGATCGCGCTCGTGGTGCTGTTGCTGCTCGGAGACCGGGTGCCGGACCCGCGATGGCTGTGGGTCTGCGGAGCCGGTACCGCGCTCGGCGCCTTCGGGATCTGGTATGTCCCCCGTCTGCAGCGCAAGCGCGCCGAGGACGAAGAGCGCCGAGCGCGACCGCCCGCCTAGTCGGCGGCCTCGTCCTCCTCGGCGAGGATGCGGTAGAGGCGGCGGCGGGTGTCCTTGAGGACCGCCAGCGCCTGTTCCCGCTGCTCCTCGGTGCCGAGCTGCGCGATCTGCGCGGCCGCCATGGCGATCTGGGCACCGACCGCTCGGGACTCCCCGAAGCCGCGCGGCAGCCGGCCGGTGACCTCCTCCCACGGCGGAGTGCCCTCGGCGATGCGCTGCGCCTCGGCCGTACCGGCCTCGGTGAGCGTGAACGCCTTCTTGCCGCCCTCGCGCTCACTGGCGATCAGCCCCAGGCCCTGCACCTCGCCGGGCGGGGCGTCGAGGTCTGCGCCACCGACGTCAACCCGCGTGCGCTCGAGCTCGCCCGGCTGAGCGCCGCGCTGTCCGGCGTGCCCGCGCCGGAGACCCGTACCGGGTCGTTGTACGAGCCCGTCGAGGGCCGCGGCTTCGACCTGATCGTGTCCAACCCGCCGTTCGTGATCTCCCCCGGCGGCGGCCGGTTCGGCTACCGCGAGTCGGGCCTGCCCGGGGACGCCGTCGGCCGGGAGCTCGTCGCCGCCGCGCCGCGGCACCTCAACCCTGGCGGCTGGTGCCATCTGCTGGCCAACTGGCTGCACGTGGAGGGGGAGGACTGGCGGGACCGGGTGGGCGGCCGGTACCGGCTGCGACGCCTGGATCGTGCAGCGCGACGTGCAGGACCCGGCGGAGTACGCGGAGCTGTGGCTGCGCGACTCCTGCGATGTCGGCACGCCGCGTTACCAGGAGCTGTACGGGGCCTGGCTGGACGAGCTCGCCGTCGAGCCCTGAAGCCCTCGCCGAGCACCGGCACCGCCGCCGGCCCGCGCTGCCGGCGGCGCGCCGGCCGGGCGCCGATCGCGGGCGGGCGGCGGCTGTCTCACGGGCGCCGGCCCACGGATACCCTCGACTCCGTGAAACGCCCCCGTCGCTGGATCCTGCCGGCCGTGCTCACCTTCCTGGTGCTGGCGGTCGTCGTCGGCAGCCTGCTGACCTAGGGGCCCTCGTCGGCCGGCCGGCCCTCGGCGGCCCAGCCCTCCGCGCGATCGTCCTCGCCCGGCCCCGTCTCCGCGGCGGTCTCGCCGGGCCCGGGGTCAGCGGCGGTCTCGCCCGGCCCCGTGTCGGCGGTGGTCTCGCCGGGGTCGTCCTCGGCGGGCGGCGGGGGTGGCGTGGGCGTCGCCGCGGTCTTGATGCGGGCGACCGCGAGGCGTACGAGCTCGGCGTTGCCGGAGACGGGCTCGCCGTCCGGGCCCTCCAGGGTGTCCTCAAGCCCGATCCGTACGTCCAGCCCCTCGGCCAGCGCGGCGTCGAAGACCGGCCAGACCGGGGCACCCTCGCCGTGCAGCAGCCGGTCCGCCTCCACGTCCTCCTCGTCGAGCACGTCGCTGATCCCCCGGTACGTGGCCATCGCCTGCTCCGCGCTCTGATCCATCGGCTCGATCAGCACGTACCGGCACAGCTCCGCCAGCCCGCCCGCGATGAGCACCCGGGCGGCCGCCGGGGTCCACACCCCCGCCTCGACCGCCACACCCCGGTCCGCGAGCAGCCGGACCAACTCCACCGCGCCCGGCTCGTGCAGGTTCACCGTCACCAGGTCGGGCAGCTCGAACCAGCGGCCGACCAGGTCGAACCGGCGCATCGGGTCCGGCTCGGCGGACAGCGAGGTGGTGACGCTCACCGGGACCTGCGGCACCGCGGACCGTACGGCCCGCAGCGTCTCGGCCACCACGTCCTGGTCCAGCGTCTGCGCCCCGGCGATGTCGCGCGGATGCACGTGCACCTCCGTGGCCCCCGCCGCGAGCACCGCACGGGTCTCCTCCGCCAGCGCCTCGGGCGTGGTGGGCAGCGCCGGATGCGCCCCGGGGGCCCGGTCGCCGTTCAGACAGGCCACGATCCGCTTCGGCTGCTCCATGGGATCGGTCCCTTCTACGGCGAGTCGTGATCCAACCGTAGGCCGCCGGGGGAAGGTCATCCAGAGCCGGGTACGGCGCGGAGTGGCCCGATCGCGACACGCCGCATCCGGTCCCTCGTACCGATTCCGGTACGTGCCGTTTGGCAGGATCGACGCATGGCGCGGCGGTGGGTCCGTTGGGCCCGCGGCCTGTGGCCGGCGGGCCTGCTGGCATCCGCGCTGCTCGCCGCGGCGATCCCACCCGCGCAGGCCGCGCCGACGCCGACGCCGACGCCGACGCCGGAAGCCGACGACGGCCGGACCGCGTTCCGGATCGAGGACCCGGAGATCACCGAGTCGAGCGGCCTGGCGGTCAGCCGCATCCACCCCGGCATCGTCTACACCCACAACGACAGCCTCGGCGCCCCCCGGGTGTTCGCGGTCGGCCGGGACGGCGAGACCAAGGCCACGTACACGATCGCCGGCGCGGAGGCCCGCGACTGGGAGGGCATCGCCCTGGGCAAGGACGGCGACGGGAACCCGGCGCTGTTCATCGGCGACATCGGCGACAACCTGGAGGGCGCCTGGCCGACCGTGTACGTCTATCGGGTGCCCGAGCCGCGCGAGCTGCGCGACCAGACGCTGCGCGCCACCCGCTACCGGTTCAAGTACGCCGACGGCCCGCGCAACGCCGAGGCGCTGCTCATCAACCCCAGGACGAACCGGCTGTACGTCGTCAGCAAGGAGTTCGCCGGCGGCCTTTACGCGGCACCGCGTCGGCTGCGTACCTCCCGGACGAACGTGCTGAAGCGCATCGCCAATGTTCCCATCTGGATCACCGACGGCGCGTACGCGCCCGACGGCAGCACGTTCGTGCTCCGTACGTACTACTCCGCGATCGTCTACCGGCCGCCCGCCAAGCGGATCACCGAGTTCGGCCTGCCGGACCAGCAGCAGGGTGAGTCGATCGCGTACGCGCGGGACGGCAGGTCGCTGCTGGTCGGCTCCGAGGGCGCGGACAGCCCGGTGCTGCGGATCCCGCTACCGCCGAAGGCGCTGCCGAGCCCCACACCATCGACACCCGGCGCGACGCGAGAGACAGGATCTGCCGCAGAAGGCTCCGGATTTCCGCTCGGTCCGGTGATACTCGGGATAGTGGCGTTCATCGCGGTCGTCATCGTCGCGATCATCGCCGTCGCCCGCCGTCACCATTAGGAGTGGAGGCTCATGGCTCCCCGCGTGAGCGCAGATCAGGCCCGGCGTGAGCAGATGGTCACCGAACGAGTGGTCGACAGCTTCGAGCAGGCTCCGCCCCGTCTGCGCGAGCTGATGCAGGCCCTCGTCCGGCACGCGCACGCCTTCGTCCGCGAGACCCGGCTCACCGAGGCCGAGTGGGAGGCCGCGATCGGTTTCCTGCACCGCGCCGGTGAGATCAGCACCGAGGAACGCTCGGAGTTCATCCTGATCTCCGACGTGCTCGGCATCTCCATGCAGACCGTGGGGGTGAACAACCCGCCGCGCGACGGTGCCACCGAGGCGACCGTGCTCGGGCCGTTCTTCCTGGACGACGCCCCCGAGGTCCCGCTCGGCGGGGACACCGCGCAGAGCGCTCCGGGCGAGCCCGCCTGGGTGCACGGCACGGTGACCGACACCGCCGGGCAGCCCATCCCGGGCGCCCGGCTGGAGATCTGGCAGGCCGACGAGAGCGGGCTGTACGACGTGCAGTACACCGACGGCCGTACGGCGGGGCGGGCGTGCCTGTTCGCGGACGAGGGCGGCGCGTACCGGTTCTGGGCCGTGACACCCGGCGCGTACCCCATCCCGACGGACGGGCCGATCGGAGGCCTGCTGGAGGCGTCCGGCCGGCTGCCGATGCGCCCCGCCCACCTGCACTTCATGGTGTCCGCGCCCGGGTACCGGAAGCTGATCACGCACATCTTCGTGGAGGGCGACGGGTACCTCACCAAGGACGCGGTCTTCGGCGTCAAGGAGTCCCTGATCAAGGACTTCGTACGGCACAAGGCCGGCGAGCCGACCCCCGACGGCCGCGAGGTCCCCGACACCTGGACCGAGGCCGGGTTCCAGATCGTCCTCGTCCCCGAGGACGGGAGCTAGGCGTCGTCGCCGGCGCGGGGCGGGGCCCCCGCCGGGACGGTCCGGGTGATGCGGATCTCGCGGGGGAAGCGGACCACCGCGGCGGCGCCGAGGACCGACGCGGGCACCGCGAACAGGCCGCTCAGCGCCGCACGGCCGTCCCGCGCGTTGTCACACAACCGGACCAGTTGGTCCCGCACCGTCCCGATGCTGGAGGCGACCTGCCGCGGGTCCGTCTCCGGCTCCTCGCCCTCGACGACGTCGTAGCCGTAGAAGCCGTTCCCTTCGATGTGGTCCGCCTCCGGAGGCTAGCGGCGATCTTGTGCGAAAAGCGTGAAGCGCCCGGGGCTGCTCCTCGGACGCTTCACATGACGGTACGTACCCGCTAGAGGCGCTCGACCACGTAGTCGACGCACTGCGTGAGGGCCTCGACGTCGGCCGGGTCGATGGCCGGGAACATGCCGATGCGCAGCTGGTTGCGGCCCAGCTTGCGGTACGGCTCGGTGTCCACGATGCCGTTGGCGCGCAGCGTCTTGGCGATCGCGGCGGCGTCGATGCCCTCGTTGAAGTCGATCGTGCCGACCACCAGGGACCGGTCCGCCGGGTCCGCCACGAACGGGGTGGCGAAGCTCGCCTTCTCCGCCCAGGTGTAGAGCCGCTGGGAGGAGTCGGCGGTGCGCGCGGTGGTCCAGGCCAGGCCGCCGTTGTCGTTCATCCACTCGATCTGCTCGGCGAGCAGCACCAGCGTGGCGACGGACGGGGTGTTGTAGGTCTGGTTCTTCCGCGAGTTGCCCACCGCGGTGGGCAGCGAGTAGAACTCCGGTACGTACCGCCCGCTGGCGGCGATCTCGTCGACCCGCGCCAGCGCGGCCGGGGACATGATCGCGATCCAGAGCCCGCCGTCGGAGGCGAAGCACTTCTGCGGCGCGAAGTAGTAGACGTCGGCCTCGGTCATGTCGACGGGCAGGCCGCCCGCGCCCGAGGTGGCGTCCACGAGCACCAGCGCGTCGTCACCGGCGCCCGCCACCCGGCGGATCGGCATGGCCACGCCGGTGGAGGTCTCGTTGTGGGTGAGCGCGTAGACGTCGACGCCGTCCTCGGCGGCCGCCTCCGGGTGGGTGCCCGGGTCGGTGCTGATGACGGTGGGCTCGGCCAGCCACGGCGCGTCCTTGGTGACCTTGGCGAACTTCGACGAGAACTCGCCGAACGTGAGGTGCTGCGACTTCTCCCGTACGAGCCCGAACGCGGCGATGTCCCAGAACGCCGTGGTGCCGCCGTTGCCCAGCACCACCTCGTACCCCTCGGGGAGGGAGAACAGGCTGGACAGACCGTCCCGCACGCGGCCGACCACGGACTTCACCGGGGCCTGGCGGTGCGAGGTGCCCATGTAGCGGGCACCGGACTCGGCGAGCGCGGCGAGCTGCTCGGGGCGAACCTTCGACGGGCCGCATCCGAAGCGGCCGTCGGCTGGCTTGATGTCGGCGGGGATCGCGATCTCGGTCACCCGCTCAAGGGTAGTGACCGGCGGCGATGCTCGCGCCTCCGGGGCGGATCGTCACCTTTCGCGCTGTCATGTTCTCTCTTCGGCCCGGCGCCCGCGCAGCAGGAAGATCGCGAGCGCGGCCACGGCAAGGGTCGCGCCGGTTCCGACCGCGGCCTGGTAGCCCCAGGGGCGCAACGGCACGGCCCGCCCGTCGGCGAGCACGACCCGGCCCTTCTCGCCCTGCCGGAAGTTGCCGCCCGCGTCCAGCGGGACCCCGCTCACCGGGGCGCCGCGATCCGGCGTGAAGTCGCCGGTGCAGCCGGACGGGTCGCAGTGCCGTACGACGTACGCGCCGCGCGGCCCCTCCAGCCGGCCGGACCGGTACGCGCCGAACGCGTCACGGCCGGAGTCGTACGCGAGCACGGCCAGCGCGACGAGCACCACCGACGCCAGCAGCGTGGTGGCGTTGCGGCGGGGGCGGGACGCGGTCGCGCTCATCGGCCAACGAGGGTACTGATGCCCGGCGTCCTCGGGGAGTCGATGGGCCACAATCCCGCCCCGGCCCGGACCCGCGGCCCGGCCGCGGAGCCGATAGCGGACAATCCTCGCCGAATCCTCCCCACGAGGAGCCATCGCCCCCGATCCTGATCTATCGGAGGATGTGTGTGCCCGTCTCGCGGCGTGACTGGCACGGGCGGCGATCGATACGACCGCGAGAGCGAGGTGTGATCCATGGGCATGCTTGGTGACGCCCTGCGCAGGATGCGGCACCGCCCGCAGGCGGCGGGTGTGGCACCTCCTGTGGTGCTGGCGGGCATCGAGGCGGGCTTCTCCACGGAACGCGCCGACGGCGCGGCCATGCTGGCGGCCGGTCTCGCCGAGAGCGCGCGGCGCAGCCCGTACGCGCACCTGCAGTCACGCGACCGGGTGGCGCGCAACCCGTACGGCGAGCACGTGCGCCCCGAGGTCGCCGCCACGGCGGAGCTGCTCCGCGAGGCCAGCCGGGAGATCTCGCTGCACCACGCCCGCGGCGAGCCGCCCATCCGCTTCCCGCTGATCAGCCTGCTGCTCCGGCTGCTGGAGATCGGCCCACAGGACGAGCGGACGCTGCGCCGCCGGCTGTGGCAGAAGTCAGAGGTGATCCCCGGCACCAAGACCGGCGACGAGCGCGGGCCCAGCGAGCCCGCCCGGGTGGCGGGCTGGCTCACCTACGGCGAGGTCATCGTGCCGCCCGCGGTGACCCTGCTCGCCCTGGTCAGCGCCACGGTGGCGCAGGTAGTGGACCTCACCTGGGCGCTGCTCATCGCCGGCCTCGGCGTCGCCCTGACGCTCGTGCAGCTGCTCGCCGCCAGCCGGGACTGGGCGGGGCGCTGGCGGTTCCGGTGGTTCACCCGGCAGCGTTTCGTGGCGACCGCCGAGGGCGACCGGCGCCGCTTCCTGGACATCGCCGCCCTGTTCGTCCGCCGCAGCGAGGAGGAGGACCACGCCGACGACGTCGAGCGGCTGCTGGTGCACGCGTTCCTGGAGGACCTGCGGCGCGCGTACCGGCGGCGCTGGTATCGGCGCGCGCCCTGGGCCCGGGTGATCCACCCGCTGCTGGTGGTCGCCGTGGACGGGCCGGACGACCCCGGCTACCTGCTGGTCCGCCGGATCGACGAGGTGCGCCGGGTGACCCGCGTGATCGATCCGCTGCTCGTCGTCGTGGTGGGCGCCGAGGCCCCGCCCCGGCTGCCGCTCTTCCCGCCCGAGGACCCGGCCACCGACCTGGAGACCGCGACCGGCCTGCTCGACGGCTGGTCCCACGCGGGCCGTACGGCGGAGCGGTTCGGCGCGCGGCGCGACGTGGTGGTGACGCTCACCCCGGACCAGGCCGAGGCGGAGGCGGCCACCGGCGACCTGCCCGCGCCGCCCCGTCGCCCCCGGCTCGCGCACCCCGCGCTGCCGTGGGCGGTGTCGCTGGCCGTGGTGCTCGGCTCCGGCGCGTTCGTCGCCTCGGAGCAGCTCCGCTACTGCCACGCGCGGGACGTATGGCGCAGTCCCGAGGGCGAGTGCGTCGGGGTCACCGACGGCGCGTTCGCCTTCCATGAGCGGCTCGAGTCGGTCACCCAGGCCATCAAGGACGAGAACGAGCGGGTGGAGGCCTCCCGCCGCCCCGCGATCACGGTGGTGTACTTCGGCCCGATGACCCCGTCCGGCGGCATCAGCCAGCCGGACCTGCTGGCCGGCGTGCACGGGGAGTTGGCGGGGGTGGCGGCGCAGCAGCGCGGCCACAACGACAGCGCTGACCTGCCCAAGGTCAAGCTGCTGCTGGCCAGCCCGGGCAGCCGCAGCCGGTACGCGGTGCGGGTGACCGGTCAAGTGATCCGGATGGCCCACCAGGACCCGTCCATCGTGGGCGTGGTCGGCTTCGGCCAGAGCACCGGCAACGTGCGCGCCGCGATCCGTTCGATGGGTGCGGCCGGGTTGCCGATGGTCGGCACGGTGTCCACATTCGAGCGGCTGTCGGAGACGGATCCGGGGCGGCTGTCGCCGTACTTCTTCCGGCTGGCGCCGGGCAACTCCCGGCTGGCCGGGCACGCGGCGCGGTGGGCGTACGAGGGGCGGCTCGCGCGGCCCGGTGAGGCCGCGGCGCCGCCCGCCCGGAGCGCGCTCGTCTTCTCCGACGGGCGCACCGACGACCTGTACAGCCGGGACCTCGGCGAACGGTTCTCGGAGTCCTTCGACGAGCGTCCGGGGACGACCGTGACTCAGCAGGCGTACCTGGACACCTCGGACTTCCGTGAGCAGCTGAACTCCCGGTGCACGCCGACCGGGGACCGTACGCCCGACGTGATCTACTACGCGGGCCGCTCGGACGAGTTCCTCTCGTTCTTCCGCGCCCTCGACGGCTCCACCTGCAGGAAGACCACGTTCACGCTGCTGGCCGGGGACGACGTCACGAAGTACGTGAACGACAACCGGGAGCGGCTGGCCGCGGGCGACATCCGGTTCTTCTACACGCCGCTCGCGCTGCCGCCGCAGGGCCCGCTGGACGACTTCGAGTACCGGGAGCTGCTGGAGGAGACCGGACTGGCCAAGCTGGAGACCCGCATGCAGCCGTCCCGTACGCACGCGGCGCTGGGGCATGACGCGCTGGCGGCGATGACGGCGGCGGCCATGACCACGTACCGGCAGCAGAACCGCACCCTGCCGCGCGGCGGCGCGCTGCTCTATCCGCTGAGCCGGCTGACCGACGCGTTCGGCGTGAGCGGTTACATCGCGTTCGCCGCCGGCCCGGACGGCGGGCACGCCACGGTGGACAAGGCGGTGCTGCTGGTCACGGTCGCCCGCGACCGGCAACTACGCCTGGTCGAGTACTGCGGCCGCCTCACCCAGGAGGACACCCAGGACGACGGCCCCGGCGACCGCTGCAGACGCCCCTGACCGTCGGTCAGGAGGCGAGGATCTTGTCTGCGCCGGTGACCTCGGTGATCGAGCGGCTCTTCGGGCCGATGTAGCGGGCGCTGGGCCGTACCAGCCGCCCGGTCGTCTTCTGCTCGAGGATGTGCGCCGCCCACCCGGCCGTACGGGCGCAGGTGAACATCGAGGTGAACATGTGCGGCGGCACCTCGGCGAAGTCGAGCACGATGGCGGCCCAGAACTCCACGTTGGTGGCCAGCACGCGGTCCGGCTTGCGGGCGTGCAGCTCGTCCAGCGCGGCCTTCTCCAGCGCGGCCGCCGCCTCGTACCGCGGAGCACCGAGCTCCTTGGCGGTGCGCCGCAGCACCCGGGCCCGCGGGTCCTCGGCGCGGTAGACACGGTGGCCGAAGCCCATCAGCCGCTCGCCCTTGTCGAGCGCGCCGACGACGTAGGCATGCGCGTCGCCGATCCGCTCCACCTCTTCGATCATGTGCAGCACCCGCGCGGGTGCGCCGCCGTGCAGCGGGCCGGACATGGCGCCCACCGCGCCGGACAGCGCGGCCGCCACGTCGGCGCCGGTGGAGGCGATGACCCGGCCGGTGAAGGTGGAGGCGTTCATGCCGTGCTCGGCGGCCGACGTCCAGTACGCGTCCACGGCCTTCACGTGCCGCGGGTCGGGCTCGCCCCGCCAGCGCACCATGAACCGCTCGACGATCGTCCTGGCCTCGTCGATCCGGCGCTCCGGCACCATCGGCTGCCCCAGGCCGCGGGCGGACTGCGCCACGAACGACAGCGCCATCACCGAGGCCCGCGCCAGGTCGTCCCGCGCCTGCTCGCCGCTGATGTCCAGCAGCGGCTTCAGGCCCCAGGCCGGGGCGAGCATGGCCAGCGCGCTCTGCACGTCCACCCGGATGTCGCCGGAGTGCACCGGGATCGGGTACGGCTCCGCGGGGGGAAGCCCGGGCTCGAAGCTGTCGTCGACCAGCAGCCCCCATACGTTGCCGAAGGAGACGTGGCCGACGAGTTCCTCGATGTCGACACCCCGGTAGCGGAGGGCGCCGCCCTCCTTGTCCGGTTCGGCGATCTCGCTCTCGAACGCCACGACCCCTTCGAGACCGGGCTTGAAGTCCGACATATCGACCGCCTCCGTCTCCATCGTGAAAACGCTTCCGTTCCATTCAACCGCGTCAGGTTAACGCCTAGTAACACGTGCTGCCGACCGGAAGAACCGGCACGTGTCGCCCCCGGTGCCACCCCGGCCGCCCGAACGTGTGAAACTTCCGTGACGTGGAGCACTGCGATCCGGCGGAGTTGCGCCGCCGGTACGAGGGCATCGGTCTCGACGAGGCCGAAGCCGCGACCGATCCCGTGGCCCAGTTCCGCGTCTGGTTCGACGAGGCCGCCGGCTCCGGCCTGCCCGAACCCAACGCGATGGTCCTCACCACGGCGACCCCGGACGGGGTGCCGCGCGGGCGCACGGTTCTGCTGAAGGCGTACGACTCCGCCGGGTTCGTCTTCTACACCAACCTCACCTCCCGCAAGGGCCGGGAGATCGCCGCCAACCCGCGCGCCTGCCTCGTCTTCCCGTGGCACCCGATCCGCCGCCAGGTCATCGTGACGGGCGAGGTGGAGGAGCTGCCCCGCGAGGAGAGCGCCGCGTACTTCCGCAGCCGCCCGTACGGGTCCCAGATCGGCGCGTGGGCCAGCCGGCAGTCCGCGGTGATCGGCTCGCGCGCCGAGCTCGACGCGCGGTTCGCGGAGCTGTCCCGGCGCTGGCCGGAGGGCACCGAGGTGCCGCTGCCGGACTTCTGGGGCGGGCTGCGCGTGCGCCCGTACGAGATGGAGTTCTGGCAGGGCCGCGGCGACCGGTTGCACGACCGGCTGCGCTACCGGCGGACGGACGGCGACTGGGTGCTGGAACGGCTCTCGCCATGACGTGGAGATCGGGGGGAGCCGGCGGGCTGTTCCGCAGGGCCGCCGTCGACACCCGGCCGCTGCGCGACCACGACTACCGGCGGCTCTGGCTGGGCCAGGGAGTCTCGGCGATCGGCTTCCAGCTCACCAGCGTGGCCGTACCACTGCAGACGTACGCGCTCACGCACTCCTCGTTCTGGGTGGGCATGCTCGGCTTCGCCAACCTGGTGCCGCTGGTCATCTTCGGGCTGTGGGGCGGCGCGGTCGCCGACGCCATGGACCGCCGCCGGCTGCTGCTCATCGCCTCGATGATCACCTGGATCTCCACGGTCGCCCTGCTGGCGCAGACGCTGTTCGGCGTGCACAGCGTCGGGGTGCTGATGGCCATCGTGGTGGTGCAGTCGATCGGCTTCGCGATCTCCTCCCCCACCCGTGGCGCGATCATCCCCCGGCTGCTGCCGGTGGAGCTGGTGCCCGCCGCCAACACCCTGAACTTCACCGTGCAGCAGCTGGCGACGGTGATCGGCCCGCTGATCGCGGGCGGGCTGCTCGGCGCGATCGGCGGCTACACCGGCTACGCGGTGGCGTACGGGATCGACGCCGCGCTGTTCACGGTCGGCCTGTACGCGGCCGTACGGCTGCCGCGGCTGCCCCCGCTGTCCGGCATGGTCGGGCGGCCCGGGCTGAAGGCCGTCATCGAGGGGCTCGCCTTCCTCGGCACCCGGCCGGTGCTGCTGATGTCGTTCGTGGTGGACATCATCGCGATGGTCTTCGCCATGCCGCGCGCGCTCTATCCCGAGGTGTCGGAGACCGAGTTCGGCGGCCCGGGCGCGGCCGGCTGGCTGTTCGCGTCCATCTCCATCGGCTCGGTGATCGCGGGGCTGTTCTCCGGGTGGATCGGCCGGGTGCACCGGCAGGGCCTCGCGCTGGTGGTGGCGATCGTGGCCTGGGGCGTCGCGGTGGCGTTCGCCGGGTTCGCGCACAGCCTGTGGATGGCGGTGCTGCTGATGGCGGTGGCCGGCGCGGCCGACCTGATCTCCGCGGTCTACCGGCAGACGATCCTGCAGACGTACGCGCCGGACGAGATGCGCGGCCGGCTGCAGGGCGTGTTCATCGTGGTGGTGGCGGGCGGCCCGCGCCTCGGTGACCTGCGCGCGGGCGTGATGGCGACCGCGGTGGGGGCCACCGCGTCCTGGGTCGGCGGCGGCGTGCTCTGCGTGGTCCTGGTGGTGATCGTGGCCGCTCTGGTGCCGTCCTTCCTGCGCTACGACACCCGCAGGGATCTCCCGCCCCGGGACGGCTCGCAGCAGTCCTGAGTCACCGGGCCGCCGCGCCCCGGGTCAGCCCAGCGCGTCGGCGGCGACCCGGAGGTCGGCGACGAACCCCTGGTAGGCGGCGTCACGGTCGTCGGCGCGGAGCACCGCTGAGGGGTGCACGGTGCCGACCACGTACGCGTCGTTGCGGGTGGCGTCGTCGCCCGGGCCCAGCGGCTTGCGGGGCAGCAGCAGGCCGCGCTGCTTGGTGACCCGGAAGGACGGCCCGAGCAGCGCGCGCCCGGCCGTGGCCCCCAGCGCGACGATCACCTCGGGGTCGATGATGTGCAGCTCCGCCACCACCCACGGGCGGCAGGCGGTCACCTCGGCCGCCGACGGGGTCTTGTGGATGCGCCGCTTGCCCGGCTCGGGCTGGGTGAACTTGAAGTGCTTGACCGCGTTGGTGACGTACGCGTCGCCGCGCTCGATGCCGGCCTCGCGCAGCGCCCGGTCCAGCAGCCGCCCGGCCGGGCCGACGAACGGCTCGCCCTGACGGTCCTCCTGGTCACCCGGCTGCTCCCCGACGAGCACCACCCGGGCGGTCGCCGAGCCGCTGCTGAACACCGTCTGCGTGGCGTCCTTGTACAGGTCACAGCCGCGGCAGTCGGCGGCGGCCTCGCGCAGCCCGCCCAGGTCGGCGCCCGGCGGGACGAAGTCGGCGGCGGACCGCGCCGCGCGCCCGGTCTTGGACCCCCCTGTTGACATGGCGATCGAACCCCTTCAACTCACGTTGTCCGCGTAGCATCGAAGCAGGTACCAGGAGGCCATTGTGACCGCACACGGGCTGATCGACACGACGGAGATGTACCTCCGGACGATCTTCGAACTCGAGGAGGAGGACATCCTCCCGCTGCGTGCGCGGATCGCCGAGCGTCTGCAGCAGAGCGGCCCGACGGTGAGTCAGACCGTCGCGCGGATGGAGCGCGACGGGCTGCTGCACGTCGAGGGCGACCGCCACCTCGAGCTGACCGGCCACGGCCGTCACCTCGCCATCCAGGTGATGCGCAAACATCGCCTCGCCGAATGCCTGCTGATCAACGTGATCGGCCTGCCCTGGGAAGAGGTGCACATCGAGGCCTGCCGCTGGGAGCACGTGATGTCCGAGGCGGTGGAGCGGCGCCTGGTGGAGCTGCTGGACTATCCGCGCAGCTGCCCGCATGGCAACCCCATCCCGGGGCTGGACGAGCTGGGCGCGCCGGACCAGGTGCAGGAGGCCGGAGAGGCGCTCGCGGCGATGTCCGCGGTCGCCACCGAGGGCGGCACGCCCGCAGTGGTGCGGCGAATCGGTGAACAAGTGCAGAACGACGCCGCTTCGATGCTTAAACTCAAGCAGGTCGGGATACAACCCGGTCGCGAGGTCACTCTCGCGAGCGGTGATGACGGTGTGCGGGTGACATGTGATCAGCAGGCGGAAACACCCCCGGCGGAGCTGCCACTCCGCATCGCCGATCACGTTTACGTCTCCAGACGGTGATTTCCCCGCAGAACGGGCGCCCACACCGGCGATCGCCGTCACTTCATTGAATCCTGGCAGCACGCACGGCACACTCCTGCGTATTGTTTGCTCACAAGGAGCGCCCGTGACTCTCGTTCGTCGTCACCGCGCAAACGGCGGCGAGGTGGCTTGCCCATGACGCATCGGGGTGAGATGCCGCACCAGACGGATCCCTTGCTGCCCGCCGACACGGTGCTCGACCAGGCGCAGATCGCCGTGATCGTGACGGACCGGTTCAGCAACCTCCTGTACTGGAACGCGTTCGCCGCCGAGATGTTCGGCTTCGCGCCGGACCAGGACTACATCGGCATGTCCGCGCTGGAGATGGGCATCGCCGAGGAGGATCACGAGGCGGCGCAGGCCCTGGCGATGCGGGTGCTCAGGGGCGACACCTGGCAGGGCACGTTCACCAACCAGAAGGCCGACGGCAGCCGCATCTACGTACGGGCCCAGGCCGTGCCGCTCAAGCACCCCTCCGGGGCCATCGAGGGCATCGTGATCCTCGCCCACGAGGCGCTCCGCGACAACCGGCGCGACGAGGACCGGTTCGGCCTGCTCGACCGCATCGGCGGCCGGCTGGCCGGCTCGCTGGAGTTCGAGTCCACCGTGCAGGCGGTCGCGGCCACGCTGGTCCCGCAGTTCGCCGACCACTGCTTCATCGACCTCTTCGAGAACGACCGGCTGATCCGCCGGGTCTCCATGCACGCCGGCAACTGGGTGCCGCCGCCCGGCTCCTGGGTCCCGGTGGGCGAGGAGATCGTGTATCCGCCGGGGCACTTCTGCAAGAAGGCCATGGACCGCCTCGAGACCATCGTGATCGAGGACCTGCGCGGCGGCCGTACCTTCCCCGCCCCCACCGAGCGGAGCTTCAAGGCCGCCACCGACATCCACATGACCTCGGTGATCGCCGCGCCGCTGCGGGCGCGCGGGGAGCTGCTCGGCGTCATGTGCCTCGGGCTGTCGCACATCGCCAAGCGCCGCTACCGGCACTACGACGACTTCGACAAGGACTTCGTCGGCGCCGTGGCCTCCCGGGTGGCGCTGGCCATCGACAACGCGCGGCTGTTCGAGGAGGAGCGGGACACCGCGCTCGCCTTCCAGACGAGCCTGCTGCCGCGCGACATCCCGGACCTCGACGGGCTCACCATCGCCTGCCGCTACTTCCCCGCCAAGCCCCTGGAGTCGCACGGCCAGGGCATTCAGACCCAGGTCGGCGGCGACTGGTACGACGTGATCCCGCTGTCCGCGGGGCGGGTGGGCATCGTGATCGGCGACGTGGAGGGCCGCGGCGCGCACGCGGCGGCGGTCATGGGGCAGCTCCGGGCCGCCGTACGGGCCTTCGCGCAGGACGACAAGTCGCCCGCGGACATCCTGCAGAAGCTGGACGAGTGGGTGCGCATGCTCGGCAAGGCCGAGCCCGACGGGGAGATCCGCGTCCCCACCGTGAGCTGCATCTACATGGTGTATGACGCGTGGTCCCGGAAGCTGTCGTTCGCCAACGCCGGGCACGCCATCCCGTTCCAGATCGTGGACGGCCAGGCCGGCCTCGTGGAGATGTCCGATCCCGGGGTGCTGCTCGGCGCCCGGGTCAAGGGCGCCTCGGCGGACGCCATCTACACCGAGGAGATGCGCGAGCTGCCGCCCGGCGCCACGCTGCTCCTCTACACCGACGGACTCGTCGAGCGGCGGCCCATGGGCGGCACCATCGACCAGGAGCTGGCCCAGGAGATGCTGCGCGAGCGGCTCAACCAGGTGGCCGACTTCGACGTCGAGCACATCGCGGACGCCGCCTCCGACGCGGTGCCCGGCGACATCGACGACGACATGGCGGTGCTGGTGGTCCGTACCAGCGCGGTCGAGCTCGCGTCCCGGGAGCGTACGTTCGCCGCCGAGCCGATCATGGTGGGCGAGGCGCGGCGGATGGCCGCGGAGACCCTTGCCGAGTGGAAGGTCGACCGCGCCCAGGGGGAGCTGGCCTGCCTGCTCATCTCCGAGGTCGTCACGAACGTCGTGCTGCACGCGGTGCGCGAGAGCCCGCAGCGGGAGCTCGTCTTCGAGGGCGCGGCCGGGCCGGCGGTGGCCGTCGAGTTCGACGAGAGCTGGGACCTGCCCGAGCTGAGCCACACGGCGCCGCGGCCGCGGATGGCGCCGCGCGAGTTCACCCTACGGCTGCGCCGGGGCGCGGCGTCGATATGGGTCGAGGTCTTCGACCAGGACCTGCGGCTGCCGCGGATCCGCAGCGCCGGCGAGAACGACGAGGGCGGCCGCGGCCTGTACCTCGTCGACCAGCTCGCGAACCGCTGGGGCTCCCGCCCCACCAAGGAGGGCAAGGCCGTCTGGTTCGAGCTCCCCGCCGACGGGGCCTGACCGCCGGATCCCGCTGACCCACCGTCGCGTTTCCCGTTCCGCGGGCGCCCGCGCACCTAAGCTCGACGTCATGCGTGCGTGGACGGTCCACCGCCCGGGCTCGATGTCCGGCGAGCCGCTGCGGCCTCACCGGCTTCCCGTGCCGGAGCCGGGGCCCGGCGAGGTGCTGCTGCGGGTCCGGGCCTGTGGCGTGTGCCGGACCGATCTGCACATCGTCGAGGGGGACCTGGAGCTCCGCACGCCGGAGATCACCCCGGGGCACGAGATCGTCGGTGAGGTGGTGGCGTCGGGGTCCGGTGCGGTGCGGTTCGCGCCCGGGGACCGGATCGGTGTGGCGTGGCTGCGCGGCACCTGTGGGGTGTGCGCGTACTGCCGGCGCGGCCGGGAGAACCTGTGCCTCTGGTCGGTCTACACCGGCTGGGACGCGCCCGGCGGGTACGCGGAGTACGCGCTGGCCACCGAGGCCTACGCGTACGAGCTGCCGGACGACCCGGCGTGGACGGACGAGCGGGTCGCGCCGCTGCTCTGCGCCGGCATCATCGGGTATCGGGCGCTGCGCCGGGCCGCGCTGCCGCCCGGTGGCCGGCTCGGCGTCTGGGGTTTCGGCGGATCGGCGCACCTCGCCGCGCAGGTCGCGATCGCCGAGGGGGCGATGGTGCACGTGTTCACCCGCTCGGCTCAGGCCCGGGAGCTCGCGCTCGGGCTCGGCGCCGCGACCGCGCAGGGCGTCTTCGACCCGGCGCCGGAGCCGCTGGACTCGGCCGTGATCTTCGCGCCCGCCGGGGAGATCGTGCCGGCCGCGCTGAGCGCCCTGGACCGGGGCGGGACGTGCGCGGTGGCGGGGATCCACCTGTCCGACGTGCCGTCCTTGGACTACCACCGGCACCTGTTCTATGAGCGGAACCTGCGCAGCGTCACGTCCAACACCCGTGGCGACGGAGAGGAGTTCCTGCGCCTGGCGTGGCGGCTCGACCTGCGGGTGGCGACGCAGCCGTACGGGCTCGACGAGGCGGCGCGGGCGCTCACCGACCTCGCGGAGGACCGGGTCAACGGGGCGGCCGTCCTCGTTGCCTGAGGCCTCGTTCGCCGAGGTTGTCCACAGGGTGTGGCGGGGTGCGTCCACAGCGTGGCGGTGTCCACAGGGGGTGGACGCGTGGCTTGCGGACCGGGCGGCTTGGCGGCAGCCTTAGGGGTGACCTGCCGACCCCTGGGAGCCTGGGCGTGTATGACGGCTACATCCTCCTCGCGCTGTTCGCGATCCTGCTCGCGCTCGGTCTGAGCCGGGTCGGGCGGCGCGTGCGGCTGCCGTTCACCGTCACCGGCGCCATCGTGGTCTTCATACTCGTCGTGCTCATGCTGTGGGCGGTCGGTCAGGGCTGACCTCGGCGGTCAGCGATCCTGTGCGTCGGCCTGAGCGGTGTCGGCCTGAGCGGTGTCGGCCTGAGCGGTGCTGG
Source organism: Streptosporangiales bacterium (assembly GCA_009380095.1). Lineage (GTDB taxonomy): Bacteria > Actinomycetota > Actinomycetes > Streptosporangiales > Streptosporangiaceae > WHSL01. The sequence continues at coordinate 34,252 of WHSL01000003.1, read as the reverse complement.
GTGGGATGGCGTCGATGAGGTGGTGGGCGAGCAGGGTCGGGTGGTCCTCCATCGGCGTGTGGCCGCAGCCGGGGAGCCAGACCAGGCGCGCCTCCGGGCACCAGCGTCGCGCGCGCCGGGCCTGCCGGGGCCAGAGCAGCGGGTCGCGGGTCCCCCACAGCAGGGTGAGCGGCACCCGGGGGCGGCCCCAGAACGTATACCCGGCGATCGTGTCCACCATCGGGAGGTAGCCAGGGGTATCGCGAGGCGGCAGCTCGCCGTCACCGGGATCCGCGCCGAACAGACGGGTCGCGAGCAGGCCACCGCGGAGCACGGCCCGGACGTACAGCCGTTCCGGCGGGGACCAGAACCCGGCCGGCGAGACCGCCGAGGCGGCCCGCACGGTCCCGCGCCGGCTCAGCTCCAGCGCCACGAGCCCGCCCATGCTGTGACCGACGACGTACGGCCGTTCGACGCCCAGCCCCGTCCAGAACTCCTCCGCCGCGTCCGCCAGCGCGAAGACCCCGTACCGGCGGCCCTCCGGCAGCGGCGGAGAGGCGCCGAACCCCGGCAGGTCGAGCGCGATCACGTCGAACCGCTCCGCCAACGCCGGCAGCACCGGCTCCCAGCTCTGCCACCCGCTCCCGATGCCGTGCAACAGCACCACGGGCGGCCCCGCCCCACGCCGCTCGAACGCCAACTCCACGCGGAGAAGCCTAGAACCCGGGGTTTCATCCCTGCCGCACGGCACATGACTCCATGGGGAAACACCGAACAAGGCCGATCGACACGGGGGATACAGATGGCCGGCTGGACCGAAGGCGAGCTCGACACGATCGCACGCACGGACGAGCTGGAGATCGCGCCGCGCCGGGAGGACGGCGGGCGGCACGGGCCGACGCCGATCTGGGTGGTCCGCGACGGCGACGACCTGTACGTGCGCGCCTACCGCGGACGCGCCGGGTCCTGGTTCCGCGCGGCCGTGACCGTCGGCCAGGGGCACATCCGCTACGACCGGGCCTACGTCGAACCCATGCTCACCGGCACCGCTCGCGAGGCGATGCTCAGGCTCGTACCGCGCTGATCCGTTCCCGCTCCCCGCCGGGCACCACCGGTATATCGTTGACTCGGTCAAAGATCGGGGGGCCACCATGGGCGCCGCGGGCGACGCGGCCCGCGTCTCCGCGGAGCGCATCGCCGAGGTCCGGGCGTTCAACCGCTTCTACACGGCGATCATCGGGTTGCTCGACGAGGGCTATCTCGACTCGGCGCATTCGCTGAGCGAGGTACGGGTGCTGTTCGAGTTGGGGCGCCGTCCGGAGACCGAGGTCGTCGCGCTCCGCCGCGACCTCGGCCTCGACGCCGGCTATCTGAGCCGGATGCTCGCCCGGCTCGGCTCGGCCGGGCTGGTGGAGCGCACCCGCTCGGCGCGGGACGCGCGGCGTCAGCTCGTAAGGCTCACCGCCCGCGGCCGGGCCGAGCAGCGCGAGCTGGACCGGCGGTCCGCCGCGGGGATCGCGGAGCTCATGGGCCGGCTCGACGATGCCGAGCAGGAAAGGCTGGTGGAGGCGATGGGGACGATTCACGGGCTGCTGGGCGAGGGACGGCGGTCGTTCCGGCTGCGGCCGGCCACCGACGCCGACCTCGACTGGGTGGTGCGCCGGCACGGCTCGCTGTACGCCGAGGAGTACGGCTGGGATTCCTCCTTCGAGGAACTCGTCGGCGACATCGTGAAGGCGTACGCCGCGGACCACGACCCGGACCGGGAGGGCGCGTGGATCGCCGAGGCGGACGGGGTGGACGGCCCCGTCGGCTGCGTCTTCTGCGTACGGGCCGACGACCGCACGGCCAAGCTCCGCCTGCTCCTCGTGGACCCCGCCGCCCGCGGCCTCGGCGTCGGCGCGGCCCTGGTGGACGAGTGCCTGGCCTTCGCGAGCAAGGCCGGCTACGAACGCATCACCCTCTGGACCAACGACGTCCTCACCTCCGCCCGCCGCATCTACGAACGCGCCGGCTTCACCCTCCGCGACTCCGAACCCCACCACAGCTTCGGCCACTCCCTAACCGGCCAAACCTGGGACCGCGACCTCTGATCACCCGGAACCTCCTGTCCGCTGGAGGTTTTCGCACGTCGGGCACCAAGAATCTCGGCAGCGACGTAGATTTCGACGACACTTGTCGAGTGAAAATCTTCGAGTTGCTGTAGGTTTCCTCCATGGCCAGACTGGTTCGGATCGGCGATGTAGCTCGTGAGCTGGGGGTCTCGGTCGCGCGGCTGCGTCAGCTCGCCGACAGCGGGGTGATTCCGTCGGAGCGCTCGCCCGGAGGGCACCGCGTCTTCGACCCGGGTGTGGTTCGCAGCGCGCTCGCGGAACTCTCCACGGTCGAGTTCACGACCGCTCGCTGGACGTTCCCGCAATGGGAGCGGACGTTGTCGATCAGCGGCCTTCAGGAGGACGTCGTCTGGCGGGAGCTGGCAGACGAGGTTCTTCGCGACCGGCTGAGCCCCGAGGCGATGTCAACGGCGAACTACACCTTTACCGAGATGCTCAACAACGCGATCGACCACTCCGCTGCGGAGTCCGTATACGTCGCTGCCTGGGTATCCCGAGTCGAGGCGCGGTTCGAAGTCCGCGACGAAGGCCGGGGCGCACTGCCGCACATCCAAGAGGCGCTCAACCTTGAGGACGTTTACGACGCGCTGGGGGAACTCACCAAAGGCAAGACAACAACCGATCCGGAACGCCACACGGGCGAAGGGATCTTCTTCACCTCCAAGGCGGTCGATATCTTCACACTCGAATCCGCCGGCCTGCGTTGGACCGTCGACAACGTCCGCGACGATCAAGCCGTAGGTGCGAGTGACATCAGGCGGGGCACCAGGGTTCACTGGGAGATGGACCCGGCCACGCCCCGGCCAATCGCCGAGGTCTTCGGCGCCTATACCGACGACGACCACCAGTTCACCCGCACGCGTACCCTGGTGCGGCTCTTCGGCTTCGGAGTTCGGTTCGTGAGCCGATCTGAGGCCAAGCGCCTGATGCGCGGCCTGGAGCGTTTCGAGGAGGTCATCGTCGACTTCACTGGCATCGAGGAAGTCGGACAGGGCTTCGTCGACGAGGTCCTCAGGGTCTGGCCCAGTCAGCACCCCGAGACCACGGTCCGGCCGACGGGGATGACGGGCCCCGTGGAGTTCATGGTCCGGCGTGGCCTTCCCGCGCGGCGGCAGGAGGGCACGTGACGGCTTGACCTCGACGTTGCGGCGCGTCAGATGCTTCCGATGGGGTCGGATCCAGTCGAACAGGGAGCCGCTCACCTGCGGTCGGTGTCCGCGCACGTCTGGGAGAAAGCGGGCGGGTCGGTGGAGCGGTTTGACCTTGACGTTACGTCAACGTTTGTAATGGGGGCATGCGAATCGGGGAGTTGGCCGCGCTGGCGGGGGTGTCCACGCGGACCGTACGGCACTATCACCACCTGGGCCTGTTGCCCGAGCCGGAGAGGCGCGCGAACGGGTACCGGGAGTACCGGCTGCGCGACGCGGTGATCCTCGCGCGGGTCCGGCGGCTGGCCGAGCTGGGCCTGTCGCTCGACGAGATCCGTGACGTGCTCGCCGACGAGCGGGGCCGGGAGCTGCGCGAGGTGCTGCGCGAGCTGGAGGCCGACCTGGCCCGGCAGCAGGAGGCGCTGGCCACGCGCCGCGCCCGCCTCGCCGCCCTGCTGGAGCAGGACGAGCTGGACGCCGACGCCACGGTCGCGCCGGAGGCCGCCGCGGTGCTGCGGGACATCGCGGGCGGCGACTCGAAGTTCGCCCGCTTCGACCGCGGCATGCTCTCCCTCGTCTACAGCACCGCGGGGCCGGAGGACCGGGAGCGCTTCACCGAGCTGCTGCGCCCGTTCGCCGAGCCGGAGGCGCCCCGGCGGGGCCAGGCCCTGTACGCGCGCCTGGACGAGCTGGCCGACGCGGACCCGGGCGATCCACGGGTCCCCGTCCTGGCGAAGGACCTCGCCGAACACATGCCCGACGGCATGGCCGAACTGATGCTGACCGGCCTCGACTCCCCGCCCGAGGAGCTGGGTGAGGGCGGCCGGTGGCTGGAGGAGCTGGCCGGCGAGATGTCCTCGGCGCAGACCGAGGTGTTCCGGCTCCTGGTGGAGCGGCTGAGGGAGGGGCGATGACGCTCAGACTGGCCCGTATCGTGCTGTACTCCGTGATCCCCTGGAGCTGGGGCTCCTGGTGCTGATCGCTTCCGGCGTACGGCTCCCGCTCGGCGTGATCGTCGCCGCGGAGGTCGTCGTGCTCGCCGTCCTCGTGCTGGAGCTGTCGGTTGCCGCGCGGCTCTTCCGAGGGCACCGCCGCGCCGGGCTCCGCCGCCGGGCCGCGCTCATCGCCACCTACCACGACCTCGTCCCCGAGCGGGTCCGAAGGATCATGGAATTCGACCTGAAGGGCCTGGTCAGCCTGGTCCTCTGGGTCGCCCGCCGCCGCCACGGGGTGCCGCCCGGCGCGACCCCCGTGCCGTACGCCGGCGGGCAGATGGCGACGCTCATCCTCCGGCATCGTCAAGACCGACGGCGACCGCCTCGCCGTAGCCGTCTCCTCCCAGACCAACGTCATCGTCGAACTCACAGGACCAGCGGCGACCTCATCAGCAACAGAGCGGCAGATCCGCCAGCTACTGGGCGGCAAATCCACCAGCGACTCGGCGGCAGATCTGCCAGCACTCGGGCGGCAAACCCGCCAGCAGTCGGTTGGAAATCGAGTGTTGAACAGGAATTTCATGGCAATCTTGTCACGTGGGATTCGAGACGAAGACACCCCTGGGCCGTGTTCTGCCTCGCCGTGCGCAGACGACGGTGGAGGACGCGTTGACCGACACGCGTGTCGTGCTCATCAATGGTGCCCGTCAGTGCGGCAAGAGCACCTTGGCGCGCGTCGTCGCGAAGGACTGCACGGCCGAGTGGCGGAACATGGACCGACCAGTTGATCGCAAGGCGGCAGACGACGATCCCACGGGATTCGTCGATGTGGGCGAGCGCATGGTGATCGACGAGATCCAGCGTGCCCCGGAGCTGTTTCTGGCGATCAAGGAGGTGGTCGACAGGGACTTCCAGCCCGGTCGATTCTTGTTGACCGGCTCAGCTCGCATCCTGGGACTTCGCGGGCTTCCGGACACGCTCCCTGGGCGCTCCGAGACGATCGAGCTCTGGCCGTTCTCCCAGGGGGAGATCGACGACAAGCCGGACGGCTTCATTGACGCGGTCTTCGCTAAAGGAGCCTCCCTTAGGCATAACTCGGACATCAAGCGGGCGGACTATGCCGAGAGGTTGGTCCGCGGTGGCTTCCCGGAGGCCGTGGGGCGAGCTAATTCGTCTCGGCGAGCACGCTTCTTCGACTCCTACGTGAGCGACCTCATCCTTCGCGACATCAGCCAGCTCGCCGAGATCGAGAGGACCGCCGAGATGAGGAGCCTGCTGGAGGTTCTAGCAGCTCGCTCGGGCCAGCTTCTCTCGATCAGCAGCCTGGCCAACAAGATCCAAGTGTCAGCGAATACCGTCCGTCGGTACTTGGCGTTGCTGGAAGAGGTTTTCTTGATCAAGCGGATACCCGCATGGTCGCGCAACGTCTCTACCAGGGCTGTCAGTACCTCCAAGGTGGCCTTCGTGGACTCCGGTATCGCGTGCAACCTGGCCTCGGCCGACGTCCGAAGCCTCCTACGGCCCGGCGGCATGTTCGGTCCGTTGATGGAGGGGTTCGTTCTGATGGAACTCGCGCGTCAGCTCAGTTGGTCACAGGAACGAGCGGACCTCTTCCACTACCGGACCAGGGACCAGGTCGAGGTGGACGCCGTATTGGCGAGCCGTCGTGGGGAGGCTGTCGCGATCGAAGTCAAGGCAGCGTCCACGGTTCGTTCGGAGGACTTCCGAGGGTTGAAGCATCTCGACGATCGCCTCGGAGATGACCTGACCGTCGGGATCGTGTTCTACACCGGAGAGCACACGCTGTCCTTCGGCCCGAAGATGCGTGCCATGCCGATCAGCGCGCTGTGGGAGGTGCCTCCGCCCTGACCTCCACGGATTGCGCGCGGGTTGAGCGGCCCAGCTTCGAACCGGAAACACCGGGCGCGACTCTCGCGTCCTCCGAAGATGGAATCTACGTAGATCGGATCTACGTAGATTCCATCTACCTCGACGTCGAGGTAGCCAGGAGGAGAGCGCCTGGGTGTGGCGGTGGGGGCGTCTCCGATGCCTGAAGTCGGTTCGCGCGGGTGTGGGTTCGGCTAGGTTTCCCTCGGTTTGGCGACGAGTTGGCGGGGGGTGCTGCGGCCGGGCGGCAAGGCCGAGCCCAAGGCGGTCGCCGGGGAACACCTGCTGGGCCTGACCATGCGCTCGCAGGACCCGGACGAGGCCGAGGCGGCCGGCGTCGAACTGGAGCTCAGGGTCGTCGAAGGCGGCGAACTCCGGCCCATCCGGGTGAACGCCGGTCTCCCGACTGACGCCGACGCCTTCGGCTCAAGGGCGGAGGAGGGCCTCCTGAGCGATGGAGGCGACGAGCGTCCCGTCGGCCGTCAGCATCGACCCCTGGGCCAGGCCGCGCTGCCCGATGTGGGCGGCCGGGTTGATGTCGCAGAGCAGCCATTCGTCGACGCGGGGGATGCGGTGGAACCAGACCGCATGGTCGAGACTCGCCCGCGTGGTGGGCTCCTCCCGGAGGACCGGTGATGCGGCCGCCCGTACGACGACCAGATCCGACATGTAGGCGAGCAGGCACGTGTGCATGGCGGGGTCGTCCCCGACCGGCTCGGTCACCCGGAACCAGAACGGGTGCGAGACGGGGGACCAGTCGGACCGCGGCCCGTTGACCGGGCGGACGTCGAACGTCGAGGTCAGCACGCCGAAGTCCACCGGGTCGAGCGCGTCGGGCCCGGGCACCGACGGCGGCGTCGCGGCCTGCCAGTCCTCGCCGGGCTGCTGGTCCTGGAAAGAGGCCATCAGCTCGAAGATCGGCTTGCCCTCCTGGACGGCCGTCACCGAGCGGGTGGAGAAGGAGCCGCCGTCCCGGGTCCGGGTGACCTCGAGGTGGACGGGCTCGGCCAGCCGGCCGCCGCGGATGAAGTACGAGTGCAGGGAGTGGACCTGACGGCCGGGGTCGACGGTGAGGACGGCGGCGCGCAGGGCCTGGGCCACGACCTGCCCGCCGAAGGTCCGCTGCCAGCCGAACCCGCCGGGCGGGGCCACGAACAGGTCACTGTCGAGCTGCTCCAGATCCAGCGTGCGCAGCAAGGATGACGCGTCGTCGATCACGGGGGTGCCTCTCGTTCGCGGGGGGTCGGGCGCGGGGGAGGTCGGGGTCTCAGGCGAGCAGGTCGCGGCCGATGATCTCCTTCATGATCTCGGTGGTGCCGCCGAAGATGGTCTGGATGCGGGCGTCCTGCCAGGCCTTGGCGACCGGATACTCCATCATGTAGCCGTAGCCGCCGTGCAGCTGCAGGCAGCGGTCGATGACGCGATTCGCCATCTCCGTGGTCCAGTACTTGGCCCGCGACGCGTCGACGGCCGACAGCTCGCCGCGGTTGAGCAGCGTGACGCACTTGTCGACATAGACCCGCGCCAGCTCCACCTCGGTGGACAGCTCGGCGAGCAGGAACCGGGTGTTCTGGAAGTTGCCGATCGGCCGGCCGAAGGCCGTGCGGTCCTTGCAGTACGCGACGGTCTGCTCCAGCACCGCCTCGGCCCCGGCGGTGGCGGAGACCGCGATGGTGAGCCGCTCCTGCGGGAGGTTCTGCATCAGGTGGATGAACCCCTGGCCCTCCTGGCCGACCAGGTTCTCCTTGGGGACCCGTACGGCGTCGAAGAACAGCTCGGCCGTGTCCTGCGCGTGCAGGCCGACCTTGTCGAGGTTGCGGCCGCGGGTGAAGCCGGGCATGTCCCGCTCCACCGCGAGGAGGCTGATGCCGCGGGCGCCGGCGTCCGGGTCCGTACGGGCCACCACGACGACGAGGTCGGCGTTGATGCCGTTGGTGATGAAGGTCTTCTGGCCGGAGAGCACGTAGTGGTCGCCGTCCCTGACCGCCGTGGTCTTGATGCCCTGCAGGTCGGAGCCGGCGCCGGGCTCGGTCATCGCGATCGCGCTGATCAGCTCGCCGTTCACGAACCCGGGCATCCAGCGCTTGCGCTGCTCGTCCGTGGTGAGATCGAGCAGGTACGGGGTCATCACGTCGTTCTGCAGGGTGAACCCGAGCCCGGACGCGCCGGAGCGGGTGATCTCCTCGCCGAGGACCGCGTTGTACCGGAAGTCCCGGATGCCCGGGCCGCCGTACTCCTCGGGCACCGCGAAGCCGAGCAGCCCCTGCGTGCCGGCCGCCGTCCAGACCGGCCGCGGGACGATGCCGTCCCGCTCCCACTGCGCGTGGTACGGGGTCACCTCGCGGGCGAGGAACTCCCGTACGGTCTCCCGGAACAGCTCGTGTTCCTCGTCGTACAGGTCACGCTGCATGACGGGCCCTTCGGTACGTCGGCGGGCGAGGCAGGTTACCGCCGAGTCTACCGAACCACGTTCGGAATCCCCGGCCCGGCCACCTGCCCCGGCATTACGGAGTGGCGGCGAACCGTGGCGGTATCTGGTCCGTGGAGCGAAAAGACATACTCTGAGAATGACGCCTCCGCCCCGCGTTTATCGAGGGAAGGTGACCGCCATGGAGGCCCTGGTCATCGCCGCCGTCCTCCTCATCGCCGTGCTCTTCGCGCTCGGCTCGGCGATCCGCATCGTCCAGCAGTACGAGCGGGGGGTGGTCTTCCGGCTCGGCCGGGTGAGTGGAGGGCTCAGGAACCCCGGCCTCGCACTGATCGTCCCGGTCATCGACCGGCTGCGTAAGGTCAACATGCAGATCATCACTCTGGATGTTCCCGCGCAGCAGGGCATCACCCGCGACAACGTGACCGTCAAGGTCGACGCGGTCGTGTACTACCGGGTGATCGAGCCCGTGAAGGCCATCGTGAACGTGCAGGACTACAGGTTCGCGGTCTCCCAGATCTCCCAGACCTCGCTGCGCTCCGCGATCGGCAAGTCCGATCTCGACCAGCTGCTGTCGGAGCGGGAGAAGGTCAACGCCTGGCTGAAGGAGATCATCGACGAGCCGACCGAGGGTCCGTGGGGGATCCGGGTGGAGCGCGTCGAGGTCAAGGACGTCTCGCTACCCGAGGCCATGAAGCGCTCGATGTCCCGGCAGGCCGAGGCCGAGCGGGACCGGCGGGCGCGGATCATCTCCGCGGACGGCGAGTACCAGGCGTCCAAGCGGCTCGCCGCGGCGGCGCACGTGATGTCCGCCGACCCGGCCTCGCTGCAGCTGCGGCTGTTGCAGACCGTCGTCCAAGTGGCCTCGGAGAAGAACAGCACGCTGGTCATGCCGCTGCCGGTCGAGGTGCTCCGCTTCTTCGACGCCGCCACCCGGAAGTCTCCGGACGGTGCGGCGGAGGATGCCGCGGAATCCGCCGACTCCGAGCGGGCCGCCGATCCCGACGAGCTGCTCGAGCCACCGGAGACCGGTGAGCTGCCCTCCGCGGAGGAGGTGCTCGGCATCGAGACGGAGGCCAAGACCGAGCCCGAGACCGAGACCGAGCCCGCGCCCGTCTCCGCGGACGAGCCCGGTCCCGCCGACGACCGCCGCGCCTGACCGGGCCCGCCTCCCGCCCCGATCGCGGGGGAGCGGCGGCGGGCCCTCCGGCCGCCCTGGGTCCAGGGCGGCCACCCGGGCCGGCGGAGCTCAGGCGTCGATGGTGGATTCGGGGCGGTCGGTGAGGTGGCCGAGGGTCTCCCGGGAGAGCCGGTCGAGGAGCTCCGCGAGCTCCAGGTGTACGTCCGGCCCCCAGTGGGCGACCAGCTCGGCGAGCCCGGCGCGGCGCGCCGCGAACAGCCGTTCCGCGGCGCCGCCGCCCGGCCCGGTGAGCAGCAGCGTGCCGTCGTCCCTGCGTACGTAGCCCGCCTCGACGAGCGCGTCCACGTACGGCCGGCCCTCCGCCACGCTGACCGCCGCGCGCCGCGCCAGGTCCGTGCCGCGCAGCGGGCCCTCATTGCCGAGCCGCGCCAGCACCCACGCGCTCTCCGGCGGCACGTTCAGCCCGGCCTGCGCGGACAGGTCCCGGTACAGCCGGAACCGCCCCTCCCTACCGAGCCGCGCGAGCACGATGCGCTCGATCTCCTGGATGGACGTGCGCTCGGCCGGCGCCCCGTACGCCTCGCCGGTGTCCCCGCCCGCCGTCTTCTTCAGCGGCTGCTCGGGGATGAACCAGGCCAGCCCGAACGCCACCAGCGCCACCGGCGCCGCGACCAGGAACACCGTGGAGATGGCCTCGGCGTAGGCATGGATGATGCCGGTGCGTACGGAGCCGGGCAGCCGGGCGAGCAGCTCGGCGTTGCCCTGGACGGCCTCCGGATCGAACCCCGGCGGCACCGGCACCCCGCGCAGTGCGGCGGCCACCTCGACGCTCAGCCGGTTCGCGAAGATCGACCCGAAGAGCGCCACCCCGAACGAGCCGCCGATGGAGCGGAAGAACGTGGCGCCGGAGGTGGCGACGCCCAGGTCCTCGTACGCCACCGAGTTCTGCACGGCGATCACCAGCACCTGCATGACGAGCCCGAGACCCGCCCCGAGCAGGAAGAACAGCAGGCTCATCTGCAGCGTCGTGCTGAACTCGGTGAGCCGCGAGAGCAGGAACAGGGCGACGGCGGTGATCGCGGTGCCGGCGATCGGATAGACCTTGTACCGGCCGGTCCGGCTGATCAGCTGCCCGCTGCCCACCGACATCAGGAACATGCCGACGACCATGGGCAGCAGGTGCACGCCCGACAGGGTCGGCGTCACTCCGTGCACCACCTGCAGATACAGCGGCAGGAAGGTGAGCGCGCCGAACATCGCGAAGCCCACGATGAACCCCACCGCCGAGGTGAAGACGAACGTGCCCTGCCGGAACAGCCGCGGCGGCATCACCGGCTCGGCGGCCCGCCGTTCGACCGGGATCCACACCGCGATCAGTACGACGGCGGCCGCGCCGAGCGCGATGATGACCGGCGATCCCCAGCCGTATTCCACACCGCCCCACGCGGTGAGCAGGACGACGCTGCTCGCCGCGCCGGCGAGCAGCACGGTCCCGAGGTAGTCGATGCGGTGCCGGGTGCGCACCTCCCGCGCGTGCAGCACCAGCCCGACCACGACGAGCGCGACCGCGCCGATGGGCAGGTTGATGTAGAAGACCCAGCGCCAGGTGAGGTGGTCGACGAAGAACCCGCCGAGCAGTGGCCCGCCCACGCTGGACACGCCGAAGACCGCGCCGAACAGGCCCTGGTAGCGGCCGCGTTCCCGGGCCGGTACGACGTCCGCCACGATCGCCTGGGCGAGCACCATGAGTCCGCCGCCGCCGAGTCCCTGCAGGGCGCGGAAGCCGATCAGCTGGCCCATCGTCTGCGACAGCCCGGCCAGCGCCGACCCGATCAGGAACAGCACGATCGCGGCCATGAACAGGTGCTTGCGCCCGTACTGGTCGCCGAGCTTGCCCCACAGCGGGGTGGACGCGGTGACCGCGAGCATGTACGCGGTGACCACCCAGGACAGGTGGTTCAGCCCGCCGAGGTCGGAGACGATGGTGGGCAGCGCGGTGGAGACGATGGTCTGGTCCAGCGCGGCGAGCAGCATGGCCAGCATGAGCGAGCCGATGACCGCCCAGACGCCGCGTTGCGGGCCGTCCTGAGGCGGGCCGCCTCGCGTCGCGGTGGTTCCCCCGAGTTCCCCCACCCGCCCGACGATACGTCGAAGTCTGGCCGCCGCCCGGCTCACGCGCCGCCCGGAGCCGAAGGGAGCGCGGCTCACCCGTCGCGCCCGCAGGCCGCGGAGGCGGAGGCGCCGGAGGTGAAGGGGTACGGGGGGCGCGGAGGCGGAGGCGCCCGGGGCGGGGTGGCCCCAGGGGTCAGCGGCCGCGGAGGAGACGGGCTAGTTGGGCCAGCGCGGCGTTCCGCTCGTCGAGGGCCGCGTCCCGCTCGCGCCGCGCGGCGTCGCGCTCGGCCTCCAGCCGGGCGACCCGCCGCTCGAGATCGAGGACCCGCCGGATCGCGGCCAGCGTCATGCCCTCGTCGGCGAGGTGCACGACGTGCTGCACGAGCGTGATCTCCACCCGCGAGTAACGACGCTGCCCGCCGCTGGAACGCGCCGGGCGCACCACGGCGTGCTCGTCGAGCCGGCGCAGGAACGCCTGCTGGACCTCGAGCATCGCGGCGACCTGGCCCACGGTGTAGATGGGCGCACGGTCGTCGTCCATGGGCAGTGGCGACATCGCTGGTCAACTTACCCCGAAAGACGGGTGTGGCCGTGCCGGGGCGGCACGGCCACACATCGATCGTCCGGGCTCAGGCCCTGCGAGGCGCCCACGTCCCAGCCGAACGCGCGGCGGGCGAGCCGGTCGAAGTCGGAGAAGAACGGGTCACGCGAAGTCAGCGGCATCGGTAGCACCTCCATGATCCGGGCGCCTTGCCCGAACTTTCGTTCCCTGCTCGATAAAACTTATAATGCAACTTGTAAGTTCTCGCAAGTTGAGATCGGAAGTCTCCGAGCGTCGCCGCGCATGCGAAAGGGGCGCGCCCGTCCGCGCTGGACGGGCACGCCCCCTGGGACCGTACGGGCCTCGTGGCCCGGCGGGTCAGACGCGCTCGATGATGGTGACGTTGGCCTGGCCGCCGCCCTCGCACATGGTCTGCAGGCCGTACCGGCCGCCGGTGCGGTGCAGCTCGTGCACCAGCTTGGTCATCAGGATGGAGCCGGTGGCGCCCAGCGGGTGGCCGAGCGCGATGGCGCCGCCGTTGGGGTTGGTCTTCTCCAGCGACGCGCCGGTCTCCTGCGCCCAGGCCAGCGGCACGGGGGCGAACGCCTCATTGACCTCGAAGACGTCGATGTCGTCGATGGTCAGGCCGGACCTCTTCAGCGCCTTGTGGGTGGCGGGGATCGGCGCGGTGAGCATGTAGACCGGGTCGTCGCCCACCAGCGAGAGGGTGTGGATGCGGGCCAGCGGGGTGAGCCCGTGGTCCTTGACCGCCTGCTCCGAGGCGATCATGACCGCGCCGGCGCCGACCGAGATCTGGCTGGCCACGGCGGCGGTGATCTCCCAGCCGTCGCGCAGCGGCTTGAGCCCGGCCATCTTCTCCAGGCTGGTGTCCGCGCGGGCGCCCTCGTCCTTGGACACGCCGCCGATCGGCTCGATCTGGCTCTCGAAGTGGCCCGCCTCGATGGCGGCCACCGCGCGGCGGTGGCTCTCCAGCGAGAACTCCTCCAGCTGCTCGCGCTTGAAGCCCCACTTCTCACACATCAGCTGGGCGCCGCGGAACTGCGAGATCTCCTGATTGCCGTACCGCTCGCCCCAGCCCTCGCCGTAAATCGGCACGCCCGCGTCGATCGCGAACTTCACGCTGGAGCCCATCGGCACCATGCCCATGTTCTCCACGCCGGACGCGATCACCACGTCCTGCGTGCCGGAGAGCACGCCCTGCGCGGCGAAGTGCACCGCCTGCTGCGAGGAGCCGCACTGGCGGTCGATCGTGACGCCCGGCACCCCCTCGGGCAGCCCGGCCGACAGCCACGAGGTGCGGGCCAGGTCGAGCGACTGCGGGCCCACCTGGCTCACGCAGCCCATGACCACGTCCTCGACCGCGGACGGGTCGATGGCGGTGCGCTCGACCACCTTCTTCAGCACGTGGGCGCCGAGATCCGACGGATGCACGCCGGCCAGCGCGCCCTTCTTGGTTCCCACAGGGGTACGGACCGCTCCGACGATGTAAGCCTCAGCCACGTCGTCCTCCAGATCTACCGTCGACGAAACCGGCGTGGCCCGAGCCAGGTCGTTGTCCGGTTCGAGCTCGGCACCGAGCAAACACTGCGCAAACCGAGTGACGTTCGGTTAGAACGAGGTTACATCCGAAATCGCCGTCCTCCACGTGACGCGGGTCTCCGACTTTGGTCGGAAGTGAACCGTCTTCACCACAGCTCGGCCCGCGTCCACCGCAACGAGCCAGGTCAGGGGACCGTACGGTGCACGTTCTCCGCCTTCGAGAGACCCGGTTCGGCCTCCGCGATCCACGGCCCCGGAATGGACGGATCGACCACGCCGTCCTCCAGCCACACGTAGCGGTCCTCCATGACCCGCCGTGCCAGCCGGCCGTCGAGCTCGTCGGTGTTCTCCCAGAGCGCGGCGAACAGCGCGTCCGCGCGCAACCGCGCCTGGCGGCAGAACACGTCCGCGAGCTCGCGCGCCGCCGGCCCTCGTACGGGGTCGCGCGCGTCGGCCTCGGCCCGTACGCAGACCGCGCTGATCGCGAACAGCTCCGCCCCGATGTCCACGATCCGGGCGAGGAAGCCCTGCTTGCGCTCCAGCCCGCCCTGCCAGCGGGACATCGCGTAGAACGTCGAGCGGGCCAGCTTCCGGGAGGCGCGCTCCACATATCGCAGGTGGGCGGCGAGCGGGCCGAACTCGCCGTACGCTCCCGGCCGCTGCCCGTCGCCGGTGACCAGCGTGGGCAGCCAGCGCGCGTAGAACCCGCTGGCCCGTGCCGCCGCCCGGGCCTTGTCGCCGAGCGCCTTGGCGGGGTCGATGATGTCACCGGCCACCGACAGGTGCGCGTCCACCGCCTCGCGGGCGATCAGCAGGTGCATGATCTCCGTGGAGCCCTCGAAGATCCGGTTGATGCGCAGGTCACGCAGGACCTGCTCGGCCGGTACGCCGCGCTCCCCGCGGGCGGCCAGCGAGTCCGCGGTCTCGAAGCCGCGCCCGCCGCGGACCTGCACCAGCTCGTCGGCGATCCGCCAGGCCACCTCGGAGGAGTACAGCTTGGCCAGCGCCGCCTCGATGCGGATGTCCGCGCCGCCCTCGTCCGACAGCCGGCCGGCCAGGTCGAGCATGGCCTCCAGCGCGTACGCGCTCGCCGCGATGTAGGCGATCTTCTTGGCGACCTCCTCGTGCTCGCCGACCGGCCGCCCCCACTGCACCCGCTCGCGCGACCACTCCCGGGCGATCTTCAGCGCCCACTTGCCGGCCCCGGCGCAGATCGCGGGCAGCGAGAGCCGGCCGGTGTTCAGCGTGGTCAGCGCGATCTTCAGGCCGGCGCCCTCCGGTCCGATGCGGTTCTCGGCGGGGACCCGTACGCCGTGGAAGCGGGTCACGCCGTTCTCGATGCCGCGCAGGCCCATGAAGGCGTTGCGGTTCTCCACGGTGATCCCGTCGGCCGTATCCTCCACGATGAACGCGGTGATGCCGCCGCGGTGCCCGTCGGACTTGGGCACCCGCGCCATCACCACGAGCAGGTCCGCGATCACGCCGTTGGTGGTCCACAGCTTCACGCCGTCCAGCACGTACTCCGAGCCGTCCTCGGTCGGAGTCGCGGTGGTGGCCAGGCGCGCCGGGTCGCTGCCCACGTCCGGCTCGGTGAGCAGGAACGCGCTGATGTCGGTGCGGGCACAGCGCCGCAGGAAGGCGCGCTTCTGCTCGTCGGTGCCGAACAGCTTCACCGGCTGCGGCACACCGATGGACTGGTGCGCGGACAGCAGCGCGGACAGCGCCGGGCTCGCCGACCCGGCCAGCATCAGGGCCTTGTTGTAGTAGACCTGCCCGAGGCCGAGCCCGCCGTACGCCTCGTCGATCTTCATCCCGAAGGCGCCCAGCTCCTTGAGGCCGGCGATCACCTCGTCCGGGATCTGGGCCTCCCGTTCGATCAGCGCCGCGTCCACCTTCTCCACGCAGAACGCGCGCAGCCGCTCCAGGAACTCCTCGCCCTTGCGGACGATCTCCGGGTCCGGCTCGGTGGGCGGGTGGATCAGGTCCAGGCGGAACCGGCCGAGGAACAGCTCCTTGCCGAAGCTCGGCAGCCGCCATTCGGTCTCGCGTGCCGCCTCCGCCACCTTGCGCGCCGCGCGCTCGTCGACGTGGGATTTCTGGGTGGTCATGGGAACTCCCCTCACGGGGATCGACTCCGGAACACCGACGGTACGCCGATTGCCTACCCGCTGGTAGCTTCCGCATGCGATCGGGGGATGCGGATGCGTACCCGGGTGCCCGCGCCCTCGTGCGCGACGATCTCCGCGGAGCCGCCGTGCGCGGCCGCGATGGCCGAGACGATGGCAAGGCCGAGCCCGCTGCCCTGGCCGCTCGCCGTGTGGAAGCGGTCGAACGCCCGCGCGGCCTCCTCCTCCGACATGCCGGGGCCGTCGTCGGCGACGTCGAGCAGCACCTCGTCGCCGTCCTCGCTCAGCCGAACCCGCGCCGGCGTGTCCGCGGGCGTGTGGGCCCGTACGTTGGCCAGCAGGTTCGCCAGCACCTGGCGGATCCGCGGCTCGTCGGCGGCGACCAGCAGCCGCTCCGGCGTCTCGACGGTGAAATCCCGCTCCGGCTCCACCGCCGCCGCGTCCGCGACCCCGTCCCTGACCAGCTGCACCAGGTCGGTGTCGGCGAGGTCGAGCTGGGTGCCGCGGTCGAGCCGGGCGAGCTCGAGCAGCTCGGCGACGAGCTTGCTCATCCGCTCGGACTCCATCTCGATCCGCCGCATCGCCTCCCGTACCTGCTCCTCGTCGTTGAAGGCGCCCTGGCGGAACAGCTCGGCGTAGCCGCGAATGGTGGTGAGCGGGGTGCGCAGCTCGTGCGAGGCGTCGGCGGCGAACGCGCGGATCCGTTCCTCCGAGCGGACCCGCGCCGCGTACGAGGTCTCGATCCGGCCGAGCATCGTGTTGATGGCGGTCGCCAGCCGGCCCACCTCGGTACGACGGTCGGCGCCGGGCAGCCGCGCGGAGAGGTCGGCGCCGGTGGACACCCGGTCCGCCGTGGTGATCATGCGGGAGAGCGGGGCCAGGCCGCGGTTCATCAGCCACTGGCCGGCCAGCGCGAGCAACCCCACCAGCCCCACCCCGGTGAGCACGGAGGCCCCGGCGAGCCGGTTCGTGGCATCGGTGACGTCGGACAGCGGTACGGCGACCGCCACGATCCGGCCCTTCTGGTTGTACCGCGCCGCCACCCGCAGGTCGGGCGTGCCCTTGAGGTCGAAGGGCTTCTCCGCCTCGGCGTGGCTGCGCAGCTCGCCGAAGCGCAGCCGGGTCAGCCGCCGCGCGGCGGGCTGCTCGTCCGGGTCGCCGCCGACGACCCGGACCCGGTCGCCGTTGCGGTCGGTGACCGCCACCACGTACCCGAGCGGGGAGAGCACCTGCTCCACCCGCTGCAGCGCGACGCCGCGCAGCTGACCGGCGGCGCGGTCGACGGCCAGGTCGAGCTGCGCGTCCAGCCGGCCGATCAGGTACGACCGCAGCACCAGCGAGCTGACCAGGCCCATCACCACGAGCCCGATCGTGGTGACGGCGAGCAGGCCGAAGAGCAGCCGGCCGCGCAGCGAGGCGATCACGGGCGGGCGGGATCGGGGGCGCGCAGCGCGTAGCCGACGCCCCGCTGGGTGTGGATCAGCGGCGGGCCCAGCGAATCGAGCTTGCGCCGCAGGTAGCTGATGTACGTCTCCACGATCTGCGACTGGCCGCCGTAGTCCCAGCCCCAGACCTCCTCCAGCAGCTGGGCCCGGGTGAGCACCCGCCCGGCGTTCCGCATCAGGTACGCGAGCAGCCGGAACTCCGTCGGCGACAGCTCCACCGGGGTCTCCCCGCGGCGCACCGTCCAGGTGGCCTCGGACAGCTCCAGGTCGGCGACGCGCATCGGCTCGTCCCCGTCGTCCTTGGCGTCGGCGGCGGGACGGGCGGTCCGGCGCAGCACCGCCCGTATGCGCGCGACGAGCGTCTCCACCGAGAACGGCTTGGTCACGTAGTCGTCGCCGCCGAGCGTGAGGCCGTGCACGGTGTCGGCCGGGGTGTCCCGCGCGGTGAGGAAGATCACCGGGGTCTCGTCGCCGGTCAGCCGCAGCGTCCGGCACAGCTCGAACCCGTCGATGTCGGGCAGCTTCACGTCGAGCACGACGATGTCGTAGGTCTCCGTGGCGAGCCGGTTCCGCGCCGCGGAGCCGGTGGCCGCCGTGGACACGTCGAATCGGTGAAAGCGCAGAGCCGTCTCGAGCAGGTCGCGGATGTTGGGCTCGTCGTCGACGACGAGCACCTTCGGCTCCGGTTCGGGCTGGTGCATGCGGTCCAGTGTTACGTGTTCGCCGGGTTCGTGCGCGCCGGCCGCGCCAATCGGGGCCCAAGGGGCTTGACCGGCGGAGGAAGGCCCGGTACCGGCCGTGGGTGCATCGGGCACCCACGCCGGCACCGGGTCAGGGTTCCCGCTCCGGGGTCAGGGGAGCGGACGGACCCACGGATCCCGTCCTTAGCGGGCGGAGGAGATCCGGGAAACGGGTCCGTCCGGCCACTGTGTGCGCGCGCCTGCCCACGTGGCCGGTCCAGGGGGCCGTCCAGGGGACGGCGAAGGAGCGGGCGCGGCGGGCTTCTTCACCGCTGCCCGTGTCCGGGAGAACGATCGTGGTGAGCGGCCGGGCCGGGACATCGCCCGGCACGCCGCTCGCAGTGAGCGTACCGCGATTCGGCCGCGCAGCGAAGGACCGACTCCCCGGCTGAGGCCGGTTCACACCCCGGTCAATTGCGGCAGGATGTACGGGAATGTGACACATCGCGCGGCGCTTCGGTGCGCTCACCGGGCATTCCGAAATTCCGCGCCAACTTGCCGGATCCCCGGCGGGGCTGGACTTCCAGGTAGGACAATTGTTCCTATGAGAACCCGGGAACCGCTTGACCCCGCCCCGTTGATAGGGCTTATTTGATCGTTATGGAAGCCGTGTCGCAACCGACATTGATCGCTTCCGTGCAGCGAGCGCTGAGGCTGCTGGAGGCGGCCTCCCGGCATGCCAACGGCGCGCCGGCCAAGCGGCTCGCCCGCGAGGCGCAGCTGCCGCTGCCCACGGCCTACCACCTGCTGCGCACCCTCGTGCACGAGGGCTACCTGCGCCGGCTGGAGGAAGGCGTCTACATCCTGGGCGACCGGGTCGAGGCGCTCAGTCAGAACAACCGGGCGCAGACCCTGATCAGCCGGGTCCGGCCGGTGCTCGCCGGGCTCCGCGACCAGCTGCAGGCGGCGACGTACCTCTCCTTCTACCAGGAGGGCGAGATCACCGTCGCGGAGATCGTGGACGCGCCGCGCATCCCCCGGGTGGATCTCTGGGTCGGCATGGACACGGCGGGTCACGCCACCGCGCTGGGCAAGAGCGTGCTCGGCCACCTCGACGGCGAGGCGCGCAGCGAGTACCTGTCGCGCCACCCCATGTACGAGCTGACCCCCTACACCAAGACCCGGCAGCAGGAGCTCTTTCCGCAGCTCGAGCACAGCCGCGAGCTGGCCGTCGACGACGAGGAGTACGCGCTCGGCACCGGCTGCCTCGCCGTGCCGGTGCTCGCCCCCGGGCTGCTCGGCTCGCTCGGCATCTCCTGCCCCAGCCGCCGCCTCGACGACATGCGGGACCAGGCCGACGTGATGCGGCAGGCCGCCGCGCGGATCACCCGCGCCCTTTCGTTGACCGTCTGACCAGGCGCTCACTCACTATCTGAAAAGGCCGCCCTTGTGGGCTGATCGCCGACCGGCGAACCATCGTCCTGGGGAGTGGGTGACATGGGGCGACCGGGCAGGGCCCGGGCGTCCCGGGACCGTCGCTCGCCCCTGGGGGAGCGAGGGAGGCACGGCGGCCATGATGGGTGTCATCGTCGAGGGCGGATTGGACCCCGCACCGAATCTGGCGCTCGACGAGGCCCTGGTGAGAGTCGACCAGGATGGGCCGCTGCTGCGCCTGTGGCAGACCGCGCCGTGCGTCATCGGAGGGCGGTTCCAGCCGCTCGGCGAGGGCGTGGACCTCGTGGCCTGCGCCCGCGACGGCGTGCCGCTGGTGCGCCGCGCCAGCGGCGGCACGGCGGTGTACGCGGACCCGGGCAGCCTCAACCTGACCCTGGTGACGGCCCGCGCGTCCCGGCCGTTCTCGCTGGAGACCGTCGTCGCGTCCGCGCTGGCCGCGCTCGGGCTGCCCGCCGAGGCGCGCTCCGGCGAGGTGACGCTGGACGGCGCCACGCTGTGCCGCACCTCCACGGTGTGGACCTACGGGGTGCTGCTCGCCACCCTGACGCTGCACGTCAGCACGCCCCAGTGGCTGGCCCGGACGTACGTGCCGGACGACGGCGCGCCCGCCGGGTCGCTGATCGAGGCGGGCCTGCGGGTGGGCGTGACCGGCGTACGGAACCGGCTGCTCGCCACCGCGACCGCGCTGGCCGGCCAGGTGCACACCCGGCCGCCGTCCCGGCGCGAGGCGCACTGGCGGGACCGGCTGATGCTGCTGCGGTACGGCGACCCGGGCTGGCACCTCGTGGGCGACCTGCGGGCGGACGCGGACGGCACCTGGATGCCGGGCACCTCACCAGGCCGCGACGCGCGATGAGCGGCGTTCCTCACCGGTGAGTCGTGGCGGCCACTAGACTTCCGGGCCAGGTCCGAACCACGCTCGACGAACGGTGCCGCATGTCAAGCGCAGAAGGTCACGAGTCCGGGGCGCGCCCCGAGGGGGCCGTGCAGCCTCCCCAGCCCGCCGCGGGCGAGGGCGCCCTGGAGAACCACCTCGGTGGTGACGAGGGCAAGAACTACCGGAAGTACGAGTTCGACATGGTCGCGCCGCACGTCGGCACCTCCATGCTGGAGATCGGCTCCGGGCTGGGGCACTTCTCCGAGCAGTTCACCGGGCTCGAATACCTCGCGGTGAGCGACAACGACCCGTACTGCGTGGAGCAGCTCCGCAAGCGCTACGAGGGCAACGACGACGTCGAGGTCATCAGCCTGGCGCTGCCGGCCGAGATCAAGATCCGGCGCAAGGTCGACACCGTCGTGATGATGAACGTCCTCGAGCACATCGCCGACGACGTGCAGGCGCTGAAGGACCTTGCGGCCGTGGTGGAGCCGGGTGGGCGCATCGTCATCTGGGTGCCCGGCTACATGCAGCTGTACGGGGAGTTCGACCGCAAGGTCGGCCACGTCACCCGCTACACGCCGAAGACGCTCGGCGCCTCCGTGGCCGCGGCCGGCCTGCAGGCCGAGGTGCTCAAGCCGATCAACTTCCTCGGCGGCATCGCGTGGTGGGCGGCCGTCCGCAAGGGTGGCGCCGGGTACCCCGACCCACGGCTGGTGAAGATCTACGACCGCACCGTGGTGCCCACCACGCGGCTGATCGAGCGGTTCATCCGGCCCCCGTTCGGCCAGACCGTGTTCTGCGTCGCCCGCGTTCCCGGCTGAGCCCTCCGCCCGCTCAGGGGAGCAGCGTGAGCTGGCGGGACTGGGCGACCAGCGCGCCGGCGGAGTCCCACATCTCCATGTCCTCCTCGCACAGCCCGTCCGTGAGGTAGCGGCTGGCGACCCGGCACGCCACCCAGCCCGGAGCGGGCCGGCCGCGTACATGCAGGGTGGCCTCCAGGGTCGTGGAGATCGGCACACCGAGGTCGAGCACCACCGGAGCCATCACGTCCCAGAACAGCGCGAGGGCGAACGTGTCCGGCTCGCGGCCGTCGGCGAACCTGACCCAGAACGCGCACGACGGCTCGCCGTCCGGCCGGCCGCTCAGCCAGCCCGGCGGGTCGCCGAAGCGGAACTCGACCCGGTCGAGCAGGCTCATCCCGGTCAGGCCGCTCGCGGCGAGCAGATCGGTGAGCGTGTCCGGGGCGGGGAGCGCGGGCGGCTCGCCGAACAGCAGGGTGCGGCCCTCCGCCACGGCGAGATCGCCGAACGTCGCCGTCAGCCGCAGCCGCTCCTTGCCGTCCTGGGACAGCGCGGCCTGCCCGGTCGCCGTACGCCGCCCGGCGCGCAACGTCTCGGCCCGTACCTCCGCGGGGCCCGTCTCACTCGGCCGCAGGAAGTGCGCGGAGACCGCCAGCGGATCGGGCAGCGGCACGGCGTCCGCGAGCGCGCGCAACGCCACCACGAACGGATACCCCCCGACCGGCGCCCCACTCAACGCATGCCAACGATCGGTGATCTCCGCGCTGTAGCGCCCCGGACCGGCCGTGCTCACCCCGGTGTCCACATCGAACTCATATCCCATGCCACCCAGGCTTCTGGGCCGCGAGCACGGCCGCAATTACGTCCCGGGTAGCGGACGGGCGGCCCGTGGCGAGGTCCGTCTCTCGCCGGGGCCGCCCGTCACGTCGTACGCGGGCCTGGGTCAGCCCGCCAGTCGGCGCCAGTACGTGCCGTTGACCGTGGGGTCGTCCGGGTCGCCTTCCGGTGCCTGGAACCCGCTGATCCACAGCGTGTCGGTCACCGGGTTGCGCTCCAGTGTGAACGCCGCGGCCTCGTACCCGCTCGTGCGCGGGAGCGTCGTACGGGTCCACACGCCGTTGCGGCCGTGCAGCACCGACGGGTTCCAGCTGCCCTGCAGGATGTGGATGCCGCCCTGGCCGTCCTGCACGACGCGGCTGTAGCCGACGCCGGCGCCGCTGGTCCACACGTGCCACTTGCCGCCGACGTAGTGCGCGAGGATCGGCTTGGCCACCCCCGGCTCGTCCCCGCTCACCGTGCTGAGGGTGCCGACCGCCCACACGTTCGTGGTGGAGACCATGGTGACGTCGGTGAAGATCGCCTCGGACTCGCCGCCCGGGAGCTCGAGCTCCGGCGGGGAGACCTCGGTCCACTTGCTGCCGTCCCAGCGTGCCGCCGCGGGCTGCGGCCGGCCGTCCGCGCCCGGGTGGTGGCCGACGGCCCACATCTGCGCGTCCGCGCCGCCGTCGATCGCCGTCGTCTTGATCGGCGCGTTCGCGAACCGCCAGGACGAGCCGTTCCAGCGCTGCGCCTGGCCGTTGCCGGAGACCGCCCACACGTTGGTCGGCGAGAACGCCTCGGCGTCACTGGCCGAGAACGGCTCGGGCATCGCGTGGCGGGTCCACCGCGTGCCGTTCCACTGCGCCGCGTACGGCGCCTCTGTGTCCTGGCCGAACGCCCAGACGTTGTCGCTGCGCGACGCGTCGATCGCCTGGAACCGGCCGCGCCAGGTCGACGGCAGGGGGACCGTACGGAAGCTCCCGTTCACCCAGTGCTGTACGACCGGCCCGCCGCTCCCGTAGCCGGCACCCCAGGTGCTGCCGGACGGCGCCACCGTCACGTCCTCGATCGAGTCGTCACCGGCCCAGGTGTTCCGCTGGAATATCGTCCACGTCGTCGCCGCCTTGGCCGACCCCGTGGAGGGCGGCGCGAGCGCCGCCACGACGGCCAGCGTGGCTGCCCCTGCCATGGCCGCCCGCAGCGCCCACTTTCCGTACCCCGTCATGTCGTGCTTCCCCTTCCGGATGAAGCCCCCCATACATCACTTTCTGGAACATAGACGCGTGAGACGGCCGTCACGTTGTCCCCGCCCAACCAATGCCCTTGATCGTTACCAACCCCGACGATCACTTCCGCCTCACTCGGCCAGCCGCGGCCAGTGCACGCACGCCCGTGCGGACCGTGCCGGGAAGTCACGCCGGTGGACAAAAGTGGCCGGGAGGGGCCAGGAGACGGCCGGGGTCGGGCTGTTTTGTTCTGGGGGGCCGGTCGGGAATGCTGGAAGGGTGGCAACGACGACAGCGTCATCACAGGCCGCGTCATCGCGAGCGGCGGCGGCGCCCGGGCCGGCCGAGCTCGTGAGCCGCGCGGGGCTGCGCACGTTCCTGTACGGGCTGCCCGGCGTGGACCGGGTCGGCGCCGACCAGCGCGCCGCCGAGCTGGGCACCCGCTCCATCAAGACCTCGGCCAAGGCCTGGGCCATCGACATGGCGATCTCCATGGTCGACCTGACCACGCTCGAGGGCGCCGACACGCCCGGCAAGGTCGCGGCCATGTGCGCCAAGGCGATCCACCCGGATCCGAGCATCCCCGAGGTCCCGCGGGTCGCCGCGGTCTGCGTCTACTCCGACCTGGTCGGGGTCGCGGCGGAGACGGTCCGTGGGAGCGGGGTGAAGGTCGCCTCGGTGGCCACCGCGTTCCCCTCCGGCCGCGCCCCGCTGGACGCCAAACTCGACGACACCCGCGCCGCCGTCGCGGCCGGCGCCGACGAGATCGACATGGTGATCGACCGCGGCGCCTTCCTGGCCGGCGACTTCGGCAAGGTCTACGACGAGATCGTGGCCGTCAAGGAGGCCGCCGGCGACGCGCACCTCAAGGTGATCCTGGAGACCGGCGAGCTGAGCACGTACGACAACGTGCGCCGCGCCTCCTGGCTGGCCATGGTCGCGGGCGCCGACTTCATCAAGACCTCCACGGGCAAGATCCAGCCGGCCGCGACGCTCCCGGTCACGATGGTCATGCTGGAGGCGGTCCGCGACTTCCGCGCCGCGACCGGCCGCCAGATCGGCGTTAAGCCCGCCGGCGGGATCCGTACCAGCAAGGACGCTATCAAGTACCTGGTGCTGGTGAACGAGATCGCCGGGGAGGACTGGCTGAGCCCCGACTGGTTCCGGCTCGGCGCCTCGAGCGTGCTCAACGACCTGCTCATGCAGCGCACCAAGCTCGCCACCGGCCGCTACTCCGGCCCCGACTACTTCACGCTGGACTGAGGATCATGCCGGCATTCGAGTACGCGCCCGCACCCGAGTCGACGGCGATCGTCGACGTCGCGCCCTCGTACGGGCTGTTCATCGACGGCGCGTGGGCCGAACCCGCCGAGGGCGGCACGCTGAAGACCGTCAACCCGGGCACCGAGGAGGTGCTCTCCGAGGTGTCGGTGGCCGGTCCCGCCGACGTGGACCGCGCCGTCGCCGCGGCCCGCCGCGCGCAACGCACGGTCTGGGGGCCGATGCCCGGCCGCGAGCGCGCCAAGTACCTCTATCGCATCGCCCGCATCCTGCAGGAGCGCTCGCGCGAGCTGGCCGTACTGGAGTCGCTGGACAACGGCAAGCCCATCCGCGAGTCACGCGACGTGGACCTGCCGCTCGTCGCGGCGCACTTCTTCTACTACGCGGGCTGGGCGGACAAGCTCCCCTACGCCGGCTTCGGCCCCGACCCGCGCCCGCTCGGCGTGGCCGGCCAGGTCATCCCGTGGAACTTCCCGCTGCTCATGCTGGCCTGGAAGATCGCGCCCGCCCTGGCCTGCGGCAACACGGTCGTCCTCAAGCCGGCCGAGACCACTCCGCTGACCGCGCTGTTCTTCGCCGACGTCTGCGTACAGGCGGAGCTGCCCCCGGGCGTCGTCAACATCCTCACCGGGGCCGGCGAGACCGGCCGCCTCGTGGTCGCGCACGAGGATGTGGACAAGGTGGCCTTCACCGGCTCCACCGAGGTCGGCAAGGAGATCGCCCGTACGGTCGCCGGCACCCGCAAGCGCCTCACACTGGAGCTCGGCGGCAAGGCGGCCAACATCGTGTACGACGACGCCGCGCTGGACCAGGCCGTGGAGGGCGTGGTCAACGGGATCTTCTTCAACCAGGGCCACGTATGCTGCGCCGGGTCGCGGCTGCTCGTCCAGGAGTCGGTGGCCGAGGAGTTCCTGGACCGGCTGAAGCGCCGCATGGGCACGCTCCGCGTGGGCGACCCGCTGGACAAGAACACCGACGTGGGGGCGGTCAACTCGGCCGCGCAGCTGGGCCGCATCCAGGAGCTGGCGGCGGCGGGCGAGGCCGAGGGCGCGCACCGCTGGTCGCCGCCGTGTGAGCTGCCGGACCGCGGCTTCTGGTTCCCGCCGACCATCTTCACCGAGGTCGCGCAGTCGCACCGGATCGCCCGTGAGGAGATCTTCGGGCCGGTGTTGTCGGTGCTGACGTTCCGTACGCCGGACGAGGCGGTGACGAAGGCGAACAACACCCCGTACGGGCTGTCCGCCGGGGTCTGGACGGAGAAGGCGTCCCGCATGCTGTGGACGGCGCAGCGGCTGCGGGCCGGGGTGATCTGGTCCAACACGTTCAACAAGTTCGACCCCGCGTCGCCGTTCGGCGGCTTCAAGGAGTCGGGGTTCGGCCGCGAGGGCGGCCGGCACGGGCTGGAGGCGTACCTCGATGTCGCACACTGAGACCACGGGCACGGCGGGCACGGGCGGCGCGGCCGGCACCGCGTCGCGGCTCGCCGTGCGGAAGACGTACAAGCTGTTCATCGGGGGCGCGTTCCCGCGCTCGGAGTCAGGGCGGACATACGTGGTGAACTCCGCCAAGGGTGCGTTCCTCGCCAACGCCGCGCTGGCCTCGCGCAAGGACGTACGGGACGCGGTCGGCGCGGCGCGTAAGGCGTTCGGCGGCTGGTCGGGCCGGACCGCGTACAACCGCGGGCAGATCCTCTACCGCGTCGCGGAGATGCTGGAGGGGCGCCGCGCGCAGTTCGTGGAGGAACTGACCGCTCTGGGGGCGCCGCGGGCCAAGGCCACCGCCGAGGTGGACGCCGCCATCGACCGCTGGGTCTGGTACGCGGGCTGGGCGGACAAGCTCGACCAGGTGGTGGGCTCGGCCAACCCGGTCGCGGGGCCGTACCTCAACCTCACCTCGCACCAGCCCACCGGCGTGGTCGGCGTCCTCGCGCCGCCGGACGCGCCACTGCTCGGCCTGGTCTCCGTGGTCGCCCCGGTGATCGTCACCGGCAACACGGCCGTCGTGGTCGCCGCCGAGGACGCCCCGCTGCCCGCGATCACGCTGGCCGAGGTGCTCGCCACCTCCGACCTCCCGGGCGGAGTCGTCAACCTCCTCACCGGCCGCGCCGCCGAACTGGCCCCGTGGCTGGCGAGCCACATGGACGTCAACGCCATCGACCTCACCGGTGTCCCCGACGACCTGGCCGCCACCTGCGAGGAGGCCGCCGCCGACAACCTCAAACGCGTCCTCCGCCCATCCCCCACCACCTGGACCGCCGACCCCGGCCTCACCCGCCTCCTCCACTTCACCGAACTGAAAACCGTCTGGCACCCAACCGCCCCCTGACGCCGAATCCGCCGTGTCGCGCGCGTGTCGCGCGGGACGAGGTCGAATACTTGATGCGGTACCAGTCTGGTGCGCAGTTGTGCGACTATCGCACCATGGAGTTCGTAGAGAGCTGGGGCGAGATCGGTGCCCACATCCGTGAGGCGCGTTTGGCCGCCCGCCTCTCCCAGCAGCGGCTCGCCGAGCTCATCGGCATGGAACGCAGCATGCTCACCAAGGTCGAGAGCGGTGACCGGCGTGTCGACGTCCTCGAGCTCCATCGGCTCGCGACCGTGCTGGACCTGCCACTCGGCCACTTCCTATCCAGGCCGCTCACAGTGCTCTCACGGAGAGCGGAGCTGCGTACGGTCCCCGCGGATGAGATGGAGCCCCAGTCGACGTCGGACGCGTACCGAATTGAGGCACTGCTCGGCGAATGGTGCCGTGAGGTCCAACTGCTCGTCGAGATTGGCGCTCTGACACCGGCGCGACAGTTGGCGTACCCGGGCCGCGTGGACACGATCGACGCCGCTGCAACCGCCGCGCTGTGGCTGCGTGACCAGCTCGGCGCGGGTCGCGATCCGATCGCGTCCATGAGTGGGTTCGCCGAGCGAGCCGGTCAGTACGTCCTGGTCCGAGACATTCCCGGTGACGGCGCCTCGGTGATCGACGGCGACGTGGCCGTCGCAATCGTCGGATTGCGCGGGGAGGCGGGCCGTCGGCGCGCGACGGCCGCGCATGAGCTCGGCCATCTTATCCTCGGCGATGAGTACTCCAACGACGTGGCCGTCAACGCCTCCCGCGCGGAGAGGGAAGGCATGGTGGACGCCTTCGCCGCCGAGCTTCTGCTCCCGCGTCACGTCGTGGTTAAGGTGTGCGAGCGTCTGGGGGATGCCGAGTTGCGGGCAAGGCTGATCGCGCTCTCGGCGACGTTCCGGACATCATGGTCTCTCGCGCTTCGGCAGGCGTGCCGGGGAGAGGTGATCGACCAGCGGCAACGGGAGAAGCTGGCGGCCGCGGTCCCCACGCGAGCCGACTTCATGGCGGCGATCGGCTGGACACCACAGCCGGATCTGGAGTCCGTCCGTGTTCCTCCGGGATATGCACAGGCGGTCGTGGCCGCCGTTCGCGCTGAACGCATCACTCCCGTACGCGCCGTTGAGCTCATGCATGGCGAGCTCACCCTGGAGGACCTGGGCGAGACCACCCCCGAGGTCGGTCACCAATGACCGTTACCGAGCCCCGCCCGATGGTCTTCGACACTCACCGCTCTATCACCGCGCACTCGCCGACCGTCTCGACGTACTCGGTGATCTGGTATCTGGGCGCTCCTGCCTCACGACGCAGGTCGTCATGGACGAGATGTCATCACTTCCGCGAGGTCAGGAGGCGAGGGCTCTGATCCTGGCCGCCGAATGGCTGGGAGTCGCCACACTCGATTCTCTCGAAGCGTTGCGTTCGTTCCGTCGATGGAGCGACCTGCTCAGTGCCGGCAGCCATCACATGGGCGAGGCGACGATCTTCACGCTGTGCGAGCTGCGATCCGGCATGGCCGTGGTCGACGATCGCAAGGCGCGCAACATCGGCCGACGCGAGGGGATCGCGGTCACCGGCACGCTTGGGCTCTTGGGAGAGGCGTGCGACGCGGGGCGGCTGTCATGGCCGGGTGCCGGTGGCATGCTCGACGCGTTGCGTGCCACGGGTGCTCGGTTTCCGTGTTCGGGCAGCGATTTCAGAGACTGGTACGCGGCTCAGAGCCTGATGGCCTGAGCACGCGAGCCCGTCGTGGGAGGCCCGTGGATCGTGGGTATGAGTCTCCGCATCGGTGGGATGGGGAGCGTTGATGCCTGACTATGGACGGCCCTTGGAGTTCGGGTACTTCCTGGTGCCCAACGCGGACGAGCCGTTGCTGGACATCGCGGCCGAGGTGGAGCGGCTCGGGCTGGACCTGATCGGGGTCCAGGACCATCCGTACCAGCGGCGCTATGTCGACACGTGGACGCTGCTCGCCATGATCGCCGCGCGGACGTCGCGGCTGCGGGTCTTCCCCGACGTGACGTGCCTGCCCCTGCGGCCGCCGGCGGTGCTCGCCAAGGCCGCCGCCAGCCTGGACGTGCTCAGCGGCGGGCGGTGCGAGCTGGGCCTGGGCGGCGGCGCGTTCTGGGACGCGATCGAGGCGTACGGCGGCCCGCGCCGCACCCCCGGCGAGGCGCGCGCCGCGCTGGGCGAGGCGATCGAGGTCATCCACAAGGTGTGGAGCGGCGAACGCGGCCTGCGCTTCGACGGCGTGGACTACCGGCTGCGCGGCGCCCAGTCCGGGCCCGTGCCGGTGCACCCGATCGAGATCTGGCTCGGCGTCACCGGCCCCAAGTCACTCGCGCTGACCGGACGGCTCGCCGACGGCTGGCTGCCCTCTTCCTCGTACGTGACCCCGGACCGGCTGCCCGAGCTGAACACCCGCATCGACGAGTCCGCGGTCGTCGCCGGCCGTACGCCGCAGGAGATCCGCCGCTGCTACAACCTGATGGGCGTGATCACCGACGGCCCCAGCAAGGGCTTCCTAGAGGGCCCCGTCCAACAGTGGGTGGACGAGCTGACCGACCTGGCCGTAGGCCACGGCATGGACACCTTCATCTTCGCCGGCGACCCCGGCGAACCCCTCCACCGCTTCGCCGAAGAGATCGCCCCCGCCGTCCGCGAAGCCGTCCGATCCGAACGCGGCACCTGACCCCCAGTCGTTGGGCCGCCCCCGCCGCTACATCTCCTCTGGGGCGCGGACGCCGAGGAGGGCGAGGCCTTGGACGAGGACGCCGAGGGTGAGGGCGGACAGCGCCAGGCGGGAGTCGCGGGTGGCGTCGTCGGGGGCCTTCAGCACCGGGCAGGACTCGTAGAAGGTGGTGAACGCCGAGGCCAGCTCGTACAGGTAGGCGCAGAGGCGGTGCGGTTCGAGCAGCTCGTCGACCTGCCGTACGGCGTCGCCGAAGCCGAGCAGGGTGAGCGCGAGCGCCCGCTCGGCCGGCTCGCCGAGCACGATCGGCTCGGTCGCCTCGGAGGGTGCACCCCCGCCCTTGCGGAAGATGGACCTGATCCGCGCCGCCGCATACTGCAGGTACGGCCCGGTGTTGCCGTTCAGCGCGAGCATCCGGTCGAAGCTGAACGTGTACTCACTGTCGTGTGCGGTGGACAGGTCGGCGTACTTGATCGCGCCGATCCCGACGTCTTCGGCGATCTTGGCACGGGTGCCCTCGTCCAGGTCGGGGCGGGTCTCGGCGACGACCTCGCGGGCGCGGGCGACGGCCTCGTCGAGCAGCTCCATCAGCCGGATGGAGGACCCGGCCCGGGTGCGCAGGATCTTCCCGTCGGTGCCGAGCACGTTGCCGATGTTGACGTGCACGGGCCGCACGTCGTCGGGCAGCCAGCCGGCCTTGTGGGCCGTCTCGTACACCATCTTCAGGTGCAGTGCCTGGGGCGTGCCGATCACGTACACGATCCGGTCGGCGTGCAGATCGCGCACCCGATACCGGATCGCGGCGAGGTCGGTGGTGGCGTAGCCGTACCCGCCGTCGCTCTTGCGGATGATCAGCGGCACCGGCTTGCCCTCGCGGCCGGTGAAGCCGTCGAGGAACACGCAGAGCGCGCCCTCGCTCATCACCGCGATGCCCTTGGCCTCGAGCTCGTCGCAGACCTCGGAGAGCCACTTGTTGTACATGCTCTCGCCGGCCAGGTCGGCGTCGGTGAGCGTGACGCCGAGCTTGGCGTAGACCTTGTTGAAGTAGACCTTGGAGAGGTCGACGAGCTCCTGCCACAGCTCGAGCGTGGCCTCGTCGCCGCTCTGCAGCGCGACGACCCGGCGCCGGGACCGCTCGGCGAACTCCTCGTCGGACGCGAACCGGTTGCGCGCGGCCTGGTAGAACGCGTTAGGGTCGGACTTCAGCAGGCCCGCCTCGGCGGACTCCTCGCCCACGTCGAGCAGATGCTCGATGAGCATGCCGAACATCGTGCCCCAGTCGCCGATGTGGTTCTGCCGGATCACCTGGTGCCCACGGAACTCCAGCGTGCGCGCGAGCGCGTCGCCGACGACCGTGGTGCGCAGGTGCCCGACGTGCATCTCCTTGGCGATGTTGGGCGCGGAGTAGTCCACCGGGATGACCTGCGGCTTCGCCGCCACCGGCACGCCGAGCCGGTCGTCGCCGAGCAGGCCCTGGGCCTGGCCGGCGATCCAGCCCTCGGAGAGCCGGAAGTTCACGAAGCCCGGCCCGCTGACCTCCACCTCGTCGCACACGTCCGCCACGTCCAGGTGCTCGACGAGCGCCGCCGCGACATCCCTCGGCGGCCGTCGCAGCCGCTTGGCCAGCGGCAGAGCCACGTTGGCCTGGTAGTCGGCGAACTGCGACGGGCGGATGACCGGATCCGTGCCGGTGAACTCGGGGCCGAAGGCGGCCACGAGCGCGTCACCGACACGTTCGGCGAGGACGAGTTGCGGATCGGGCATGTGAGCAGCCTACCGACGCCCGCCGACGGAATTCGCCGCGATTTCCCGGCGATCAGCCCTCCTCGACGTGTCCGCGCCGGTGCAGCCAGGAGGGCGTACGGTACGCGGCGATGCGGTCGCGGACCCGGTCGGTGATCCGGCCCTGGGAGAGGTCGCGGGCCAGAGCGGCGGCGGTGGCGATGCCGCGCGCGGTGGCCGCGCCGTGCGTGATCACCACGGTGCCGTTCAGGCCGAGCAGCGCGGCCCCGCCGACGGCCTCGACGTCCAGTCGTTCGCGCAGGTCACGCAGGCTGGACCGGCGCAGCGCGGTGCCCAGCTTGGCGAACGGGCCGCCGCCGTCGAGCGCGCCGCGCACCTCCGCGGCCGTGAAGCGGACCGCGCCCTCGAGCGTCTTCAGCGCGACGTTGCCGGTGAAGCCGTCGGTGACCACCACATCGGCGGCCCCGCGGAGCAGGTCGTGCCCCTCCACGTTGCCGATGTAGCGCAGCGGGATGGGCCCGGCCGTGGCGGCGCTCAGCAGCTCCTGCGTCTTACGGGCCAGCTTGTTGCCCTTCCCCGCCTCCGAGCCGATGTTCAGCAGCGCCACCCGGGGGGCCGCGACGCCCAGCGCGACCTGCGCGTACGCGGTGCCGAGGTGGGCGAACTGGACGAGCATCTCGGGCTTGACGTCCGCGTTCGCGCCGGCGTCGAGCAGCACGGTCGGGGTGGGGCGGGTGGGCAGTACGGCCGCCAGCGCGGGGCGCAGCACGCCCTGCTGCGGGCGCAGCCGTACGGACGCGGTGGCCACGACGGCGCCGGTGGAGCCCGCCGAGACCAGCGCCACCGCCTCGCCGTTCCGGATCAGCTGGCAGGCCACCGCCACGCTGGACCGCGGACGGCGCCAGCTCGCCAGCGCACCCGCGTCCATAGCGAGCGTGTCGTCGGCGTGCACCAGCGGGATCTCCCGTACGGCCCGATGCTCCTCGAGCAGCGGGCGCACCTTCGACACCTGCCCGACCAGGACGACCCGTACGCCCTGCTCGCGGGAGGCCTGCACCGCCCCGTCCACCGCCGCGCGGGGTGCGTGGTCCCCGCCCATGGCATCCACCACGACACGCACGTGCGCGGGTGCGGGTTGGGGTGAGCCGGAACCGGAGGGGGGCAATCGGACCTCCTCGACGAGGATGGGGGCGGCGGCGGGAGGCCGAGACCGGAGATCACTTCGAATGCTACGCGCGGTAGTGCGTGCCCGTGTTGCCGCCGCTTGTCCACGCCGTGACGGCGGCCGCGCCGGTGGCGCTCCGGTGGCCGTCCGGTGGCTATCGTGACCTCATGAATCCGGTCCGTAGCCGCCGTCTCCCCCTCGGGGGATATCTGCTGCTGCTCGCCGGGCTCTTCGCGATGCACGGGCTGCAGGCCACGCCGAGCCCGTCGCCGCTGGCCGCTGCCGTGCACGCGGCCGTCGCCGAGCCCGTCGGCCACGACGCCACGCCGTCCGTGGCCCTCGCCGCGCATCTTTCGGGTGACCATCAGGGCTTCCCGCACGGCGACCACCCGGGCGGCATGATCTGCCTTGCGATGCTGCTGCTCGCCGGGCTGGTGTTCGGCGCCGCCGCGATGCTCGGCCGTACGCGGCCCGCCATCGCCGCCCTGACCTGTGGATCCGTACGAACGGTGCGCCGCACCCCGAGGGCACCGCCTCCGGTCTTCATCAGGCTCTGCGTGCAGCGGGTGTAGATGCCCGGGCGCGCCGGCCCGCCCTGGGCCGGTGCGTCTCCCGGGACCTGCACCTACGTACGGAAGGCCGACACACCACCATGAAGACGATCAAGCTGCTGCCGCCCGCCCTCGCGCTCGCGGGAGCGCTGGCCATCGCGGGCTGCTCCGGCGGCGAGACCGACGCCGGTACGCCGGTAGGGCACCACTCCAGCGGCGCGGCGAGCCCGGCCGCGACGCCGAGCGGGCGCGCGCAGACGTTCGCCCAGGCGGACGTGATGTTCGCGCAGGGGATGATCCCGCATCACCGGCAGGCGCTGGAGATGTCCGCGCTGGCCGGAGAGCAGGCGAGCGACCCCGAGGTCAAGCGGCTTGCCGCGGCGATCGAACGGACTCAGGACCCGGAGATCGCCACCATGTCCGGATGGCTGACCGCCTGGGGAAAGCCGGTACCCGGCGGCTCCTCGGACGGTGGGCACGCCGGGCACGGCGGGTCCGGCCACGGCGACATGGACGGCGCGGGCGGGATGATGTCCGAGGAGGACATGCGGAGGCTGCGCGCCGCCGAGGGCGCCGCCTTCGACCGCCTCTTCCTCGAGCAGATGATCGAGCACCACCGCGGCGCGGTCACCATGGCGGAGAAGGAGATCCGGGACGGCAGGTACGGCCCGGCCGTCGCGCTGGCGAAGGTGATCGTGAAGAGCCAATCCGCGGAGATCGCCACGATGGAACGCATGCTCGCGGGGTAGTCCCATCCCGAGCCTGTGGACAACGAGGTCCGCGGGCCTGTGGACGGCGGTCGCCATCGCCGCCGGCCGTCCACAGGCCCGTTCCGGCGGGCGATTTCGTCGGCGCTCAGGCATATCCTTGAGACCTTCAAGCCCTCACGAAACGGAACGGATGGGGGATCTGCCGTGCTTCGTGTCGTCAGTGGACGGATAGCCGTCATCGTCGTCGCCGCGCTCCTGGCGGCCGGGTGCAGCGGCGGGTCGCCGAAGCAGGCCACTCCCGCGGGCGCCAAGGCGAAGGCGGCCCAGGTGACGATCACCCCGGCCGACGGCAGGAAGGAGGTCCGTCCCGACAAGGGCATCACCGTCTCCGTCAAGGACGGCACCCTGCAGCAGGTCAAGGCGGCGGACGCCGACGGGGACGCGGTGGCCGGCAAGCTCAGCGCGGACCGTCGCACCTGGAAGTCCACGTGGAC
>WHSL01000051.1 GCA_009380095.1 Streptosporangiales bacterium | reverse complement strand
CGGGTCGACCATGACAATTCTGCATTGCTCCCGAGCCTCCTGTTCCGCGGCGCGGGAGCGCACTATCTGCACCTTGCGCTCGCGTCTTGGACGGTCATCCCCCGGCGAAGACTGTCCAGCATCAATTCGTGCAGGAACCACCGATTCGCCCTTCCTCGCAGCAACATTTCCAGAGAACCTGATAGCGCACCCGGGCCGTAGGGTCCGCGGTCTCGGCCCGCCCCGGCCACCGGGCGGCGCCCCCGTCACCGTCCCCCCGGCGCGGCGCTCGCGCCGGCCAGGCCGACCGGCACGGTCGTCGTGGCCTCCCCTCGTACGGGACTGTCGACCACGACGCGCACCTTGTAGTCGCCCGGCATCGGCAGCGGTACGGCCGCCGTGTACTCCCCGGGCTTCGCGGTGGCCTTCAGCTCGAGCGGCCCCTTGGTGTGCGAACCGGGCATGTCGGCCATGTCCACCGTGACGTTCGCCTTCGCCCTGATCAGCGGGTCGCGGTCGTTGTTCATGCTCACCACGGCCTTGACCTCCAGCAGCAGGCCGCCCCGGTGCTCGGCCGTGATGCGGATGTCCGGTGCCGGCCCGGTGGCCTTGGCGGCGGCGTGCCCCTGGTGGCCGGCCGACGCGCCCGGCCGGGCGGGCGGCTGCGCGGCGGCGGGCACGCCCTGCCGGGCCAGTGTCACGAAGCCGGCCGTCATCAGCAGCAGCGCGATGATCGTCCCGTACGCCATGGCGATCAGCAGCACCAGCTGCCCTCGTGGCAGGCGGCGCCGCTTGCGTTCCCGCGGTCTCTGAGTCATCCGTTCCCCTGGCTCACGGTGTGGGCGATGAGCTGGACGTAGCCGACCGCCGCCATGGCGACGACGGCGAACAGGGTCGCGGCCAGGATCGAACTGCTGACCAGCGCGACCGCGAGATCGGGCCGTCCGGCGGGCCCGCCGGAGGCGCGCCGGCCCCCCTCGGCGAGGGCGCCCACCGTCAGCACGCCGAGGCCGAGCGCGACCTGGACGATGAACAGGTGGCCGCCGAGGGAGAGCATCGCGTATCCCTGCCCCTGCCCGGCATCGGCGATCTGCCAGGCGTTGGGCAGGCTCATCGCGGCGTTGTTCAGCTCGCCGTACATGCTCGTCGCGACGAACAGGCACAGCGCCACCCACAGCCCGGGGACGAGCCGCTGCCGCGTGGTGTGCAGGATGTGGTGCCGGGTCGTGGCCCTGGTACGGGCCACGACCCAGCTGACCCAGGTGAGGACGCCGAGCAGGACCAACAGGCCCGCACCGGCCAGCAGGTTCAGCGCGATGATCGCGAAGTGGACCTGTGATGGCACCGCTCTCTCCTCTTCCGGGTTTCGTGTCGTCGGGTCACCGGGGACGGTGACCCGGGTCGGTCACTGGAGTCGGTTACTGGGGTCGGTCGGGCAGCCGGACCAGGTCGGTCCGGGGGGCGTCGAGCACCCGGAAGATGCCCCACTGCCCGCCGGGCAGGTGACGCAGCAAGGTGCTCGATCGGTAGAGGTAGTCACCCGGGAGGCCGAGCTTCCCGCCGGCGCCACCGGTGACGTTCGGGTCGAGGTGGACGTTGTAGGCGACGGTCGGGTTGAACTCGCCCTGGAACGCCGCGAGTTCGGACTCGGGGTCGTTGGGCGAGCGCCGCCACTCGTGGCCGTGCAGCGCGAAGCCGGTCGACCGCGAGTCGCCCACCGCCTGCGCCACCCGGAACCGCACCGGGTCACCGGAGTAGGCGCGGAACAGCGGCGTGGCCGGGTCGCCATGGACCGGCGAGCTGAAGATCAGCGACATGTCCTTGTTGGACTGGAAGCGCTGAGCCCACGGCTCGTTGCGGTAGTTGACCGAGAACTCACCCTGGTCCTCGGGGTCGTCGGCCTCCTGGCTCGCCGACACGGCGAGGTCCACGTTGTCCGGCACATGGGTGCCGTCCGAGCGGAACAACGCGAGATCGCTGTTCTCGAACACGATGTTCTCCCGGAAGTCGGGCACGTTCGGACTGGCGATCACGGCCTGCTCACCGCTCTTGATCGGCTGGCCGGTCTTCGGGGCGAGGTACGTGGACCCCGCGGGCTCCACGACGAGCCCGCCGTACAGACCGTGGTGCCCGTGGTTCTGTACGTCGCCGAAGTCGGTCAGCACGCCGAGGCCGAACTCTTCGGCGGCGAACCAGCGGTAGAGGATCGACTCACCCGCTCCGACGGTGCTGTCGAAGTTCAGCCCGACGTTGGCCCCGTCGGAACCGATGTCGTAGTCGACTCCCTTCGCGTTGAGGCCGACGCGCGATCCGACGGGGAACGGCTGGAAGCCCGGCACGTTCATCTCGTTCTTCGGCGGCTGGTCGATGCACTCGGGGTACGTGCGTGCCGCGTCGGTGGCGAGTTGACCCGGTTCGATGGCCTCGAAGCAGTGTGGCCGCATCTTGGTGGGATCGAGCCGGTTCTCCAGGGTGACCTCGACGCAGTCGCCCTTGTTCGCCCGGATGACGAGTGGTTCGGGTTCCTTGGTGCCGTTCTTGAGCGCCTCCACGTCCTCCGCCAGGGCGTACATGACGCCGTTGGGGTCGTGGTCGCCGTGCTCGTTGTAGACGATGTCCTTGTTGATGGCCGCGACGTTGAAGGTGCGCTTGGGCGCGGTGATGTTGCCGTTCGCGTCGGTCGGGCAGGGGTTGCCCTCCGTACGGCCCGGGCTGTCCTCCCGGTTGCACGGCCGCGGCGAGTTGTCAGGCAGCGACTGGAGCTTGGGGAACTTCACCCCGTGCAGCTGCTCCAGCGAGCCGATCTGTTTGTTGAAGTCACAGCCCGACACCCGCATCAGGCCCCAGGCGCCGAGGAACATGTCGTCCGCGCCGCCGTAGGAGTACAGGTAGTCGCGGATCTCGAAGCCCTTGGGATCCGGGTTCTCCTTGTCCAGCGGGATCCTCGCCTCGAAGTACTCGAGCATCCCGATGTGCTGCGACTGCTGCAGCCGCGAGTGGCCCGGTGTCTCGTCGGGTTCGTGCTGCCATCGGAACCGGTTGAGGTTGAACCCGTGGGACTCCTCCATCGACAGGTCGAAGAGGTTGAACTTGACGAGGTCGTTGGCGTACGCCCGGGGCATCGGCGTCGCCGGATCCTTATTGATCTTGGAGTTGAACAGGTTGGCCGGACCGCTCGAGCGGCGTCCCTCGAAGGGTTCGAGCCGGTAGTTGACGCCCATCACCCCCCGGTCGTCGTTACTCGACGGGAACTTGGCCGGGAAGATCGGCACACCCTGCGTGCCGTTCGGGAGGGTGGTCAGGAACCGCTGGTCGTTGGGGTTGTCCGGGTCGTCCGGCTGGAACATCGGGACCTGGTCCTCGTTGAACAGCGAGACGCTCCGGGAGTCCTGACCGCTCGTCGTCTTGCCGTGATAGTCCTGCGTGGGCACGCAGCGGACGTCGACGATCGTGCCGACCTTCACCTGGTCGCCGGTGACCGGGTCGTGGTAGGTACAGCCGGCGTCATTGACCACACCACCTCCGAACAGGCCGGAGTCCTGGTGCACGTTCGGGAAGAAGTGGTCGTGGAAGGAGTTCGTACGGATGTCGTCCTGCACGAAGTCCCGGAACGTGATGGTCTGACCCGGGTCCGCACCCTGGTCGTAGTTCCACCCGTTCGCAGCGCCGTCCGAGCTCAGCACGTCGAACAGCACCAGGTGCTGGTGGATGCTGACCTCGTTGGTCTCCTGCAGTCGGTCGAAGACCGTGCCGCCGAACTCCTCCGGCAACTCGTTGGTGAGGCGGTACTCGACGCAGTCGCCCACGTTCAGCAAGGGCGTGAACGGCTCCGGTTTCTTCTCGCCGGAGAGGACGTCGGCCTTGTCCTCCTGCAACACGTAGATCCGTTGTTGCGGGTTATGCCATTTCAGCTTGGGGCTGTACGTGACGTCGAGCTGAATCGCCGCCACGTCGAACCGCTTGACCGGCGCCGTCGGCGGACAGTAGTCGACGAAGAACGCACCCGGCTTCTGCGCGTCCGGCTGCGCCGCCGCCTTCTCCTGCGCGGTCGGCGGGAACGTCCCGGTGGCCTGCCGCGACGGCACGCCGAGCGGGGGCTTGGGCGCCTTGAAGCCGGCCACACCCGGCACGAAGAACGGGTATCCGGGCTTCTCCGGCGTCGGTGCCGGCGGGGCCGTACGGTCCTCCAGCGGCTGCAGCCGCAGGATCGGGGTGGTGTCCGGGTTCTTGCGGGCGCCGTCCTCGCGGACGTCGTGCACCCGGTTCAGCCCCCACATGCCCTCCGCGAAGTGCGGATACAGGTGGCAGTGGAAGATGATGTCGCCGACGCTGCCCGGGTCGTTGTCGTGCGGGCTGCCGGCGCCGCCCTCCATGACGAGCATGTAGTGCGAGCCCGGGCTCACCGCCTGCACGTCGAGCGGGTTGGAGACGGTGGTGTGGAAGTTGGGCTGGGCGATCTTGGCCAGCCCGCCCTCGTCCTTGGGGTCGGCGGGCCACCGGTTGACGTGCTGGTGGAAGGTGTGCGTCTCCTGCTGCGCGCCGTGGAACAGCCGGGAGACCGTGGGCTCGTTGCGGTAGTTGTGCACGACGAGGTCGCCGCCGCCCGGGTCGCCGAACGGCCACGAGCTCAGTGAGGTCTCCTCGCCCACGCACGCGGGTGTGCTGAACGGCTTGGCCGGGTCGTTCAGCCCGGGGCAGCCGACCTCCTCACGGTTGAAGCCCGGCTCGGCGCGGTAGTTGAACGCGAACCACTCGAGCTTGACCGGGATCTCGCCGTTCACGAGCGCGTCGGCGTCGCCGCCGCTCAGCCCGTTGAGCGTGCCCTTCTTGAGCTTCTCGAGCTCAGCCGCCGTGGGATCGACGCACTCGCCCTCACCCGGCTCGTGCTCACCGCCCGAACGGCAGAAACGGGTCAGGATGCCGGCCGCCGCCTCGAGCTCGTCGTGCATGAACAGCGAGTGCTCGCGGAAGTCGGGCCCGTTCGGGTCCTTGACGATGGCCTCGGTGCCGCTCTTGATGGGCTGGCCCGAGTGGGTGTCCACCCAGGTGGTGCCCCTGGGCTCGACGATGATGCCGCCGAAGCTCCCGAACGGGGTCGAGCCGATGGTGTTGCCGGCCCGCGCCTGGGTGGAGGTCAGGTCGGCGCCGTCCTTGAACTGGTACTCACCCTGGTTGTCGGCGAACAGCCGGTACGGGATCGAGGCGCCGGCCGCCACGGTGGAGTCCGGGTTGTTCCCGGCCGCCGTGCCGTCCGAGCCCTTGACGTCGTAGTCGAGGCCGTCGAAGTGCATGGAGGCCTTCGGCGCCCTCGTCGGGTCGAAGTCGTTGTGCGGCTTGGTACGGGCGGGCGCGTACTCCCGCGGGTCCGGGGTGATGGTGCCCGTGGCCCGCACCGTCTCGCCCGGCAGCTTGAAGATGGAGGCGTCGCGGTCGAAGCCCGGTGCGGGCTCGTTCAGCCGGTTGGTGAACCTGATGTCCACGCAGTCGCCCTGGTTGACCCGGAGGACCAGCGGCTCGATCAGGTCGTCGATGTTGAACGGATCGGCCGCCTTCGTGAAGGAGGCCCGAACCGTGGCGATGTTCTCGTCGAGGATGTACATCCGGCCCTCGGGCACGACATCGCCGAATCGGTTCAGGAAGATCGGGATGTTGATCAAGGAGACGTTGAACGTCTTCGTCGGCGCGCCCGAGGGACAGGGGTTGCCGGGACCCGCCGCCGGTGGAGGCAGCGTCGCCGCCGCCGCGGTGGGCAGTCCGGAGATCACCATTCCGGTGAGCAGCGCCCAGACGCCCCCGACGACGAAGAGGAACGCCGCCATCACATGTCGCTTACGGATCCTGCGGGCCGCCACGAGCAGCAGGCACGTGGCGATGATCAGACTGGGTATTCCCAAACTCATCTGGCTCCCCTGGACGTGAAACCCCGCCAATACGTCCCATACGTCGTATCTGTGGCTTCACGCCCCCGTACAGGGAAGATGTGCAAGTTGGTCCGCTCCGTACGTAATCTGACCGGCCGGGGTCAGCCGGTCAGACCGGCGGTCCCTCCGTCTCCCGGATTCAGATCAACACGAATTGCGGGAAATGCGACTTATGCGGCGAAAAAAGGCCCACCCGGATCGAAGCTTGATCCGGGTGGGCCACCCGTGGGGGCGCATGACCCGCGAGGGTCATCGCGGCGACCCCTACGGGCCGGGCGTCGCGACGTGGGCCGGGGTCACCGCCGGCCGGGTCACTTTGGCCGGGTCACTTTGGCCGGGTCACTGTTGGCCGGGGCGGCGGGCCGGTACGGGGGCCGGGCCCGCGGTGCCGACGGCGAACCCAGGCCGAAGATCTTCGCCTGCTGAGCGTCCAGCGCGTACGGGTCCACGTACAGCCGGGCCCGCACCAGCTCCACCCCCCGGTTGCGCAGATAGGCGTGCGAGGTCAGGGACGCGAGGTCCTTGTCGAGTAGGTCGGGGGCGAGCCGGAACGGCAGCACGTGCAGCTCCTTGTTGACGGTCCGTCCCTCGGGTTCAGCTTGTGCCGCTCCATCTGGACGACCGCCTCGTCGCCGGGGACGCCGGGCAGCCGCAGCCGGGCCTCCGCCGCGGGGATCACCTGGGCCTTGATGACGCGATGATCCCCGTGCGACTCCGGGCCCTGGGTGAGGAGCCCGGTGAAGCGCAGCAGGTTGCCCTGGCTGACGGTCTGCGCGACGAGGCTGCCGCGCCCGCGGAACCGTACGATCAGGCCGGCCTCGGCGAGGTCGCGGAGCGCCCGCTGCACGGTGATGCGCGACACGCCGAACTCCGCGCCGAGATCGGCCTCCGTGGGGATCCGGGTCCCGGGCACCCACCTGCCGCCACGGATGCGCGCCTCCAGCTCCCCGCGGATCCGCGCATGGAGCGGAGGCTCTGACATGCGATGATCGGAGTGCGCGTCGGCGTGCGCGAAGGCACACTGGGGCGACATGAGTGTCCTAACGTTGCTGCACCCGGGACAGATGGGCGCGGCCGTCGGCGCCCAGGCGCGGGGCGGCGAGCGGCCCGACGAGGTGCTCTGGCTGCCCGAGGGCCGCAGCGAGGCCAGCAAGCGCCGGGCGGCGGACGCGGGCCTGTCCGAGCGGGCCGACCTCGCCACGGCGCTGGCGGAGTGCGACGTGGTGCTGTCGATCTGCCCGCCCGCCGCCGCGGACGAGGTGGCCCGCGGCGTGGCGTGGGCGGCCGCCGCCACCCGCTTCGAGGGCCTGTACGTGGAGGGCAACGCGATCGCCCCGGAACGCGCCGGGCGCATCCGGGACACGCTCGCCGCCGCGGGCGTACGGACCGTGGACGGCGGCATCATCGGCCCGCCGCCGCAGGGGCCCGGAACCACCCGGCTCTACCTGTCCGGCGACGCCGGCGACGTGACCGAGGCCGCGGCGGCCTTCGCCGGCACCGACCTGGAGACGGTCGCGCTGGACGGGCCGGTCGGCGCGGCGTCCGGGATGAAGCTGGCGTACGCGTCGTACCAGAAGGTCAGCCGGCTGCTCGGCGCGGTCTCGCACGCGCTGGCCCGCGAGCACGGCGTCCAGGCCCACCTGGAACACGAGGCCGAGCTGTTGAACAGCCGCCCGCTCGCGGAGACCGACGTGTTCAGCTCTGCCGCCGCCAAGGCCTGGCGCTGGGGCCCGGAGATGGCGGAGGCCGCCGACGCCCTGCGCACGGCGGGCCTGCCCGGCGACCTCGCCGAGGCCGCGAGCCTCGTCTTCGAGCGCTGGGAGTCCGCCAAGGACCGCACCGACCTCACCCTCGACGAGGTCCTCCGCCTCCTCCGCGACACCGACTGAGCGCGGAGGTCCCGGCGCCCGCCGGCATTCAAGCCGCGCTACGGGCGTCGTACGGCTGCTACGCTCGTAGCATGAGCGAGATCGCGGCACGGGATCTGAGAAACCGCACGGCGGAGATCCTTCGGCGCGTGGAGGCCGGCGAGGAGATCGACGTGCTCCGGGACAATCGTCCCGTCGCGCGCATCATTCCGATGCGCTCGGGACGCCGATGGATCCCGGCGGAAGAGGTGATCTCCCAGCTGGAACGCATCGGGCCGTACCCTGGCGACCTCCGTTCCGAGCTTCGCGAGGTCATGCCCGACACCACGGACGATCTCCGGTGGTAGGCCGGCAGCGGGCCCTGGCCGACACCTCGGTGTTCATCGGCATGGAGGCCGGGCGGTTCGATCGCACACGGTTCCGGGACTTCGAGTGGGGCGTGTGCGTCGTCACCCTCGGAGAGTTGAGGACCGGTGTGCTGATGGCGATCGCCCCCGAGATCGCGCAGCGACGGCTGGCCACCTACCAACTCGCCCAGCGCTTCGAACCGATTCCTGTGGACGAGGCCGTCGGCGACGCTTGGGCACTGCTCGTCTCCCAGCTCCTTCAGAGCCGGCGTAAGGCTCCGGTGAACGACTGCTGGATCGCCGCCACCGCGATCGCCCACGACATCCCCTTGGTCACCCAGGACGGCGACTACGACGCAATGCCCGGCCTCGAAGTCGTCAGGCTCTAGCCTCCTCCTGCCGAGTCGGCCCTTCCGCGGGTGGGCGGCGACCTGATTGGGTCGCGGTGAGTCGACCCAGGGAGGACGCGGCATGGCGAAGGCCGAGGCGGAGCGGGGCCGGCACGGTGACACACCGTGCGATCTCGTGCTCAGCGGGGCGCGGGTGATCGATCCGGAGACGGGGATCGACGGGGTACGGGACGTGGCGGTGCGGGACGGGATGATCGTCGCGGTGACCGAGCCGCCGGAGCCCGCGCCCGCCGCCGCGACGGTGATCGACGTGTCGGGGCTCGTACTGGCGCCGGGCTTCATCGACCTGCACAGTCACGCGCAGAGCCGTACCGGGTTGCGGTTGCAGTCGCTGGACGGCGTCACCACCTCGCTCGACCTGGAGGCCGGGACACTGCCGTTCACCGAGACGGTACGGCGCGCCACCGAGCAGGGCCGGCCGATCAACTTCGGGTACGCGGCGCACTGGGCGCTGGCCCGTATGCACCTGTTCGACGGGCTCCCACTGGACGCCGGCCCGTTCGCCTGGGGCGACAACTCACACCTGCCGATGTGGCGCCGCCCAGCCGACCGGGCCGGGGTGGACCGGCTCGTCGCGCTGCTGGAGGGCGAGCTGGCCGCCGGGGCGCTCGGCGTGGGCATGCTCGTGGGGTACGCGCCCGACTCCGGCCGCGCGGAGTACTTCGAGGTCGCCGCGCTGGCCGCGCGGATGGGCGTGCCCACGTTCACGCACACCCGCTACATCTCCAAGGAGGAGCCGCACACCTCCTTCGAGGGCGCCGCCGAGGTGGTGGCGGCCGCCGCGGGCACCGGTGCGCACATGCACATGTGCCACATGAACTCGACGTCCAACTTCATGGTCGACGAGATCGCGCGGATGGTGGAGGGTGCGCAGCGGATGGGCGTACGGGTGACCACCGAGGCCTATCCGTACGGCTCCGGCTCCACCGTGCTCGGCGCGTCCTTCTTGACCCCCGAGGGCCTGGCCCGGCTCGGCGCGGGCCCGTCCAGCGTGCACCTGCTGAGCCGGGACGAGCGGCCCGCGACCGCCGAACGGCTGCTCGAGCTGCGCGAGGAGGACCCGGGCGCGCTGGTGATCCTGGACTGGCTGGACGAGAACGACCCCGAGCAGCTCGAGGTGCTGAAGCGGTCGCTGCTGTTCCCCGACGCCGCGATCGCCTCGGACTCGATGTGGGTGACCACCTCGGACGGCCGCCCGGTCACCGACGAATGGCCGGTGCCGCCGGACGGCACCACGCACCCGCGCAGCGCCGGCTGTTTCGCCAAGACGCTGCGCTGGCTCGTCCGCGAGCTGCGGGTCCTCACGCTGCCCGAGACGATCCGGCGCTGCACGCTGCTGCCCGCGCAGATCCTCGCCGAGGCGGCGCCGGCCATGGCACGCAAGGGCCGGGTCCAGCCGGGCTGCGACGCCGACCTCACCATCTTCGACCCGGACACGGTCACCGACCGCGCCACCTTCACGGACCCGGCCGTCCCGTCGGCCGGCTTCCACCATGTGATCGTGGACGGCACCTTCGTCGTACGCGACGGCAAGCCGGTCCTCGACGCCCTCCCCGGCCGCCCCATCCTCAGCCACCACGCGACTCAGGGGGCGTAGAGGTCCGCCAGGCTCAGTGGCCGGGCGGAACGATTCCGGCTGTCAGTCGCAGCACGCGGCCGGGGTCGCGGATGCCGTCGATCTCCACGATCCGGTCGCCGACGATGGTGAAGGCCATGATCGACACGGGACGGCCGTGCCGGGAGGTGACGACGCCTGGAAGGCCGTTGACGAGTACCGGGTGGAGGCCGGCACCGCGGCCGGCCCGTGACTGTTGGGCGATGGTCTCGGCCCCTCGATAAACCGCGGGTGGCCGGCCTGGGCCGTAGTCGGCGCGGAAGACGACGTCGGGGTCGAGGAGCTC
This sequence comes from Streptosporangiales bacterium, assembly GCA_009380095.1. Lineage (GTDB taxonomy): Bacteria > Actinomycetota > Actinomycetes > Streptosporangiales > Streptosporangiaceae > WHSL01. Next base: position 20,624 of record WHSL01000051.1, on the reverse strand, counting down.
GACCAGCGTGGCGAAGTCTCCGGCGTTGGCGGCCGCGAAGAACGCGTCGACGACTGCGCGCTGCCGGGAGCGGCCACGTCCGGGGTGGGTGGCTCGGCGGCCCGGACGCGTCGGCGGGCGCGGCTGGCGAGCTGCCGGGCGGCAGCCGGGCTGCGGCCCACCAGCGGGGCGATCTCGTCGAAGGGGAGGTCGAACATGTCGTGCAGGACGAATGCCAGCCGCTCGGCGACCCGAGCATCCGGTAGGCGAGGGCACGCAGCTGCGGCCGGTGCTCCTCGAACCGCCGCGCGAGCCATTCGGTGTCCTGCATCTGTCACACCATCTCCTCGGCCGGGCTCATCCCTATGAGCCCGCCGGCAGGCCGGACGTGACAGGACAGAGGCGAGGGAGGCTGATCACAGCCGTGGCAGAAACCGTTCCCACGAAACGTGAGCCGTACGCCGAGGAGGGGCGCGACCGGTGGTGGCTGGTGGCCGCCGCCGGCCTGGCCGTGTTCATGGCATCGGTGGACATGAGCATCGTCAACGTCACGCTTCCGGTCATCGAGCGTGATCTCAAGATCCCCACCAGTATGACGGAGTGGGTGGTGCTCGCCTACCTGCTGCCGCTGGCGGACTGGCTCTGAAGCCCGACTCGGCGGCGGCGAGCGCGTGGTCCAGGTCGCCGGGGGTGGCGTGCGGGACCTCTGCGAGGACCTCCTCGGTGGCGGGGTCGATCACCGGCTCGGTGCGACGCCCGCCGCCGGAGATCCACTCGCCGTCGATGTGCAGGGCCAGTCCGGGTAAGCCATGGGCTCCTCCGCTCGTCGGGACGTCTGGGTTCTGTACCAAGTCTCCCGTTCCGGCCGCGGGAACGCCCACGCGGGCCCCTGCCCCCGGGTGGAATCACCCGTTTTGCCCGACTCTGCGCGGGCTCCGGCCGGTCACGGGACCGGACCGAGTTTCATGCGGAAGCCCTGTTCGGACGGCCCGGCCGGACACGCCTTGCAGATCGTTGGAAGAATTCGCCGCTCGGCGTGGTTGACTGTAGTCGGTCGCAAGTTTCTGTGCGTGCGTGCTTTATCGCGCCTGCGGAGCTCCGCAGGCGCGTTTCTTTCCTTTCAGGGGAAGGTGGCACTACACCGGGAAGGCGGCCCGTGGCCGGCGCAGTGCCGACCGCGTACCCGGCCTCTGTAAGGAGAGAGAGTGGCTCAGGGCACTGTCAAGTGGTTCAACCCGGACAAGGGCTATGGCTTCATCGCCGTCGACGGCGGTGGGCCGGACGTCTTCGTCCACTACTCCGCGATCCAGGGTGCGGGCTACCGCAACCTGGACGAGGGCCAGGCTGTGGAGTTCGACGTCGAGCAGGGCGACCGTGGCCCGCAGGCGGCGAACGTCCGCGGTCTGTAAAGAACCGAGACGCCGCGCGGTTCCGCGGGCACGCCCCGCGGAACCGCGCCGGACGCCGGAGCCCCGGGTGAGGCCTCCCGCCTCACCCGGGGCTCTGCCATTTCCGCGTCGGGGGACCGGACCGCACCGCACGTTCTCGCATCGGGGGACCGGACCGCGCGGCGGTGCTACACCTGACGACCGAGGTAGGCCAGCAGCCGGGTCTGCTCGTCCGCGTCCGGCGGCGGATCGAGTGCGGGGCCAGCGGTTGAAGGCGCCCAGCGGGCCGGACTCCACGCCCGGCCCTGGCGGCACGTCGCGACCGGCCATCCGGACGTGGACCTCGTTCACCTCCACGACGTGCCGGACGAGGGCGCGGACGTCCCAGTCCGGGCATGGCGTCGGGGCGGTCCAGCGGCCGGGCGGCACGTTGGCGATCTTGTCGGCGAAGGCGGCGGCGACCCGCCGGTACCGGTCGGCGACCGCACCGGCCGCGACGGCGCGGAGATGCTCATCGAGACGGTCGAACGCGGAGGCCGTCCCCTCCTCCATCGGCGTCCGCACGGCCGCGTCCCGCCCCTCCCGTGAGGCGTAGCGGATCGTCTGGCTCATCGCCGTACGGCCGTCGCGCTCCTCCAGCAGGAGCGTCTTGAGCAACGATCTCCCGGTCCGACGGCAGCGTCACCACGAGACCGGAACTATTCGCCGTGGCCATCCCCCTGCTCCCTCCCGCGCTCCTCGGCCTGCCGCACCTCGGCGAGGTAGTCGTCCAGGACCTGGAAGCCCTCCTCCCAGAACCGGCGGTAGTGGCCGACCCAGTCGGCGACCTCCTTGAGCGGACGCGCGTCCAGCCGGCACGGACGCCACTGCGCCTCGCGGCCCTGCACGACCAGCCCGGCCTCCCGCAGCACCTGAAGATGCTTCGAGATGCCCGGCAGGCTCATCGCGAACGGCTCGGCCAGTTCCTTGACGGTCGCCTCACCATCGGCGAGCCGCGTCAGGATCGCCCGCCTGGTCGGATTGGCCAGAGCGGCCAGCGTGGCACTGAGCTCATCGGTCTGCATCGACGTCTACTTCGCGAGGCGGTTAATTAACTTATCGGTAGAATACAAGTCCGAGGCGCCATGTCAACCGATCCCGGCCGCCGCACCGCCGCGACCTGGCCGAATGCGATCGCCACACCACGGCCTCCCTGCGTGCGCCTCGAACTGATGTTCGATACCGTGGCTCCCATGACCCACCGCTACGACGAGCCGATCACCTGCGAAGTGGACCGGGACGAGCGCCCCACGTGCTTCGTCTGGCGTGGCCGGCGCTATCGGGTGAACCGGGTGATCGAGCACTGGGTGAGCACCCGGGAGTGGTGGCGTCGCGACTCCCTGCACCTCGGCATCAGCACCGAGATCCGGCTCTACCGGCTCGCCGCCGAGTCCTCCCACGGCCGCGGCGTCGCCGAGGTCAGCCACGACGTCGACAGCGACAGCTGGAAGATCAAACGCATCTGGGACTGAACCGTCGCCACTTATGGTCTCGGGTATCGGCTCCGAGGGGTGAACGCGATGGAACAGCGGTCAGGATCGGGCGGTGTCGTCCTGATAACCGGGGCGTCCTCGGGGATCGGCCTGGCGACGGCTCGGCTGTTCGCGGAGCGCGGGTTCCGGGTCTTCGGCACCAGCCGCCGGGCCCCGCCCCGATGCGCCCGGCGTGTCCGGGGCGCACGGCGAGTCCGGCGTGGAGATGCTGCGGCTGGACGTACGCAGCGAGGAGTCGGTCGCCGCTTGCGTGAGTGCGGTTCTGGACCGCGCGGGCCACATCGACGTGCTGGTCAACAACGCCGGCGTCATGCACCAGGGTTTCGCCGAGGAGACCGGCCCGGATCAGGCGAGCGCGGTGTTCGCGACCAACCTGTTCGGGGTCGCGCGGGTGACCAACCCCGTGCTGCCCGGCATGCGGAGCCGCCGCCGGGGACGCATCATCAACGTCGGCTCGCTGGCCGCCTGGGTCGGCGAACCGGGCGAGGCGTACTACGCCGCTTCCAAGGCCGCGCTCGCCCGCTACACCGAGGCCCTGCGCCATGAGGTGTGGCCGCTGGGCATCTCGGTCTCGCTGGTGGAGCCGGGCGCGTTCACCACCGGCGTCATCCAGGCGTCGCCGGTGGCCGAGCCGGTCTTCGCCGACTACGACGGCGCGCGCGAGGCCGCCCGGCGAACGCTCCAGGAGAGCCTGCGCCGCGGCGACGATCCGCGTACGGCTCCGAGATCGTCGCCTCCCGGCACGAGCCGGGACCCCGCGCTCGTGAGTGCCGGGCGGTGCGGGCACACTGCCTGGTGGCGGGTCCGCCGTCGCGCACCGAACCAGACGGGAGGCCGAGGATGGAACAGATCGTCCAGCGCGGTCTGTACTACGAAGAGCTCCGTACCGGCGTGATCTACAAGCACCGTCCCGGCCGTACCGTGGGCGAGGCGGACAACACGCTGTTCTCCACGCTCACCATGAACCCGCAGAGTCTCCACCTGGACGCCGAGTTCGGCGCGGCGACCGAGTTCGGCGAGCGGCTCGTCAACAGCATGTTCACGCTGTCCACGCTGATCGGGCTGTCGGTCGCCCAGCTCACCCAGGAGACCACCGTGGCCAACCTCGGCTTCGGCGAGATCTCGTTCCCCAAGCCGGTGTTCGCCGGGGACACGCTGTACGCGGAGACCGAGGTCACCGACAAGCGCCAGTCCCGGTCCCGGCCGGACGCCGGGGTCGTCACGTTCCTGCACCGGGCCCGGAACCAGCACGGCGACGTGGTCGCGGTGGCCTCGCGCACCGCGCTGATGCACCGGCTGCCCGCGGAGCGCCGCGATGGATGACTGGCTGCCCCCGGGGCCGGCGCTGCTGTTCTGCCCCGCCGACCGGCCGGACCGGTACGCGAAGGCCTACGACCGCGCCGACGGCGTCATCCTCGACCTGGAGGACGGGGTCGCCGAGGGCGACAAGGACAAGGCCCGCGCCGCGCTCGTCGCGGCCCGCGCGGACCTCGACCCGGCCCGGACCATCGTACGGATCAACGCCGCGGGCACCGGGCACCGGCAGGCCGACCTGGAGACGCTCGAGGCGCTGGACGTGAGCGCGGTGATGCTGCCCAAGGCCGCCGACCCGGCGGAGATCGGCACGCTCGCCCCGCTGCCGGTGATCGCGCTCTGCGAGACCGCGGCGGGCGTACTGGCCGCGCCCGAGCTGGCCCGCGCTCCCGGCTGCGCCGCGCTCACCTGGGGCGCCGAGGACCTCACCGCCGACATCGGCGGAAGCTCCAGCCGTGGCCCGGACGGCGCCTACCGGGAGGCGATGCGGCACGCCCGGTCCACCGTGCTGCTCGCCGCCGCCGCGGCCGGCATCGCGGCGATCGACGCCATCTGGCTCGCGATCAAGGACCTGGACGGCCTCGCGGCGGAGGCGGAGGACGGTGTGGCCGGCGGGTTCGTGGCGAAGCTGCTCATCCACCCGGGCCACGTGGAGACCGTACGGGCCGCGTTCCGCCCGTCCGCCGAGCGGGTCGACTGGGCCCGGCGGGTGCTCGCCGCCGCCGAGAGCGGGCCGGGTGCGATCCAGCTCGACGGCCAGATGGTCGACGCCCCGCTGATCGCGCAGGCCCGGCGGGTGCTGGCGCTGGCCGCCCCGGAGGACCGGGGCTGACCCGCCGGCAGCCGCGCCGGGCCGGGCCGCGCCGCGCCGAAGCGGTCGCCGGGGCCGGCCGCCGCGTCCATCGCCCGGGTCCACCAGCTCTCCTCGTCGTGGCCACCCGCGTCGAGGACGCCGCCGCAGCGCGGGCAGCGCACCCCCGCCCCGTACGTGCCCGCGTCCACGAACTCCGGCCACTCGGTCAGGCTCGTCTCCCGGAAACCGGCCCCGCCGGCCGGGAACAACTCGTCGAGCAGCGCGAGGACGCCGGCGAGCTGTTCCGTCGTCGGCGTGTGCCCGGGATCCCGGGGGAAGAGCCACAGCACCGGCATGACGGTCCCGGTCACTCGGGATCGCAGGGAGCGGCCTCCAGCCGCTCGGCGGTGATCCGCGGGGTGGGCGCCGTGGCGTCCCTGGGTTCGCTGATGTCTCACCGAGATTCCCTCCCGCGTCCGCCCAGTCTGTACTCATACTTGGACGAACCCGGCAGAAGCGTTACATCCGCAGGTCACCCGGTGTCACGGCGCGGGCCCGGCTCAGGCCTGGGCGAGCGTGTGGCGCTGGCGGCCGAGACGGTCGATCTCGAGCTCGACGACGTCGCCCGCGGTGAGGAACGGGAAGTCGTTGTTGCCGAAGCCGACACCCGCGGGTGTGCCGGTGGGGATGACGTCGCCCGGCTCCAGCACCATGAACTGGCTGATGTACCAGACGAGATGCCGTACGCCGAAGATCATGTTCTTGGTGTTGCCGTCCTGCCGGATGCCGCCGTTGACCCGGGTACGGAGCGCCAGGTTCTGCGGGTCCCCCACCTCGTCCGGCGTCACCAGCCACGGGCCCAGCGGCAGGAACGTCGCGCAGGACTTGCCCTTGTCCCAGGTACCGCCGCGCTCGGCCTGGAACTCGCGCTCCGACACGTCGTCCGCGATGGCGTACCCGGCGATCACGGCGTCGGCGTCCTCCGGGGAGTCGAGATAGCTCGTCTCCTTGCCGATGATGATGGCCAGCTCGACCTCGTAGTCGGTCTTCTCGCTGCGGCGCGGGATGAGCACCGTGTCGTCCGGGCCGACCATGACGTTGGGGGCCTTCATGAAGAGGATCGGCTCGCCGGGCGTGGGCGAGCCGGTCTCGGCGGCGTGGTCGCTGTAGTTGAGCCCGATGCAGACGATCTTGCCGGGGCGGGCGACCGGGGGGCCGTACCGGACCCCGTCGAGCGGCACCTCGGTGAGGCTGCCGGCCGACAGCTCCGCGGCGGCCCGCGCCGGGCCGTCGCCCGCGAGGAACGCGCCGTCGATGTCGGCCGTGAGCCCCGAGATGTCGTACGCCTTACCGGCCTCGTCCAGTACGACCGGCCGCTCCCGGCCTGCCTCCCCGACGCGCGCGAACCGCATGTCCGCCTCCTTCTTCACGTGGCTGGGCCCCGCTCACCCGGAACCCTTCCGGCCCCGGCGTGATCGGACTGCGCGCAACGTAACAAAGCCCCCGCCCCCCGTCACCCTCCGCCCTCGGGGAAACCGGCTGTCGCCGGTGGTGGGGGGCGGGTTAGGCTCGGCGGCATGGTCTCCACGACGCACCTGGTCGCGCTGTTGCTGACGGCGTTCATCTTCATCGTGGTGCCGGGGCCGAGCGTGCTGTTCACGGTGGGCCGGGCACTCTCCATCGGCCGCCGGGGGGCGCTGCTGACCGTGCTCGGCAACACGCTCGGGGTCTTCGTCCAGGTGATCGCGGTGGCCGTGGGGGTCGGCGCGCTCGTGGAGAGCTCCGTGCTGGCGTTCACCGTGCTCAAGCTGGCCGGGGCGGCGTACCTCATCTACCTGGGCGTGCAGGCCGTACGGCACCGTAAGGCGCTGGGCGGGCTGCTGGACGAGCACAAGGCGGCGGCCCGGCCGCACCGGATCATCTCCGACGGGTTCGTCGTCGGCATCACGAACCCGAAGAGCATCGTGTTCCTGCCGGCGGTGCTGCCGCAGTTCGTGGACCCGGGGCTGGGGCACGTGCCGCTGCAGATGATGATCGTCGGGGCGGTCTTCCCGCTGATCGCGCTGGTCTCGGACAGTGCCTGGGCGCTCGCGGCCGGGACGGCGCGCGCCTGGTTCGCCCGTTCCCCGCGCCGGCTCGCGCTGATCGGCGGCGCCGGCGGCTTCGTCATGATCGGCTTCGGCCTCAACCTCGCCATCACCGGCCGCCGCGACTAATGACCCCTTCCCCCAAAATGAGAGAGCGGCGGATCAGCCGGCGACCCAGGAGGGCGCGTCCGGGGACCCGGCGGTGCTGCCGCCGTCCACCGGGATGACCGCGCCGGTCACCCAGCCCGCCTCCGGACCGGCCAGCCAGAGCACCACCGGCGCGATGTCGGACGGAAGCCCGGTCCGCCCCCAGCGGGGTGAGCCGGCCCATCGCCGCGTCGTACTCCGCGGGCACCAAGTTGACCTCGGAGTCCACCCGGACGTAGCCCGGCGCCACCGCGTTGACACGGATGCCGAGAGGGGCCAGCTCCAGCGCGCAGCTCTTGGTGATCATGTTGAGCCCGGCCTTGGAGGCCGCGTACGCGGTAGTACCGGCGCGCGCCCGCGTCGCCGCGCCGGAGCTGACGTTGATCACCGAACCGCCGCGGCCGGCGGCGGCCAGCCGCCGGGCCAACTCGATCGTGAGCAGCAGTGGGCCGCGCAGGTTGACGTCGTGGACCGCGTCCCAGTGGGCGGCGTCCACCTCGAGGAGCGGCCGGGAGGGGAAAAGACCGGCCGCGTTCACGAGTACGTCGACCCCCGTCCAGCGACGCCCAGGCCGCCTCGATCAGACCGGCCGCGGCGGCCGGTGTGGACAGGTCGAACACGAGCGGCGTCGCCCCTGGAAGCTCCCGGGTCAGAGCCTCCAGGGGCGCGCCGCGGGAGTCCGACACCGCGAGCGCGGCGCCGGACGCGTGGAAGGCCCGGGCGCAGGCGGCGCCGATGCCGCCCGCCGCCCCGGTGACCAGCACACGGGTCCCTGTGGTCACGCCGCGACCTCATGCGCGCGCCGGAAGTCCCTGGCGACGTCGGCGCAGGTCGCGTACGACACGTCGAGCTCGGCGAGCCGGTCGAGGAACCACTCCAGGCCGAGCATCCGATGGCCGCGCCCGATCACCTGAGGATGGAAGGTGATCACGCAGACCCCGCCGGGCTGCTCGCGGAGCATGTACCGGACGTCGTCGAGGAAGTTCTCGAACACCTCGCGCGGCTTGCGCAGCCCCGGCATGAGCAGCCCGGGCAGGCGCAGGTACTCGAAGTGCGGGTAGTCGTCGAGGGTCCAGCTCACCGGGAGCTCCACCAGCGGGGAGGGCTCGCCGAACCGGTACGGCCCGTCCGGCGGCGCCTCGTCCCCGGTGCGGGCGAAGTACGGGGTGTAGTCGGTCTTCATCAGGCTGGAGTCGTACTCGATCCCGAACTCCACCAGCAGGTCCACCGTGGACTCGGTGAAGTCCCAGCTCGGAGTCCGGTTGCCGATCGGGGCCAGGCCGGTGAGCTTGCACAGCGTGTCCATGGACCGCGCGACGACCTCGCGCTCCCCCGCCGCGTCCAGCGCGGACACCGGCTCGTGCGCGTACCCGTGCAGCCCGATCTCGTGGCCGGCATTGGCGATGTCACGGCAGAGCATCGGGTACGTGTCCGCGGTGTGCCCGGGCACGAACCAGGTGCTGGGCAGCGAGCGGGACTCCAGCAGCCGCAGTATGCGCGGCACCGCGTGCGCGCCGAACTCGCCGCGCGACATCGGGCCGGGGCTCGTCATCCCGCGTGCCATCCACAGCGACACGGCGTCGAAGTCGAACGTCAGGCAGACGGTGCCGCCGGATCTCGGCACATCGGAAAACTCAGACATGTGGCATCTCCTTCACCCAGCGTGGGGCGTCGTCCTGGCGAGCGAAGAGGTCGTCCAGCCGCCAGGTCGTGTACGGAAACTCGCACGCCGGGTGCGGCGCGATGGCCAGCTCCCGGGCGTCCAGGTCCATGACGATCGAGTACACCGAGCACACCTCGGCGGGGTCGTCCGCGCGGACGTGCCGGCAGAAGCCGTCGGGGTGGGAGTAGTGGTCGCGCAGGGTGGCCCGTACGGCCTCGGTGTCGACCTTGCGGTCCGCCAGCGCCGGTTCCAGCAGGTGCCGGGCCCGTACGGGGCGGAGCAGGGTGAGCGCGGTGGCGAGCATCTGCCGAGCACCGCGATGGAGGTGCAGCCCTCCTCCCGGCGGTGCGCGGCGCCGTAGAGCATCTCGGTCCGCGCGTTCAGCGCGTGGATCTCCTCCGGGGTGCGGCCGGCGCCCCCGGCGAGCCCGTCCAGCGCCGCCGCCACGTAGGCGTTGTACGCGGCCGCGATGGCGCGGTAGCGGCCGCCCCCGTGCCGTACGTCGGCCTCGGTCCGCCCCGCCTCGTCGCGGAACCTGCGGCCGTACGCCTCCAGGTTGCGCGCCACCAGGTCCGCCGTGGCCGCGCCGATCGCGGCGCCCATCTCGGCGTAGCTGCCGGAGACGGCGAGGAGGCCGGGCCCTGTTCCAGCTGTCATGTCCTCTCTCCTGTGCGACGGGGTACGACGGGGCGGATGGCGGGCGTCATGGCGGGCGTCATCGCAAGGGCTTGTGCGCGGTCTCCCTCATCGACATGACGACCGCGCCGGTGATCAGGGCGGCGGCGGTGGGCATGAGCGCGGGGGCGATGTTCCAGCCGGTCTTATCGATCAGGAAGGTCGCCACGAACGGCGCGGTACCGCCGAAGGCCATGACCGAGAAGTTGTAGCCGATGGACAGAGCCGAGTACCGCACCTCGGTGGGGAACAGCTCGGAGATCGCGGCGGGGCCGGGGCCGGAGAAGCAGGCGAGCAGCACGGCCACGATCAGCTGACCCAGGATGACGAGCGCGGTCTGCCCGGTGTTGAGCAGCAACAGCACCGGGACGCTCAGCAGCACGAAACCGGCCGACGCGGTGAGCAGCAGCGGCTTGCGGCCGACCCGGTCCGACAGCGCCCCGGTCACCGGGATCAGCGCCACGAACACCACCAGCGCCACCACGTTGGAAACCTTCGCCGTGGTCTCCGCCACGCCGACCACCTCGGTGAGGAACGTGGGCACGTAGGTGAGGAACAGGAAGTACGCGAGCGTCCACAGCACGGTGAAGCCGAAGCCCTTGGCGATCGCGGCGCGCTGCGTACGGAGCCCGGTGACCAGCGGGTTGGCCACCGTCTCGCCCTCGGCCACGGTCTCCTTGAACGCGGGGGTCTCGTCCAGGCCGAGCCGCAGCCACAGCGCGGCGGCACCGGTGACCAGGCCGAGCAGGAACGGGATCCGCCAGCCCCAGGAGAGGATGTCCGCCGGGTCGACGAACAGCGTGATCGCGGCGGCCACGGCGGCGGCCAGCAGGAAGCCGATGCCGGTGGAGACCTGCTGGACGCTGCCGAAGCGGCCGCGCTTGCCCGCGGGGGCGTACTCCACCAGCAGCGCGGCCGAGCCGGCCCACTCGCCGCCGACCGAGAAGCCCTGCACGAGGCGGGCCAGCACCAGCAGGATCGGGGCCGCCACGCCGATCGCGGCGAACGTCGGGAGCAGGCCGATCGCGGTGGTCGCGATGGCCATCAGGACCACGGAGACGATCAGCGCGCGGCGGCGGCCGTACCGGTCGCCGAGATGGCCGAAGAACAGCGCGCCCAGCGGACGGATCACGAACCCGACGGCGAACACCCCGAACGTGGCGAGCAGGGCGGCCGCGTCGGAGGAGGAGGGGAAGAACAGCTTCGCCAGCGTCGCGGCGAAATACGTATAGATGACGTTGTCGTAGTTCTCGAGCAGGTTGCCGAAGCCGCCAGAGATCACGGCGCGACGTCGCTTGCGTACGACATCTTCCTGGCGGATGGTCGCTGTCATCGTTTCGGCCCCTCCGGCACGGGCATCGGGCGTGCTCCCTGCGGACGGCCGGCCGGGCGTCCGCAGTCGTACACACAACCTGCAAGATCGGACCCATCGTGGCCGAGCGGCGACGCTGCGGCATCGGTCATATGACCGATGCTTTTCCCAGGTATCACTCAAGTCGGTACCACTGGGTGGAAGGATGTCGCACGCAACTTCCTTTTGATGGGGTTAACCTGCACGAATGCGGCCGGAAGCGGAGCGTTTCCTGGACGTTCGGACCGTACGGGCCGTGCGGGACGGTCAGGGGGCCGTCCGGACGTCGGTACCGGAGTTCTTCGAGCGCCATCCTGAGCTGCTGCGTCACCTGCACGCGGCGGCGTCCTTGCACGAGCCCGAGGCCACCGAGTTCGACTACCTGTGGGCCCGCGACACCGCCGTCTGGCGGGCCCGCATCGAGGTCACCGAGCGGGACGGCGCGCTGCTCGACCTGCACCCGATCGACTCCCCGTACGGCCTGACCACGCGGGAGCTGCAGGTGCTGACCCTGTTGGCCGGCGGGCTCACCAACGTGACGATCGCGGAGCGGCTCGGCGCGACCCGCCGTACGGTGGCCACCCACGTCGAGCACATCCTGGCCAAGGTCGGTCAGGAGACCCGCGCGGGCGCGGCCGCCGTCGCCCTGGGCCGCGATCTGCTGCTAGCGGCCGACCCGGGGACCGCGCTCGACGCGCTGCCCATCGGCCGGCTCTGGGCTGCCGTGCACGCGGACGGGACGGGCCCGCCCGGCGCCCTGACGGTGCCCGCCGAGCCGCTGCCGCCGTACCGGCCGCCCACCCCGCCGCGCCCGGCGCGGCGGCGGCCCATCCGGCTCGGCTCCATCTACCCGCTCGACGGGCACGGCGCCGACGACGGCCGGACCATGCGGCGCGGGGCGGATCTCGCCGTACACGAGCTGAACGCGCGCGGCGGCATCGGCGGCCGGCCGATCGAGCACGTCGTGCTGCCCACCGACATCACGGACCCGCGGCGCACGCTGGAGTCCGTGGACCGGCTGCTGGACAGCGACGTGGACGCGATCACGCTGGGCTACGTCGCGCCGCACCACGAGGTGCAGGTGCTGGAGCGGGCGGCCGAGCACGGCAGCCCCTTATTGCACACCATGGTCTCCCCCGCCGGGCCGGCCAGCGTCGCCGCCGACCCGCGCAGGCTCGGCCAGACCTTCCAGATCTGCGCGGGCGAGGACGCGTACGGGGCCGGCTTCATCCGCACCGTCACCGGGCTCCGCGACGCGGGGGGCTGGCGGCCGCACAACCGGCGGCTGCTGTTCGTGCTCCGCGACACCATGGCCGGCGAGCAGAACCTGCTGCGCCTGCAGCGGCTCGCGCAGGCGAGCGGCTGGGAGGTCGCGGGCGTGCTGCAGGTCTCCAACGTCGGCGTGGGCTGGGCCGAGGTGCTGGACACGGTGCACCGCGAGGATCCGGCGGCGGTGCTGCTCACCACCTACATCGAGGGGGAGCTGCTGGCGTTCCTGCGCGCGTTCAGCGCCGCCCCGAGCCCGTCCCTGCTGTGCACGGTGTGGGCGCCCTCGGTGCCGGGCTTCCTGACCCGGGTCGGCGAGGTCGCCGACGGGCTGGTCTGGTCCACGGTGATCGGGGTGTACGACGACGCCATCGGCGCCGCGTTCGCCCGCCGCTACCTCGAGCGGTACGGCACCGGCCCCGGCCGGGCCAGCGCGGGCATCCACTACGACATGACCCACCTGCTCGCCTCGGCGTGGTCACAGGTGCGCCACCCGTGGGCGTTCGAGGAGGTCACCCGGGTGTTGCGCACGATGGTGCACCGCGGGGTGGCCGGCGGGTACTCGCTGTCCGGGGAGGGCCAGCGCGGGCTCGCCTACCCCGACGACACCCGGGACGCCTCGCTGGCGCACGCGCACCTCGTCTACCAGGTGCAGGGCGGCCGGCACCGGCTGATCGGCCCGGACACGCACGACGCGACGGCCTTCCGCGCCCCGGTACGGACCAAGTAGCGGCCCCCGGCCGGCACCGCCCGAGCGGGTCCCCCCAGTAACCCCGGCGGGTTGACAGCGCCCGCCGGCGAGCGGACATTGATCTGTAAGTCGATTCTAGAGGCCGCCTCTAAAAAGTTCGGCGGGCCGGCGACGGCCGGTCCGTCTCGGGGGATCCCGACCCAGGGAGGTCGCCCCCCGCATGCCCCCGCTCTACCTCTCGCTGACCAAGTACGGGCAGACGATGATCCAGGAGAGCTTCGGCGTACTCGGAGAACGCCGAGGACATCGACCCGCGCCTGCAGGGCACGGCCTGGGGACTGTTCAGCTTCCTGTCCAAGTCCAGCTCCGTGCTGGTGCTGCTGCTGCTGATCGTGCCGATCATCGTGGCGGCGACGGGCTGGCAGGTCTGGATGTGGATCTCGGTGGTCGGCCTCGTCCTCTATCTCCCGGCGGTGTTCCTGTTCAAGGGGCCCTGGCGGCGTCGCGACGTCCCGGTCCCCCAGCAGCATGAGGAGGAGGCCACCGCGCCCATCGGCGACTGAAGGGGCGGGCGGAGACCGGATGCGGTCAAGCGAAACCGGACGATCGGAACATCAGGGCATGAATTCTCGTCCGCGTTCGGGGTATCACGCTTCGTGACCCGAGGAGGCGCACACCCCTCCTCCGCCCGCGTTCAGCAGGGGGCCAGCGATGCCCGGCCGTTCCATCTACATTGAGGACAACCCCGCGTTCAGTGGCGGCTCCGAGCAGGCCACGTACGAGGTCAAGTGGGCCGAGGACGGCAAGAAGCGGCTCCGGGTGATGGCCGGGGCCGCGGCGGGCGGGCTCGTACTCGGCACGATCGCGGCGAACCTCGGCATCGGCCTGCTGCTCGGGATCGCCGCGTTCGCCGGAACCTGGCTCTACTTCTGGCGGCGGCACGCCGCCTCGTCGGTCTGGCGCCGCGGCCGGCACGGGCACGGGCGCAGCGCGCGGATATTGAACTGGACGCTCGGCCGGGCCGGCCACACGGTGCTCGCGCACCGTGTGGTGCCCGGGCACGAGGGCATCTTCACGCTGGTGATCGGCCCGGGCGGCACTTGGGTGGTGGACAGCGCGGCCTGGCACCCCGAGTCCGACGTGGCCGCGTACAGCGGGAAGCTGTTCATCGGCCAGAAGCCGGGCGCGGCCCGGGCCGCCGCGCTGCACGAGACGGCGCAGACCGTGGCCCGGCTGCTCACCGACGCCGTCGGCTTCGGCGTACGGACCGCGCCGCTGCTCGTGGTGCACGGCGGCCGCCTCCCCGCGTACCGGGTGCTCGTCGCCGACGGCATCACCGTGCTACGCCCGGCGCGGCTGCCGCTGTGGATCCGCGCGCACCGGTTCGCCGACCTCACCCCGGAGCGGATCGGCGCGGTCGCACGGGCGGCGAACCACCTGATGCCGCCGCGGGACTGAGAGATTCGCGGGGCCGCCGACGCTCTTCCGGTCGCGGGATGGGCAAGAATTCCCACTACCGCGGAACCGACCGGGGGATGAGATGGCCACAGAGGCGAGCCCGTCGCGGGGGCTGCGCATCCTGCTCGGAGCGGCGGGTGCCGTCGTCGCCCTGGCCGGCATCAAGGCCGCGAGCTCCATCGTCGGCCCGATCTTCCTCGCGCTCACCCTCGTCATCGCCGTGCAGCCGCTGCGCGGCTGGCTGACCCGCAAGCGCGCGCCGGGCTGGCTGGTGGTCGCCGTGCCGCTGCTGACCGTGGTGCTGGTGCTGCTCGCGCTGCTCGGCTCGCTGACCATCGCGGTGGCCGAGCTCACCACCACGCTGCCGGACTACTCCGCGCAGTTCGACGACCTCATCGACTCCGTCTCCGCACTGCTCGCCCAGTGGGGCGTGAGCGGGCAGCAGATCCAGAACGCGCTCGGCGACCTCGACCCGGCCAACTTCATCGGGGTGCTGCAGGGGTTCCTGTCCGGCCTGCTCAGCGTCTCCTCGGCGATCCTGCTCATCCTCGTGGTGCTGTTCACGATGAGCCTCGACGCGGCCGCGCTGGGGCGCAGCATAGGAGCGCTCGCGCCAGGGCGGCCGGAACTGGTCAACGCCCTCAGCCGGTTCGTCCGCAACACCTGCCGCTACCTGGTGGTCTCGTCCATCTTCGGGCTCATCGTCGCGGCGCTGGACGCGGGCGCGCTGTGGGTGCTCGGCGTGCCGTTGCCGCTGCTCTGGGGGCTGCTGGCGTTCGTCACCAACTACATCCCCAACGTCGGCTTCGTGATCGGGCTGGTCCCGCCCGCGCTGCTCGCCCTGCTGGACGGCGGCGTACGGACGATGCTGCTGGTGATCGTGGCGTACTCGGTGATCAACTTCGTGCTGCAGTCACTCGTCCAGCCCAAGTACCTGGGCCAGGCGGTGGGGCTCTCCGCCACGCTCACGATGATCTCGCTGCTGCTCTGGGGGTGGGTGCTCGGGCCGCTCGGCGCCGTCCTGGCCATCCCGCTGAGCAGTCTGGTGAAGGCGCTCCTGGTGGACAGCGACCCCGCCAACCGGTGGATCGCCGCCATCATGGGCGACGCCGAGGCCGCCGACACGCTGCGTACGGTGCCGACATCGGCACCGCCACCGGAGAAGGGCCGTCCGGCTCCAGCCTCCTGACCCGCGAAGCTCTCACCGGCACGCCTTTTACCTGCAATGATTCGTTTTCCCCAACCCGGCAGAGCAACCGCATGCACCCCTCAGGCGTCAGTAAGATGCAGTACCGGTGCTAAACGGTAAAAGAACCCCCGACCCCCGGACCGCTCCCCGCGCCCCGCGCGGTGACCGGCATGGCGGACGCGGGTTCGCCGGGGGAACGGTGATGGTTCATGGCTCGTAGGTCCGCCACGACTGCGGTCGCGCACACGCGCACCCGCAGGGCGGATCCACCCGGTCACCGTCCGTGTCCGCCCGGTTTCAGGGGTGTGGTGTGACGGGCGGGGCGCGGCCGGCCGACCCCGCGGTCAGCCTCGTGATCCCGGTCGCGGACGACGCGGCGGGCACGAGCGCCACCCTGCGCTCGGCCGCGTACCAGTCGCTGTGCGACCTCGAGGTGCTGGTCGTGCACACCGGCGATGCCGCCACCGCCGAGCTCGTCGGCGGCCACCGCCGCCACGACCTCCGGCTGCGCGACCTCGCGCTGCCCGGCGCGACCGCCGCGGAGCTGCGCAACTCCGGGCTCGCCGCCGCCTCCGGGACGTACGTGATGTTCCTCGAGCCCGGCGACGAGCTGCGGCCGCGCGCCTGCGAGCTGCTCGCCGAGGCCGCCACCCGGTACGGCGCCGACGTCGCCACCGGGCAGGTCACCCGGATCGACCCGGCCAGTGGCGCGACCGTGCCGCCCGGCCCGGACGACCCCGGCCCGCCGGCCGAGCCCGAGGTCATGCTGGCCGGCGTGGCGGAGCGGCCCGAGCTGCTCGCCGGGCGCACCACCACCGGGCTGCTCTGGCGCCGCGAGCCGGTGCACCGCACCGGGCTGCGCTTCACGGAGGCGCCGCGGCAGGCCGGCGCGCTGTTCGCGGTGGCCGCGCTGCTGCGCGCGGAGGGCATCGTGGTGCTCGAGGCGCCGGTCTGCGAGTCGCCGACGCCGGTGGGCGGCAGGCCGCCGCGCGACGGCACGCCCGCCGAGGAGGTCGCCGCGTTCGCCACCCTGGTGGAGACGGAGCGGCGCATCGACGACCTGCTCGGCCGGCTCGGGGCCGGCGAGCTGAAGGCGCACAAGGACGGCGACTTCCTGCGCACCGGGCTCGCCGCGTTCATCGCCCGGCTGCCCGGCTGGCCGGAGGCGCAGCGACGCGCGTTCGTCGAGCTCGCCGGACCGTACGTGGCCACGCTCGACCCCGGCGCGGTGGAGTCCGCCGGGGCGGTGGAGCGGGTGCAGGCGCACTTCCTGTGCGCGGGCGACGTGGCCGGGGTGACGAGCACGGCCGGCTTCGCTCAGTCCGGCAACCCGCTGGCCGGCTGCATGGCGGAGCGCGACGGCCGGGTGTACTGGGGGGAAGCGGCCGACGCCGCAGGCCCGCTGGACGTCACCGAGCTCGGCGTGCACCGCACCGCCTTCGGCGACCTCAAGCTGTTCAACCGGATCGAGTCGATCGCGGTCCGGGACGGCCGGCTGACGATCACCGGCGCGGTGGTCAACCCGCTCGGCTGGATCCGTGAAGGCGAGCCGCTCGACCTGCACCTGCTGCTGCACGACAGGGTCGCGGGGCGGATCCACCGCCGCCGGGTCCGGGGCGTGCGGGTGAGCCGCTGCCACGTCGCGTACACGGCCGCCATCGACCTGCGCCGGGCGATCCCGGCGATCCCGCGCGGGGCCCAGGAGTGGCCGCTGGCGCTAGAGATCCGCTGGCACGGCAAGACCAACGTCTCCGAGTTCTGGGCCGGGGACCTGGACCTCGGCGCGGTGACCTTCGAGCCGCCGCGGACCCCGCCGGCCCGGCCGGCCCCGCGCCCGCTGCCCCGCGCCGTGGCCGCCGTGGCGCGGCCCACCGGCGAGCTCGCGCTGCGCCCGGTGCCCGGCCCGCACCCGCTGCACGGCGCCTGGGAGTGGTTCCGCGGCCGCCCGTCCGCCTCTGCACCGGCTGCCGCGGCGCCGCCGCGCTGCGCGGTGGTGGTGGCCGCCTACAACGTGGCCGAGTACCTGCCGGAGACGCTCGCCTCCATCGCGGCTCAGTCCATGTTCGGGCACACCGAGCTGATCTGCGTGGACGACGGCTCCACCGACGGCACCGGGGCCATCCTCGACGCGTTCGCCGCGGAGCACCCCGGCGTGACCGTGCTGCACCAGGCCAACGCCGGGGCCGGGGCCGCCCGCAACGCCGCGCTGGCGCACGTCACCGCGCCGTACGTGACCTTCACCGACGCCGACGACATCCTCGCCGAGGACGCGCTTGCCGCGCTGCACGAGGCCGCGGTCGCCACCGGCGCCGACGTGGTCATGGGCGATCTCGTCACGTTCCCCACGCCGCGGCCGTACGGGCCCTGGAAGCGGCACTTCGGGCACGGCGACACCACCGTGGCCGGCCTCGACGAGCTGCCCGACCTGATCTTCTCGGCGAGCGCCGCCAACAAGCTGTTCCGCACCGAGCACGCCCGCGCCGCGGGCGCCGCCTTCGGCGAGGGCGTCCACTTCGACGACGCCTGGTACACGCTGCCCGCCATGATCCACGCGGGCTCCATCGCGCTGGTGGACCGCCCCGTCTACTACTACCGGGGGCGCGCGGACGGCACCTCGCTGATGGACGCGCTGTGGCGGCGGCCCCGCAACGTCGCGGATCACCTGCACCTCAACAACCACCTGCTGAGGCTCGCCGCGGGCCGCCCGAAGCTGAATCGGGTCATCGCGCGGTACGCGACCCGCACGTACCAGAACTTCCTCACCACGGCCACGGACCTGCTGCCCGCCACGGAGATAGAGACGCTCTTCCCGCACATCCACGCGCACTATCGGGAGATCGAGGACGCGACGATCCTCGAGTACGTCAGGCACCCGTACGCGCTGGCCAAGCACCACGCCGCGAAGACCGGCGACCTCGCCCTCTACCTCGACCCGTCGCCCGCCGCGCTGGAGTCGGCGACGGATCCGGAGCGGCGGCTCGCCGTGGACGGGCACGGGCTGTACCGCCCGGCCACGGCCGGCGGGGCGCTGCTCCGGGTCACCAGCCCGCAGGCGCAGCTCGAGTCGCTGCGGGCCGAGGGCGAACGGATCCTCGTCGAGGGCCGGCTGACGCTGCCCGGCATCGACCTCACCGAGCCGCTGGACAACCCGCTGGAGCTCGTCGTCAAGTACCCGGGCGGCACCGTGGCCGTCCCGGTCCGGCAGGTCTACCGGCGCGACCTGTGGCACGCGCGGGCCGGCCGCGACCTGCGCGCCGGCTGGGCCGCGGAGATCGACGCCGCCGCGCTGGCCGCGCTCGGCACCGCCCAGGGCACGCTGGCGCTGCGGGTGCACCACGGCGAGCGGCACGCCGACATCGCCGTCACGGCCCGTACGGCGGGCCAGCGCGACAAGGGCATCACCCGTGCGGGCCGGCACCGCGTCGGGGTGTGGACCGGCGCGGGCGACGCGGTGCAGCTCACCTACCGGGGGCGCCGCCCGGCCGAGGCGCTCGCTGCGGCACGCCGGTGGCTGCGGCGCGAGGCGGGCCGGGTGATCCGGCGCCGCCCCGGCTGGCCGCTGCGGCTGCTGTACTGGCTGACCCGGCCGGTGCTGGCGCCGCGCGACATCTGGATCATCGGCGAGCGCAGCGACACCGCGCAGGACAACGGCTACCACCTGTTCAAGTGGATCCGGGAGAACCACCCGCGCCGCCGCGCCTACTACGTCATCGACGCCGACGCGCCGGACCGGGCCAAGGTCGAGCCGCTCGGCAACGTGCTCACCCGCGGCTCGCTCGCGCACCGGCTCCACCTGCTGCACGCCACCAAGCTCATCGGCTCCTACGACCTGGAGTCGTACCTGCTCCCGGGCGGCGAGCCCAAGCTTCGGTACCTGCGCACCTTCGGCGACCTGATCCGGTACAAGCGGGTCTTCCTGCAGCACGGCGTGATCTACAACGACGTGTCGCGGGCCCTGGCGCGGCAGCTCACGTCGTACGACCTGTTCGTGACCTCGGCGCCCGCGGAGCGGGAGTTCATCGCCTCGGAGCTCGCGTACGGCGGCCGGGCCGTGGAGCTGGGCCTGCCGCGGTTCGACGCGCTGCGGCGGGTGCCGGCCGAGCGGCCGACGGTGCTGATCATGCCGACCTGGCGCAAGGACATCGTGGTCCCGTCGTACAACAAGCGGTTCAAGCCCACGACCCCGTTCGTCGCCTCGGACTACTTCCGGTTCTTCGCCGGCCTGCTCGGCGACGAGCGGCTGCTGGACGCGCTGCGCGACGCCGGGGTGCGGGTCGAGTTCCATCCGCACTACGAGATCCAGCCGCACCTGCACCACTTCGACCTGGACCCGGAGCTCGTCGCGATCACCGGCAACGGCACCCGGGACGTACAGGACGCGCTGCGCGAGTGCTCGCTGCTCGTCACGGACTTCTCCTCGGTGTTCTTCGACGCCGCGTACATGGGCACGCCGGTGGTGCACGTGCCCTTCGACGAGCAGGCGTTCTACCGCGACCACTACCGGCGCGGCTACTTCGACCTGGACCGGGACGGTTTCGGCCCGGTGTGCCGCACCGTGGACGAGACCGTCGAGGCGATCGTGCACGCGATCAAGCGGGAGTTCACGGTCGAGTCGCCGTACCGGGAGCGCGCGGCCGCGTTCTTCACCCACCGCGACGCCGGCAACCGGGAGCGGGTCCACCGCGCCATCGAGGCGCTCTGACGCTCAGCATCCGATTCGCCCGGAAAGCGTGAGATGGTGCGTTCCCCGGGTTGTGGGGCGGGTGACAAGTCGGTGCGCCGGTTCGCTCCGCGGGATAGCAGAGGTCACCGCCCCGGCCGGGTTAGCGTGACCGCTCCGATCATCGGCGGCCCGGACGGGCCCGACGGGAGCGAAGATGGCCGTACGCGAACCCGCCCGCTTCGAGTACCGCACCGGGCATCCGCCGGGCGGGCCCCGGACCCCGCTGATCCAGCGGCTGGCGTGGTGGGCGCAGCGCTACCCGGACTCACCGGCGTTCACCTTCGTCGATCACGCCACCCCGGCGATCGCCCCCGACGACCTCGCCTGCCTGCAGTACACCTCGGGCTCCACGCGCTCCCCCTCCGGCG
>WHSL01000362.1 GCA_009380095.1 Streptosporangiales bacterium | reverse complement strand
GATCCCGGAGCGGTGCTGCCAGGGCTTGAGCGCGTCCTCGGCGAGTCAGCGGCGCACGGTGGAGGCTGACATGAACGTGGCGATGCCGCGCTGCATGGCCTCGCGGGCCAGTTCCGGGCATGACCAGCGCGCCAGTGGCACGCCGGTCTCGGTGGGCATCTGACAAGGCCAGGGCCTTGACCTGGGCGGACTGCAGCGGAGTAAACGCGGGCGGGCGGCCGGGCGCTTACGGTCGGACGGCCCGGCCAGTCGCTGCTCGGCGAACCGGACCCGCCAGCAGCGGACGGTGTCCAGGTGCACTCCCGTCTCGCGGGCGATGCGCGCGTTGGAGCGCCCACGCGCCACATGCAGCACGATCGTCGCTCGCTGCCGGGGCCCGGTGTGGGGTCTTGTGGCCCTGCGCCATCTTCTTGAGCCGGTGGCGCTCGGAGGCGGTCAAGGTGACGGGCGCGGCGCGTGCGGCGGGCACGGGACGAAGCGGCCGATCCTCCCGGGACACGGGACGAGAGGCCGATCCTCCCGGAATGGTCAGCGGCCGGAGCGAACGGCGGTGAGGAAACCTCCGCTCGAAGGACCGGGGACGGGACGGCCGTAGCAGGCGGCGAGTTCGGCAAGATCGTGAAGCTGCGGTTGCCAGCCGTGTCGGCTGAGCCAGCCGGGGGCATCTTCGCCGAGTCCGCCCTTCCACAACGATGCATACTGGTCCATCGTCGGCATACCTCGCGCCTGCGCAAGGAGGGCTGAACCGGCGATGTCGCCGTGCTCGAAGGCTAGTTGGCTGCCCGGCGCGGAGAGTTCACCGACTGCGGTCAGCAGATGCGCGGTCTCATCGGCCGTCAGGTAGAGCAGCAGCCCTTCCGCGAGCCATGTTGTCGGCGCGGTGGGATCGAACCCGGCCGTGGCCAGCTCGCCTGTCCAGCTCTCGCGCAGGTCGACCGGAACGATGCCGCGCTCGCACGTCGGTGGCGCGTCGCATGCGGCCAGCACCGCCTCCTTGAACGCGAACAGCTCGGGAAGGTCGAGTTCGAACACCCTCACACCGCCCGGCCACGGCAGCCGCAGAGCACGCGTGTCGAGCCCGGCGGCGAGCAGAACCACCTGTGCGCAACCGGCAGTCGTGGCAGTGAGCAGATAGTCATCGAAGAACCGCGTGCGCAGTACTCCATGGAAGGCGAACACGGCGCCCAAGGAGGCCAGCGGCCCTAGTGCGGCAAGTTCTTTGGCGGAGGTGGGCTCCTCGAGAAACGCCCTGGGCGCAGCGTCCAGGAATTTCTGGGCGTACGGGTCGTTGAACAGCCGGTTGTCCCTGAGGCTCTCGCGGGCCCTCACCATCGCCACCCCCAGCGCCGTCTTCGCCACGCCCTTCAGTGAGCCGTCTGGGCCCATCGCCGCCTCCTCGATCCAACCTCGTTCATCGCCAACGATACATCTCTAGCGATACTTCTGTGGCGATGTAGCCTTCGCACATGGATGGCGGACAGTTGCACCGGCTGGGGAAGCGCCTTATCGAGCTGTCCTCGCAGGTCACCGGCGAGGCCGGCGACCTGTCGCTCACTCCCGGGGAGGCCGCTGTCCTGGAAGACGTGATCAAGCACCCCGCCAGCTCGATCAGCGAGATCCACCAACGGACAGGCTTTGTGCAGAGCCACGTGTCCGCGTCGGTCTCGCGCCTCAAAGAGCGTGGGCTGGTGAAAGCCGAAACCGACCCGAGTGACGGGCGGCGCACCCGGGTCCGGGTCGCGGACGGAGCCATGAAGGCGATCGGCCGCCGCGCAGCCCGCAGCATCGACCAGGTGATCGGCCGCACCATCGGCGACCCCGGTCAGGCTCGCCGGACGACCGAACTATTGCAAGAACTGGCCGACATCCTGCTGTGACCCGCGCCAGCAAACCCTAACGTCCGGCCCTACCCCGCCGACACCCTGCGATCTTACGTCAACCCCCGAAGGACTTCCGGAACCGACCACTAAGCGTCGCTATGGGCAGTTCCTGGCTTCCGATGCTCCTCCGGGAGCTGGACCGTCGTCAATCTCCAGCGCTGCTGGGCCTGCGTTCCGCGCAATTCGGGGGTTCTGGAGAGGGCTCGAACTGAAGGTGTAGGTCAGCGGGTTGGTGGCTGGGGACGCGGCGGGATTCGCTTAGAGACGCGGTTTTCTGGTTTATCTGTGCTGGCTTGTGCTTGCTCCGTGTGGTCTGGAGCTGTGTAGGTGTAGACGGCGAAGCGGGAGATCAAGTCCGGCGCGGTCCGGTACCTGCATCTGGCCCACAACGAGTGGGATCCGGTGAAAGGGGGCGGGCGGTTTCGAAGGTCCTGTTCATGTTTGGCGGTGAGGACGACCTGGACCGGGGGCGCGGTGAAACGCCTGGTCGCGTCTCTGTCGAGGGTGCTGGAGCCGGGGGATGCGCCGGCCTCGACAGCGGCGGGCGACCTGGAGTACGTCTCGTCGGTCCCGTTCGGTGGTACCTATGTTCTCGATCATCTGTGGCGACGGCCGCGGATCGACAAGATCGTCGGCCGTATCGGGCAGCCTCGCAGGGGCCGGCGCCGGGACATGAGTGTGACGGGAGCGGGTGCTGTTCGCCCTGGTCGCCAACCGGGCCCTGGCCCCGGCGTCCAAGCTGGCCGCCGCGGACTGGGTCACCCATGACGTGCATGTCGACGGTTTGGCCGTCACCGCCGACGACGCCTGCCACCGGGCCATGGACTGGCTGCACGAGGTGACCGGCGACCTGGAGAAGCAGGTGTTCGACGAGGTCGCGAACCTCCTGAACCTGGAGGTCGGCCTGTTGTTCTCCGACACCACCAGCACCTACTTCGAGCTGGAGGAGGCCGACGAGCCCGTCGCCCGGGACGGCAAGGGCCCGCCTTCTGGCAGGAGATCAGGAGCCCGCAGCCGACGGCGGCGAGCCGGCAGATGCGGCCGGGTTCAAGACCTTCGGCAAGTCCAAGGACTCACGCGAGGACCTGCCGCAGATCGTGATCGGGATGGCCGTCACCGCGCGGGGGCGCGAGGGGGGCGTGGTCGGGGTGTGGGCGTGGGTGCGGGGCATAGGCGCGGCACGGGCGCGAGCTTGGGCGCGGCACGGGCGTGGGCGCGGGCTTGGGCGCGACACGGGTGCGGGCATAGGCGCGGCACGGGCGCGAGCTTGGGCGCGGCATGGGTGGGGCCTGGGCGCCGGCTTGGCCGCGGCGCGGGCGTGGGCCGGGCCCCTAAGTGACTGTTGGGTAGCTGGGTGATCACGTGGTGCGGTTGCTCCAGCGGACTTGTTGGCCGGCCAAGCGGTTGGCCATCAGTCGGATCATCGCGATCTTGATCATGGTTTCGGAGTTGTCGGTGAGGCGTTC
>WHSL01000243.1 GCA_009380095.1 Streptosporangiales bacterium | reverse complement strand
CCGTCTTCCGGCTGCAGCATGCCACCAGGTCCGGTCGGTATGACATCTTCAAGAGCTACACCCAGCGAGTCGACGAGCAGGCCGAGCGACTCATGACGCTGCGCGGGCTGTTCCGGTTCAGTGACGGCGTCCGCAAGCCCATCCCGGTTGACGAGGTCGAGCCGGTCTCGGAGATCGTCAAGCGGTTCAGCACCGGCGCGATGTCGTACGGGTCGATCAGCCAGGAAGCGCACGAGACGCTGGCGATCGCAATGAACCGGCTGGGTGCCCGGTCGAACACTGGCGAGGGCGGCGAGGACCGCGAGCGGCTGCACGATGACGAACGCCGCAGCGCGATCAAACAGGTCGCCAGCGGCCGGTTCGGGGTCACGTCCGAGTACCTGACCTACGCCACTGACCTGCAGATCAAGATGGCGCAGGGCGCCAAGCCCGGCGAGGGCGGCCAGCTGCCCGGCCACAAGGTCTACCCGTGGATCGCCAAGACCCGGCACTCCACGCCCGGCGTCGGCCTCATCTCGCCGCCGCCGCACCACGACATCTACTCCATCGAGGACCTTGCGCAGCTCATCCACGACCTGAAGAACTCCAACCCGGCGGCCCGGGTGCACGTGAAGCTCGTCGCCGAGGTGGGCGTCGGCACGGTCGCGGCCGGAGTGAGCAAGGCGCACGCGGACGTCGTACTGATCTCCGGGCACGACGGCGGCACCGGCGCCTCGCCGCTCACCTCGCTCAAGCACGCGGGTGCGCCGTGGGAGCTGGGGCTCGCCGAGACGCAGCAGACGCTGCTGCTCAACGGGCTGCGCGACCGCATCGTGGTCCAGGTGGACGGGCAGATGAAGACCGGCCGGGACGTGATCGTCGCGGCTCTGCTCGGCGCCGAGGAGTTCGGTTTCGCCACCGCGCCGCTGGTGGTCTCCGGCTGCGTGATGATGCGCGTCTGCCACCTGGACACCTGCCCGGTGGGCGTGGCCACGCAGAACCCGGAGCTGCGCAAGCGGTTCACCGGCGAGCCGGAGTTCGTGGTGAACTTCTTCGAGTTCATCGCCGAGGAGATCCGAGAGTACCTCGCCGAGCTCGGGTTCCGTTCGCTGGACGAGGCCATCGGCCACGCCGAGCTGCTCGACACCCGCGACGCGGTGGACCACTGGAAGGCGGGCGGCCTCGACCTGGCGCCGGTCCTGCACGTGCCGGAGATCTCCCCCGGGGACCACCGGCGGCAGGTCACCGGCCAGGACCACGGCCTGGAGAAGGCGCTGGACAACACGCTCATCCAGCTCGCCGAGGGCGCCATCCAGTACGGCCAGACGGTGCGGCTGGACATCCCGGTCCGCAACGTCAACCGCACGGTGGGCACCATGCTCGGCCACGAGGTGACCCGCCGCTGGGGCGGCGAGGGCCTGCCCGACGGCACCATCGACATCCGGTTCACCGGGTCGGCGGGTCAGTCCTTCGGCGCGTTCGTGCCGCGCGGCATCTCCATGCGGCTCACCGGCGACGCCAACGACTACCTCGGCAAGGGGCTGTCCGGCGGGCGGCTGGTGCTGCGGCCCGACCCGGCGGCGCCGTTCGCGGCCGAGGAGCACATCGTCGCGGGCAACGTGTGCCTGTACGGGGCCACCTCGGGCCGCACGTTCGTCCGCGGCATCGTGGGCGAGCGGTTCGCCGTACGGAACTCCGGCGCGGTGGCGGTCGTCGAGGGCGTGGGCGACCACGGCTGCGAGTACATGACCGGCGGGACCGTGGTGGTGCTCGGCCGTACGGGCCGCAACTTCGCCGCGGGCATGTCCGGCGGGACCGCGTACGTGCTCGACCTCGACCCGGTCCGGATGAACGGCGAGATGGTGGACCTGGACCCGCTGGAGGACACGGACCGCACGCTGCTCCGGGACCTGCTCACCGAGCACGTCACCGAGACCGACTCGGCGGTGGCGCGGCGCATCCTGGCCGACTTCGACGTGCAGGTGGAGCGGTTCGCCAAGGTCATGCCGAAGGACTTCAAGCGCGTACTCGCGGCGCGGGCCGCCGCGGAACGCGACGGACGCGACGTCGACGAGGCCGTCATGGCCGCGGCGCACGGCTGAACGGGAGGGGGACGTAACCATGGCCGACCCGAAGGGGTTCATGACCACGCCGCGGGAGCTCCCGCGCCGCCGTCCGGTGGACGTGCGCATCCAGGACTGGCACGAGGTCTATGAGGACTTCGAGCGCGGCCGCCTGGAGAAGCAGGCGAGCCGCTGCATGGACTGCGGCATCCCGTTCTGCCACGACGGCTGCCCGCTGGGGAACCTGATCCCCGAGTGGAACGACCTGGTCTTCCGGCACGACTGGCGGGAGGCCATCGAGCGGCTGCACGCGACGAACAACTTTCCCGAGTTCACCGGGCGGCTCTGCCCGGCGCCGTGCGAGGCCGCCTGCGTGCTCGGGATCAACGCCGACCCGGTGACCATCAAGCAGGTCGAGCTGGAGATCATCGAGCGGGCCTGGGACGAGGGCTGGGTACGGCCCTCGCTTCCCGCGGTCCGTACCGGCAAGCGGGTCGCGGTGATCGGCTCCGGCCCGGCCGGGCTGGCCGCCGCCCAGCAGCTCACCCGCGCCGGCCACGACGTGGTGGTGTACGAGCGCGCGGACCGCGTGGGCGGCCTGATGCGGTACGGCATCCCCGAGTTCAAGATGGAGAAGCGGTTCCTGGAGCGCCGGCTCGGGCAGATGCGGGCCGAGGGGACCGAGTTCCGTACCGGCGTGAACGTCGGCGTGGACGTGACGGTGGAGGAGCTGCGGGGCTCGTACGACGCCGTGCTGCTCGCGGGCGGCGCCACCGCCTGGCGGGACCTGCCGGTGCCCGGGCGCGAGCTGCGCGGCGTGTACCAGGCGATGGAGTATCTGCCGCCGTCCAACCGGGTGCAGGAGGGCGACGCCGAGTCGTCCCCGATCTCGGCCGAGGGCAAGCACGTCGTGGTCATCGGCGGCGGCGACACCGGCGCGGACTGCCTGGGCACGGCACACCGCCAGGGTGCCCTGTCGGTCACCCAGCTGGAGATCATGCCCCGGCCGCCGGAGGAACGCCCGGACGCGCAGCCCTGGCCCACGTACCCGATGACGTACCGGGTCTCCAGCGCCCACGAGGAGGGCGGCGACCGCGTCTACGCCGTCTCCACCCAGGAGTTCCTCGGCGACGACAACGGCGACCTGCGCGCACTCCGGCTGGTCGAGGTGCGCCAGGGCGAGAAGGGCTTCGAACCGGTCGAGGGCAGCGAACGCGAGCTCGAGTGCCGGCTGGTGCTGCTCGCGATGGGCTTCGTCGGGCCGGAGCGCGAGGGCCTGCTGGACCGCCTCGGCGTGGACCTCGACGGCCGCGGCAACGTCGTCCGCGACGGCGACTACGCCACCACCGTGGATGGCGTCTACTGCGCCGGCGACATGGGCCGTGGCCAGTCCCTCATCGTCTGGGCCATCGCCGAGGGCCGCTCCGCCGCCGCCGGCGTGGACCGCTACCTCACAGGCGACACGGCCCTGCCGGTGGCGATCCCCCCGACCGCCCGCCCTCTCACCTGACCGACCCGGGCCCGGCCCGGGGCGGACCCACGACAACGGGTCCGCCCCGGGCCGCGTCCATCTGGGTACGCGTCCATCTGGGTACGCGTCCATCTAGGTACCGGCACAACTCGGGCGCGCACCCGCATACCATCGAGGCCTCGCTTCTCACCCTCCCATCCGGCCGGTGCGATCGGAGTACCCCCATGGCCACCACGCTGCGCGCCGCGCTGGCCCTGACCCTTCTGGTCGGCTACTACGTCCTGGCGGCGTTGTTCATCGCGCTCCCGTTCGCCAGCGCCGCCCTCATGCTGATCGAGTTCCGTGTGCAGCTGGTCCAGCTGACCATCGGCAGCGCGGTCGTGGCGGTCGCGGTCGGCGGGGCCCTGCTGCGGGCGTCCAGGACCCGCCCGCCTGCGCCGGAGGGCCTCCTGCTGACCAGGCAGGAGCAGCCCCACCTGTGGGGGATGATCGACCACCTGGCGGCGCGGCTCGGCACCCGCCCGCCGGACGACCTGTACCTGATCCCCGAGGTCAACGCCGCCGTCTCGGAGGACACGCGGTGGCTGGGGCTGAGCGCGCGACGCCGGCACATGTTCGTCGGGCTGCCGCTGATCGAGACGCTCAGCATCGCGCAGCTGCAGGCGGTGCTCTGCCACGAGCTCGGTCACTTCGGGGGCAGCCACACCCGGCTGTCCGGGATCGTCTACCGCGGTGCCATCGCGCTCGGCCACACCGTGGACGGGCTGGAGGGCGCCAAGCTGGTCCGCAAGGTCTTCACCGGGTACGCCAACCTCTACTTCATGATCTCCAACGCGGTACGGCGCCGCCAGGAGATCGAGGCCGACCGGTCCATGGTGACGGTCTCCGGGCGGGACGCGGCGGGCACCGCGCTGCGCGCGGTCGTCGTGATCGACGTCGCCTGGTCCTTCTTCGTCGGGCGGTACATCAAGACCGGCGGCCGGTTCGGCCTCGCCCCCGACGACCTGTTCGCCGGGTTCCACCAGCTGCTCGCGGAGCCGAGCCGCCGCGAGGAGATGAGCGTGGCGGTGAAGGCGGCCGAGGCGGCCGAGACCGAGCGGCACGACTCCCACCCGCCGCTGGGGGAGCGGCTCGGCTCGATCGCGCGTACGCCCGAGCCCGCGGGTATCCACCCCGACCATCGCGGCGCGTCGCTCCTGGTCGTTGACCTGCCGGGGCTGCGCGCCCGGGTGGCGCGGGAGATCGCGGACGGCGAGCCGCATCCGTGGGAGGAGTACCTGGCGCTGGCCTTCACCAAGGACGCTCAGGAGGACGCCGCGAACCTGATCGCCGCGGCGGAGCGGGTCACCGGGACGCGCTCCCTCGACCTGGCCGGCGTACTCGCCGCGCTGGAGGCCGGGCGAGGGCCGGACATCGCCCGCGAGCTGATCGGCGACCATCCCGGCGTGGCCCCCGGCGAGCTGGCGCAGGCGCAGGTCAGCGTGTTGCGCGGGCACCTCGCGGCGCTCGTCTCGGCCGCGCTGCTGGCCGGCGGCCGGGTGCGCCCGCGGCCGTCCTGGGCGGGCGCTCCGCTGCGCTTCATGGCCGGGGACCAGGAGATCGATGTCGCCGCGTCGATCGCGGACCCGCCGATGCCGGGGGACGTGCCGCGGATGCGGGAGATGCTCTCCTCGCTGGGCGCCGCGCCCGGGTTCCGTCCGGAACCGCCCGAGCGCAACTCCGTCTCCCTCATCGGCGTGCTGCACGGCGTCTCGGTGGACAGCGACTTCTACGACGTGCTCGTGCTCGACGCGGGGCTGCTGTTCGTCGGCATCTCGATCGGTGCCGCGATGCGCGGCGGGATGTCCGGCGCGCCGCTGCGGGAGCGTACGGAGCGGATGCTGGCGCGGACGCCGGGGGAGCTGCTCGAGGAGGACGGCAACTGGGTGCTGGCGGCCGAGACGGTGGTGGACGTGGCCTGGTGGTGGCACAAGGACAAGTGGAAGGCCGTGCTGACCGTGGACTGGACGTCCGACGCGGGCCCGCGTCGCGACCTCGTCCGCGTCGAGGGCGACCCGCCGTGCACCTCCCCGCAGGAGACGGAGCAGGCCCTGCGCGCTCTGTACGGCACCCGCGTCCGCCCGGTCGCCGACAAGCCCTGAGCGCGCCGCGGCGCTAGCGTGGGTGGTGGAGGCAGGTCATGGGCTTTCGCGTGTTGGCCGACGCCACGATGGTGGTGCACTTCCTGTTCCTGGCGTTCGTGACGGTCGGGGGTTTCCTCGCGTGGCGCTGGCCGTGGGTGATCTGGCCGCACCTGGGGGCGGCGGTCTGGGGGCTCGCGAGCGTGCTGTTCGGCGTCGTGTGCCCGCTCACCACCGTGGAGAACTGGGCGCACGAGCGGGCCGGTGAGCAGGGCCTGGCGCCCACCGGGTTCATCGACACCTACATCGAGGGCGTCGTCTACCCCGAGCGCTACACCTGGCTCGCCCGTGCGCTGGTGCTCGCCGCGGTCCTCGTCTCCTGGACCCTGCTGTCGCTGCGCGCCCTGCGCGCCCTGCGCGCCCTGCGCGCCCTGCGCGCCCTGCGCGCCCTGCGCGCCCGCCGAGCCTCGGCGGGGGAGCCGATGCACCGGGTCTAGCTGGGGCTGATCTAACTGGGCGGGTCTAGATGAGGCTGGTGAGGGGGGCGTCGGCGAGGGTGCGGACCTCGCGGGCGAGGTGGGCCTGGTCGGCGTAGCCGTTGCCGTGCGCCACGTCGGCGAGCCGCACGCCCCGCCGGGCCTCGCCGAGCGCGGCCGAGGACCAGCAGCACACGACGGCGGGGCGCAGCGGCCCCGGCGGCGCGTGCTCCTCGTAGCGGCGGAGCTCCTCGGGCGCCCGGTCCATGGCTCCACCGTACGAGATCCCTACGACATCGTCGCCAGATGCCTAAGGTAGGGGGAGTGACCCGTCGAGCGAAGATCGTCTGCACCCTGGGACCCGCGACGTCCAGCCCCGAGCGCATCCGCGCGCTCGTCGAGGCGGGACTCGACGTCGCCAGGTTCAATCTCAGCCACGGCTCGTACGAGCAGCATGAGGAGGTCTACCGGCACGTACGCGAGGCGGCCGACGCCACCGGCAGAAGCGTCGGCGTGCTCGCCGACCTGCAGGGCCCCAAGATCCGGCTGGGCCGGTTCCCCGGCGGCCCGGTCCGGCTGTCCGCCGGTGAGGAGTTCACCGTCACCGTCGAGGACGTGCCGGGGGACCGGCAGCGCGCCTCGACCACGTACAAAGGCCTGCCGGGCGACGTGCGCCCGGGCGACAAGGTGCTGGTGGACGACGGCCGCGTGGTGCTGGAGTGCACCAGCGTCCGGGGCGACGAGGTGCACACCCGGGTCCAGGTCGGCGGCATGGTCTCGGACAACAAGGGGCTGAACCTGCCCGGCGTGTCGGTCAGCGTGCCCGCCCTCACCGAGAAGGACAAGGCGGACCTGCGCTGGGCGCTGGACCTGCGGGCCGACATGATCGCCCTGTCCTTCGTCCGCAGCCCCGCGGACGCGGACGAGGTGAAGGCCATCATGGACGAGGCCGGCGTGCACGTGCCGGTCATCGCCAAGATCGAGAAGCCGCAGGCCGTGGAGCGCCTCTACGACGTGATCGATGCCTTCGACGGCATCATGGTGGCCCGCGGCGACCTGGGCGTGGAACTGCCTCTGGAGCGCGTCCCCATGGTCCAGAAGCGCGCCATCGAACGCTGCCGGGAGAAGGCCCGCCCCGTCATCGTGGCCACCCAGATGCTCGAGTCCATGATCTCCTCACCCCGGCCCACCCGCGCCGAGGCCTCGGACGTCGCCAACGCCATCTTCGACGGCACCGACGCCGTCATGCTCTCCGGCGAAACAAGCGTCGGCCAATACCCCTGCGAAGCCGTGGAAACCATGGCCCGCATCGTCGCAGCAGCCGAACACGACTCCCTCCAAGCCACCCCCGTACTCACCCGAGTCCCGGAAACCACAGGCGGCGCCATCGCCCGCTCGGCCGCAGAAGTAGGCGCGATCATCGGCGCCAAGGCCCTGGTCGCCTTCACCATGACCGGCGAAACAGCCCGCCGCCTGGCCCGCTACCGTTCCTCGATCCCCCTCCTGGCCTTCACCAGCCGCCCAAGCACCCGCAGCCAACTCTCCCTGACCTGGGGCGTAGAAACCTTCCTAGTCCCCCACGTAAACCACACCGACGAAATGGTCCGCCAAGTAGAAGGCAGCCTCCTAGACCTAGGCCGAGGCCAAAAAGGCGACCTGGTGGTCATCGTCTCCGGCAGCCCCCCAGGCACCCCCGGCGGCACCAACATGCTGAGAGTCCACCGCCTAGGCGACACAGTCCCCCAACACTAAAAACACCTAAAACCCCCCAAAATCATGGGCTCCCGCACAAGGCAAATCCCGAACCCTGGGGCTCCAAGGCAAGGCAAACCCCGAGCCCTAGGGCCAACGCCGTTCAGTTAGGGCGGGAGGGGGGACGTCAAAGGGCTTGTGGTGAGCATGTTGATGTTGATGGTGGCTGTGTAGGTGGTTCGGTTGATGGCGGGTCCGCGTGCGTTGTATTTGGAGATCGCGCGTTTGACGATGT
>WHSL01000076.1 GCA_009380095.1 Streptosporangiales bacterium | reverse complement strand
GCGCGTGGCACAGCCGCGTGTTCGCCGGCGCCGTCGTGCTGCTCAGCGGGGTACGGCTGCTGTTCCCGCCGGAGCCGGAGGACCTCGACGCGGCGCTGGCCCTTCACGCCGGGATCCTCGCCGCGACGACCGGCGCCGCCCTCCTCACCTGCACACACGCTCCCGCACGACCCCCAGCCACGGAGCCTGGGAACGTCGCCCCCGGCCCGCACGACGACGGGCCGCATGACAGGGGCCCGCACGACAAGGGCTCGCACGGCCACCGGCCCCACGACGGCGGCCCCCGCGACGACGGGCCGGACGGCGAACAGATCCCCCAAGGAGACATCCTCTCCTCCGGCCCTCCCAGCTGAGCTCGTCTCTCGGCGACCGTGACCGGAAGGGGCCAGGCCGCTGTTCGGCCTTTGGGCCGTACGTCCAGGGCCGGGGTGGTTCGATCGCGCCGTGGACCAACCCCGGGAGGGACGGCCGTTGCGTCGCCGGCCGCACAGCGCGGTGTTCATCGGCACGGTCGTGGTACTGCTCACGGGGACATGGCTGCTCGACACGCCTCCGCCGCGGCGAGTCGAGGAGACCATGTCGCTCCTCGCGGGGATCGCCCTGGTGGCGGGCTGCCATCTCGTCGTCGACCGCCAGGCGCGCCGTCTGCCCCGGCGCGGCATCCCCGAGCTGCGGTCGAGGATGATCGCTCTGACGATGGCGACCCCGGCGGCGGTGGCGGCCACGTTGGGCGCCTTCCACTGGTGGTTCTGGCCGGTAAGGGAAGAGCCGAGGGGAATGCCGGTCTTCGTCCAGGACTCGTATCTCGCGACGGTCGGCTGGCTGGTGTTCCTCATCGTCTACCTGGCCGTCGTGTACGCGGTGCAGTCACTGGCGGTACGGTCGGCTGCCGCGCGCGGTGACGCGGGATCCGGTCCGGGCACGCCATGGCGGCCGGTCGCGCCCGCCCTGGATCTCGCCCTGTTCGGCCTTCCGTTCGCAGCGATCATCGTCATGTCCAGCGGGTTCGGCATCGGCGGCCTGCTGTCCTTCCTGGACCCAAAGTTCCCTCTGGCGCTCGTGACCGGACTGCTGTGTCTGCTGGTGACCGTTGCCGGCATGGTGTGGTCGGCCACCATGTCGATGCCGGCGGAGCAGAACGGCCGGGACGTGACGACGTCGTGGCGGATGGGGACCGTCTTCGTGATCCTCACCGGGCTGGGCCTTGGACTCGCCTCGACCCGAGGGTGGTCCACGTCCGAATTCACCGGCATGATCATCGGCGTCGGGCCGCAGCGGACGTTCATCGACGGCCTCCGGGAGAGCCCCGCGCTGCCGACGTCGTTCCTCGAAGCGTCCGGGCTCGCGATCTTGCTGCTGAGCTGCTCGGGGTGGCTCGCCACGCGCATGAGGAACGCCGCCGTACTCGGCGCCGCCGCCCGCGATCGTCGGGGTCGTGATTCTCCGGCTCGGCGGGCGAGTACGCCTACGCGAGCCGAGCTGAAGCTGAGTGGGCGCGCCAATCTGGGCGCGCCCACTCAGATGGCACGCGTCAGGAACGGTGAGAGACGTCCTCGGTGCCGCCACCCAGGTCCTGCCAGATCTCCTGCACGTTGCGGTAGACCCGGTCCTGCGGGAGCGCGG
This sequence comes from Streptosporangiales bacterium, assembly GCA_009380095.1. Classification (GTDB taxonomy): domain Bacteria; phylum Actinomycetota; class Actinomycetes; order Streptosporangiales; family Streptosporangiaceae; genus WHSL01. The sequence goes on along the minus strand of WHSL01000076.1, from coordinate 22,907 downwards.
CGAGCTCCGCGAGGACGTGGTCGGGCGCGTTCAGGTCACGTGCCGCTGCGGAGATCCGCTCCGCCGAGCTGGGAAACTCGCCGGGTTGCAGCCACCGGGCCAGCTCGGAGCGGTCGGCCACGTCGCCGGACGACATGCCCGGCGGTGTGCCCCCGGTGCGCTCCTCCTCGGGTGAACGGCGGATCGCGGGCTCGTCCTCGGCGGACGGTTCACCCTGCCGCCACTCGTGCGCCCGCGGGTCCTGCCCGCCGCGCTCGACCGCCTCGGTCTCCTCCTTGAGCACCTCGTCCTTGATCGGACCATGCTTGTCGCTGCCTTGGACACCCATCGCGTCCCCCTCCAGTCGCGGTGGTCCAAGATGTGCACCTACCCGGCGAGCGGCGCCGTACGCGGATCACACCCCCGGGTGTGACGAGACCGCGGCCACCGGGGATGGTGAAGGCACAAGCGACCGGCACCGGAAGAAGGAGACACATGACGGGCATGGACCTGGGCCGCTTCGGGATCTGGCGGCACGGCGGCTCGATCGGGCCGGACCTGGCGCGCGGAGTCGAGAGGCTGGGGTACGGGACGATCTGGCTGGGCGGGTCACCCAGCGGAGACCTGGCGGACGCCGAGGGTGTGCTCGCCGCCACCGACCACGTCGTGGTCGGCACCGGCATCGTGAACATGTGGGCGACCTCGGCCGAGGAGGTCGCCGCCTCGTACCACCGGCTCGAGGACGCCTACCCGGGCCGTTTCCTGCTCGGCGTGGGCATCGGGCACCCGGAGGCGACCAAGGAGTACCGGAGCCCGTACGCCACGATCGTCGACTATCTCGACAAGCTCGACGCCGCAGAGGTCCCGGAGGAGCGCCGGGTGCTCGCCGCGCTGGGGCCGAAGGTGCTGCGGCTGTCCACGGAGCGTGCCGCCGGTGCGCACCCGTACCTCGTCCCGCCGGAGCACACCCGGCAGGCGCGGGAGACGCTCGGCGACGGGCCGCTGCTGGCACCCGAGCAGAAGGTCGTCGTGGACACCGACGCCGACCGCGCCCGCGAGCTGGGCCGGAAGAACGTGGCCAACCCCTACCTCAAGCTCGTCAACTACACCGGCAACCTGAAGCGCCTCGGCTGGTCCGAGCGGGACATCGCGGACGGTGGCAGCGACGCCCTGGTCGACGTGCTGGCGCTGCACGGGGACGCCGCCACCATCGCCGCCGGGCTGACCGCGCACCTCGACGCCGGCGCCGACCACGTCGCCGTCCAGGCGCTGACCAGGCGCGGCGAGGATCCGCTGCCCGCGCTCCGGGCGGTCGCCGAGACCCTGAAGCTCGCCTGAACCGCACCGCCGGGCCCGACCCTGATCAAGGGGACGGGCCGGCGCGGTTCAGCGGACGACGAGCGCGTGCTCGCCGCGGGGGAGCAGCTCGCCGATCACAGTCGCGCCGGGAATCTCCCCGGCGACGAGCAGCCCGCCGGAGGTCTGCGCGTCGGCGAGCAGCAGTGCCTCGGAGTCCCCGATCGCGGACAGGTCCGCGTACGGCGCCACCCAGTCGAGATTCCGCCGGGTGCCGCCGCTGACGTACCGGTCCTGGACGGCCTCCCGCGCCCCGTCCACGTACGGGACCGCGGCCGCGTCGATGGCCAGCGTCACCCCGCTCGCCCGGGCCAGCTTGAACCCGTGCCCGAGCAGCCCGAACCCGGTGACGTCGGTGGCGGCCACGACCCCCGCGGCCAGCGCGGCGGCCGAGGCGGCGCCGTTCGGCGTCGTCATCACCTCGATGGCCTGCGGGAAAACCTCGCCGGTGGCCTTGTGCCGGGTGTTCAGCACGCCGATGCCGAGCGGCTTGGTCAGCGAGAGCGGCACGCCTGGCTCGCCGGCGTCGATGCGCAGCAGGCGCTCCGGGTCGGCGAGGCCGGTGACCGCCATGCCGTACTTGGGCTCGGGGTCGTCGACGCTGTGCCCGCCCGCGAGGTGGCAGCCCGCGGCGCGGGCCACGTCGAGCCCGCCGCGCAGCACCTCCGAGGCCAACGCGGCCGGGAGCACGTCGCGCGGCCAGCCGAGCAGGTTCACCGCGATGACCGGCTCGCCGCCGACCGCGTACACGTCGGAGAGCGCGTTGGTGGCGGCGATCCGCCCCCAGTCGTAGGCGTCGTCCACGACGGGGGTGAAGAAGTCCGCCGTGGCCACGATGGCGCGGCCGCCCTGGATCCGCACCACCGCGGCGTCGTCGCCGTCGTCGAGGCCGATGAGCAGCTCACCGCGGGCCCCGGGGGGCGGCGCGGTGGTCAGCGCCGCGACCATCTCCTCGAGCTCGCCGGGCGGGATCTTGCAGGCACAGCCGCCGCCGTGCGCGTATTGGGTGAGGCGGACCCGCCCCGACTCGATGACCGTCACGTTGCATACGGTAGACGACGCTCGCTCAGTCGGTCAGGGAGCGCACGGCCCGGCGTACGGCCTGGAGGGTGCGCGCGTGCCGCACCATCCCCGCCCAGGGGTCGGGGCCGTCGAGGCGGCTCGCGATGGTACGGACGGTCCAGTGCCCGGCGTTCGGGATGTCGTCGAGTTCGTCCCAGGCCAGCGGCGTGGCGACCGGGGCCGACGGCTTGGGCCGGACGGCGTACGGGGCCACCGCGTGCTGCGCGTACGCGTTGCGCAGCATGTCGATGAACAGCCGCCCGCGCCGCTTCTCCTTGCGCACCTCGGTGGTGAGCCGGTCGGGATGGCGCGCGGCGAGCGTGTCGGCGATGCCGCGGGCCACGTCCCGTACCTCGTCGAAGTCCGCGGCGGGCCGCAGCGGCAGCACCACGTGCACCCCGCGCGACCCCGTCGTCATCAGGTACGCGGGCAGCCGCAGCTCGGTCAGCAGGCCGTGCAGGTCGTGCGCCGCCCGGCGCACCGGCTCGAAGTCGTCGCCGGGCGGGTCGAGGTCGAAGATGATCCGGTCCGGGTGACGCAGCGCCGACCTCCGGGACAGCCACGGGTGCAGCGTGATCACCGCCTGGCCGGCGAACCAGGCGAGCGTGGCCGCGTCGTCGAAGACCGGCATGGTGACGGTGCCGCCGCGCTCCCGGCCCACGGTGACGTGGCGGACCCAGCCGGGCGCGTACTCGGGCAGCTTCTTCTGGATGAAGCCCTCGCCCCCGACGCCGTCGGGGAAGCGCTGCACCGCCATCGGCCGTTCCCGCACGTGCGGGAGTATCCGTGGCGCGGCCCGAACGCAGTGCTCGGCGAGGTCCCACTTGGTGACGCCGGCGGCGTCGAAGAGCACCTTGTCCGGGTTGCCGATGTCCACGGTGCGCTTCCCCGCCCGGATGGCGCGGCTCACAGGCGGTCGCCCTCCTCGGCCACCTGCTCCATGTCCCGGCCGGTCAGCGCCGAGTCGGGCTCGTCCCGTACGGGATCGCCGCCACCGGCGCGGTCGTCACGCTCCTTGACCAGCAGCCACGCCTCGTCCTTGCCGGTACGGAAGCGGGTGAGCGCGTACCCGCCGGTGAGCTTCTCCCCGTGCAGCCAGACCGAGACGTGCCCGCGCTCCAGCCCGTCGGACATGGACTGCTCCGCACCCTTGTGCCGAGTGCGGTTCTCGTACGTCCCCGTGTCCCAGACCAGCACGGTGCCGGCGCCGTACTCGCCGGCGGAGATGGTGCCCTCGAAGTCCCGGTAGTCCATCGGATGGTCCTCGGTGGGCATGGCCAGCCGCTTGTCCGAGGGGTCGGTGGACGGGCCCTTGGGCACTGCCCAGGACTTCAGCACCCCGCCGACCTCCAGCCGCAGGTCGTAGTGGTCGGTGCTGGCCTCGTGGTGCTGGATCACGAACCGCGGGGCGTCCCCGTCGCGGCGGCTCTCCCCTCCGCGCGGCTCGCTCGTCTTGCGGAAGTCGCGCTTCGCGCGGTACTCGCGCAGGTCGTCCTCGCCCATGCGACACCCCCTGAACCGGCCCTTCCGCAGCGGCGGCGGGCTAAACCCGGGCGATGGGGAGGCGGAGGGGCGTCAGTGCGCGTCGAAGTCCCGCCCGCGGCCGCGGAACAGGGAGAACACGGCGCCGGCCAGCGCGAGCAGCGCGATCACCGCGGCGAGCCCCGCCAGCAAGGTCCACTCCAGCCGCCACAGCGCGACGGCGACGACCACGAACACCACGACACCGGCGATCGCCAGCCACAGTGCCGGACCGCGGCCGGGATGAGACCCGTCCGATCCGCGCCGGCGGCCGGCCGGCTGCCCACGGTGCGCCATGACGATCTCCTCACCCCGCCTGATGGCGGGAACCCCCCGTGCGACGAGCCGTGTCGCTGTGACCACGCACCTGCCCAGTTCCGGACCAGGGGAACGCTCCGGCTCGGTGCCCCCGCCACAGCGTACGGTGCACCACCGACATCTTCGGCACTAGGGTGGCGCGAGATCGGAACGGTCACCTGCATGGAGGCGCACATGTCCGCGGTTCCGGACGACGCCGAGACGCTGCTCCTCGAGCTCGCGGCGCTCGCACCGGACGACCCGCGCGGCGCGGTGCTGCGTGAGCGCCTCGTCGCGATGCACCTGCGACTGGCACGGGAGGTGGCGCGCCGCTACCGCGACCGGGGGGAGCCCGTCGAGGACCTCGAGCAGGCCGCGGCGGTCGGCCTCGTCAAGGCCATCAACCGGTACCGGGCCGACGTCGGCTCGGGCTTCCTCGCGTACGCGATGCCGATGATGACCGGGGAGGTCAAGCGGCACTTCCGGGACAAGACCTGGGCGGTGCACGTACCGCGCAAGTATCAGGAGCAGCGTGCTCTGCTGAACCTGTCGGTGGCGGAGTTCACCCAGCAGAACGGGCGCTCGCCGACCGTGGCCGAGCTCGCCGCCCGGATGGAGCTCTCCGAGGAGGAGGTGCTCGCCACCATGGACGCCGCGGCCTCGTACAACGCGGTGTCGCTGGACACGCCCGTCACCGACGAGGACGAGGGCGGCGCCACGCTCGCCGACACGCTCGGCGACGCCGACGACAGGCTCGCCGGGGTCGTCGACAAGGAGGCGCTGAAGCCGCTGCTGGACGCGCTGCCCGGGCGGGAGAAGCGGATCCTGCTGCTGCGCTTCTTCGGCAACAAAACTCAGGCGGAGATCGCCGCCGAGGTCGGCATATCCCAGATGCACGTGTCGCGGCTGCTCAGCAGGACGCTGGCCCGGCTGCGCACCCGCCTGCTCGCGGACGCCTGAGGCACGCGCTCCGAGGGCTTGGGGGCGTATGGCCCGGAGCCTGAGGGGCGTGCAGTCCCGGGCCTGCGGGCGTGTGGCCCTGGAGGTTCCTGGGGCGGAAAAACAAATGGCCGTCCGGACGGGCGCTCGATAGCGTCCGGCCGTATGCGCCCTCTCCCCGCCGGTGATCCCGGCGTGCCCGAGGACCGGTCGGCGCCACGCTACCTGCTGTGGCTCGCCCGGCGGCAGCTGCCTTCCCTGACCTGGAACATGACGCTCGCCATCGTGTGGATGGTGACCCAGGCGGTGATGCCGGCGACGGTCGGCGAGGGCATCGACGAGGGGCTCACCGGCGGCGGCGCGCGCGGTCTGCTGTTCTGGTGCGGCGCGCTGCTGCTGCTCGGCGCCGTCCAGGCGGCCGCGGGCGTGCTCGGCCATCGGATGGCGGTCTACAACTGGCTGTGCGCGGCGTACCGCACGGTGCAGGTCGTGGTGCGCCAGGCCGGACGGCTCGGCGCGACGCTGCCGCGCCGGATGACCACCGGCGAGGTGGTCAGCGTCGGCACCTCCGACATCGCGCACATCGGGTCCGCGATGGAGATCCTCTCCCGGGCCGTGGGCTCGCTGGCGGCGATCGCCGCGGTCTCCGTGATCCTGCTGAACACCTCGGTGGTGCTCGGCCTGGTCGTCGTGGTCGGCGTGCCGGTGATGGCCGCCGCGGTGGCGCCCGTGCTGCGCCCGCTGCACGTACGGCAGCACCGCATGCGGGAGCTGCAGGGCGAGCTGACCACCCGGGCCACCGACATCGTCGCCGGCCTGCGGGTGCTGCGCGGCGTCGGCGGCGAGGACGTCTTCGCCGCCAAGTACGCCGAGGAGTCGCAGCGGGTGCGCCGCGCGGGGGTCAGGGTCGGCGCGGTGGACGCGCTGTTGCAGGCCATGCACGTGCTGCTGCCGGGCGTACTGGTGGTGGGGGTGACCTGGCTCGGCGCGCGGATGGCGATCTCCGGGCAGATCAGCGTGGGCCAGCTCGTCGCGTTCTACGGCTACACCGCGTTCCTGATCCACCCGATCCACACCCTCACCGAGGCGGCGGAGCGCATCACCCGCGGGCTCGTCGCCGCGCGCCGGGTCACCAGGATCCTCCAGCTGCGGCGGGACATCCCCGAGCCGGACGGCCCGGTCCGTACGGCGCCTGCGGGTGGCGCGCTGACCGACTCCGATTCGGGCCTGACCGTCCGGCCGGGGCTGCTCACCGCGGTGGCCGCGGTGCCGTCCGAGGCGGAGGAGATCGCCGCCCGGCTCGGGCGGTTCGCCGAGGGCGGGGCCGCGCTCGGCGGGGTGCCGCTGGCCCGGCTCCCGCTGGCCGAGGTCCGCTCCCGGGTGCTCGTCGCCGCCTCGGAGGACCGGCTGTTCACCGGCTCCCTGCGGGACGGGCTCGACCCGCACGGCACCGCCGGAGAGGACCGCCTGCGCGCCGCGCTGTGGGCGGCGAGCGCCGGCGACATGGTCGGCGCGCTGCCCGGCGGGCTTGACGCGTACGTGGCCGAGCGTGGCCGCGAGTTCTCCGGCGGCCAGCAGCAGCGGCTCCGGCTGGCCCGCGCGCTCGCCGCCGACCCGGAGGTACTGGTGCTGGTGGAGCCGACGTCGGCGGTCGACGCGCACACCGAGGCGGTGATCGCGGAGCGGCTGCTGGCGGCGCGCGCCGGGCGGACCACCGTCGTGTTCACCGGCAGCCCGCTCGTGCTCGACCAGGCCGAGCACGTCGTCTACGTGGAGGAGGGCAAGGTGCTCGCCGAGGGCACGCACGCGGAGCTGCTCGAGGCCGACCCCCGGTACGCGGCCGCGGTGACCCGCGGCAGCGGCTCGGAACAGCAGAGGGAGGTGAGCGGACGATGACCGGCGAGCCGTCCCCCGATGATCCGTTCCCGGACGGGTCGTCCCCGGGCGGCCGGCGGATCCTGCCGGTCGCCGACGCCGCGCGCGTTCGCGCGTACGCGGGCACCCTGCTCCGCCGCCACCGTGGCCCGCTGTCCCGAGCGCTGATCCTGCACGCGCTCGCCGCGGTCTGCGGACTCGCCGCGCCCTGGCTGCTCGGCGGGCTCGTGGAGGACGTGGTGGGCGGGGCGCCGCTGTCCGCCGTGGACCGGGTGGCGCTGGCCATCGCCGGGTTCGTCGCCGCGCAGGCGGTGCTGTTGCGGTTCGCCGCGTACGCCTCCGCGCGGCTCGGCGAGAAGGCGCTGGCCGAGCTGCGCGAGTCGTTCGTGAAGGACGTGCTCGCGCTGCCGCTGTCCACCGTGGAGCGGGCCGGCACCGGGGACCTCATCACCCGGACGTCCCGGGATGTGGACTCGCTGGCCAGGACCGTCAGGTTCGCGGTGCCCGAGCTGCTGATCGCGGTCGTCACCTGCCTGTGCACGCTGGTGGCGCTGGTGCTGGTCGGACCGCTGACCGCGCTGCCGTGCCTGATCGCGGTGCCGGTCATCTGGGCCGGCACGCGCTGGTACCTGCGCCGCGCGCCCGCCGGCTACCTGCGGGAGAACGCCGCGTACGCGGAGATCAACGACGGGCTGGCGGAGACCGTGGAGGGCGCCCGGACCGTCGAGGCGCTGCGCATGGCGGAGCAGCGGCGGGCCCGTACGGACCGTGACATCGCGCGTTCGTACGCCGCGGAGCGCTACACGCTGTGGTTGCGTACGATCTGGTTCCCCACCATGGAGCTGGGCTACGTGCTGCCGGTGGTGGCCACGCTCGGCGTGGGTGGCCTGCTGTACGTGAGCGATCTCGCCACGATCGGCCAGGTCACCGCGGCCACACTGTACGTGCAGCAGCTCATCGACCCGCTCGACCGGCTGCTCATGTGGATCGACGAGCTGCAGGTGGGCGGGGCCTCGCTGGCCCGGCTGCTCGGGGTCGCCGGTGTGCCGCCGGACCGTACGCCCACGTCGCGCCGGCCGGTCTCGGAGCGGATCACGGTCTCGGACGTGCGCTTCGGCTACGCCGACGGGCCGGAGGTGCTGCACGGCATCGACCTCGACCTGCGGCCGGGGGAGCGGCTGGCCATGGTCGGGCCCAGCGGGGCGGGCAAGTCCACGCTCGGCCGGCTGCTCGCCGGGGTGCACGGGCCGCGGACCGGCGGCGTCACCGTCGGCGGCGTGCCGCTCACCGAGCTGCCGCTGGAGGAGCTGCGCGGGCACGTCGCGCTCGTCACGCAGGAGCACCACGTGTTCCGCGGCTCGGTGCGGGACAACGTGGCGATGGTCCGGCCCGGCGCCACCGACGCGTCCGTGCGCGCGGCGCTGGAGGCGGTGGACGCGTGGGACTGGGTGGCGGAGCTGCCGGACGGGCCGGACACCGCCGTCGGGTCCGGGGGGCGTACGCTGGCGCCCGCCGCCGCGCAGCAGCTCGCGCTGGCCCGGCTGGTGCTGGCCGACCCGCACACGCTGGTGCTGGACGAGGCCACCTCGCTGCTCGACCCGCGGGCGGCGCGGCGGCTGGAGCGGTCGCTCGGCGCGGTGCTGGACGGCCGTACCGTCGTGGCCATCGCGCACCGGCTGCACACCGCGCACGACGCCGACCGCGTCGCCGTCGTCGAGGACGGACGCATCGCCGAGCTCGGCCCGCACGGGGAGCTGGTGGCGGGCGACGGCACGTACGCCGCGCTCTGGCGCCACTGGCACGGCTGACCCGTCGGCGCCCGTCCCCGCGCGACCGCGACCGGGCCGCGGGTCAGGACTCCTGCGCCTGGGACATGAGGTCGGGGCGGTGGGCGTGAACCCAGCGCCCCATATCGCCGAGCGTCCAGCCTGGGTCGATGGCGCCGAGCGGGATCGCCACCAGCGGCCGCCCGGTGCCGGGCTCGACGGGCTGCCGGGCCAGCTCGTCCCGCATCCAGCCGGGGACGCGGGCCGGTGTGGCGCGCTCGCCCCAGCCGATCAGTCCCAGCGACGACGTCGCCCCGGCCCGCGCCTTCATCCCCCACGGCCGCCCGACCGGCCGCGGGCTGACCATCCGGGTGTTCACCGGCCCCACCTGCGTCATGTCCCGCCAGGGCAGCACGACCCGGAAGCCCTTGTTGTCGGTGAGCATCACGCCCTCACCGTCGAACCGGAGCACCGTACGGAGTCGCGTGATCTTCCGGTACGGCACCAGCGCCAGCAGCACCGTACTCACCGCCCCGACCACCACCCCGAGCGGCGTGGAGCTCGTGAAGATCGCACCGAGCCCCATCATGACCAGGAAGAACATGACGAAAAGCGGTGAAAGCGGCCACATCATCCGGACCGCCACGCCGAGCCCGTGCGGCGGCGAGAACTCCTGTACGGGCGGCAGCGGCGCGGGCGGCGTCGGCTGGGGGAACATCACGGCGGGCACCCTACCGCCGTCGCGGCGCTCGGCCGAGTGGGACTTTCGGGGGGATTGTCCCCCGGAACCCGGGGGAAGGAGCGTCCAAGGGCATTCCCGGGGGATCCAAGGAGTTCCGATGACTCAGCTCGACGAGCCGGTCCTGGCCGGCGGACCACTTTCCGATGAGGAGCTGAAGCGCATCGACGCGTGGTGGCGGGCCGCCAACTATCTGTCCGTCGGACAGATCTATCTGCTGGACAATCCGCTGCTCACCGAGGAGCTCACGCCCGAGCAGATCAAGCCGCGGCTGCTCGGCCACTGGGGTACGACCCCCGGCCTGAACTTCTGCTACGCCCACCTCAACCGCGAGATCGTCGATCGCGACCTGGACATGATGTACATCATGGGCCCGGGTCACGGCGGCCCCGCCGCGGTCGCGAACGCCTGGCTGGAACACACGTACAGCGAGGTGTACTCGCACATCGGGTTCGACACCGACGGCATGCGCCGGCTGTTCCGCCAGTTCTCGTTCCCGGGCGGCATCCCCAGCCACGTGGCGCCGGAGACGCCCGGCTCCATCCACGAGGGCGGCGAGCTCGGCTACGCGCTCACGCACGCGTACGGGGCCGCGTTCGACAACGCGAACCTCGTCGTGGCCTGCATCGTCGGGGACGGCGAGGCGGAGACGGGCCCGCTCGCGGCGAGCTGGCACTCCAACAAGTTCCTCGACCCGGTCCGCGACGGCGCGGTGCTGCCGATCCTGCACCTCAACGGCTACAAGATCGCCAACCCCACGGTGCTGGCCCGCATCCCGGAGGAGGAGCTCGTCAAGCTCCTGGAGGGGTACGGCCACAAGGTGCACGTGGTGGCCGGCGACGACCCCGACGTCATGCATCAGCTGATGGCCTCCACGCTGGACACGGCGCTGGACGAGATCGCCTCGATCCAGCGCGCGGCCCGTACCGGCCAGGTGACGGAGCGGCCGCGCTGGCCCATGATCGTGCTGCGCACGCCCAAGGGATGGACCGGCCCCAAGGAGGTCGACGGCGTCCCGGTGGAGGGCACGTGGCGTTCCCACCAGGTGCCGCTCGCCGAGGTGAAGGGCAACGCCGAGCACCGCGCGCAGCTCGAGGCGTGGATGCGCTCGTACCGGCCGGAGGAGCTGTTCGCCCCGGACGGCGCGCCGGTCTCCGACCTGATGCTGCTGGCGCCCAAGGGTGAGCGGCGGATGAGCGCGAACCCGCACGCCAACGGCGGCCTGCTGCTGCGGGACCTGAGGATGCCGGACTTCCGTGCGTACGGGGTGGAGGTGAAGACGCCGGGCACGTCCTTCTCCGAGGCGACCAAGGTGTTCGGCGCGTTCCTGCGCGACGTCATCCGGGACAACCCGGCGGACTTCCGGCTCATGGGTCCGGACGAGACCGCCTCCAACCGGCTGTCCGCCGTGTACGACGCCACGGACAAGGTGTGGCAGGCCGAGCGGCTCGGCGTGGACGAGCACCTGGGCCCGCACGGGCAGGTCATGGAGGTGCTCAGCGAGCACCTCTGCCAGGGCTGGCTGGAGGGTTACCTGCTGACCGGCAGGCACGGCCTGTTCAGCAGCTACGAGGCGTTCATCCACATCGTGGACGCGATGTTCAACCAGCACGCCAAGTGGCTCGGCACCTGCCTGGACATCCCCTGGCGGCGGCCCATCTCCTCGCTCAACTATTTGCTCAGCTCGCACGTGTGGCGGCAGGACCACAACGGCTTCACCCACCAGGACCCGGGCTTCCTCGACGTGGTGATGAACAAGAAGCCGGAGATCATCCGGGTGTACCTGCCGCCGGACGCGAACACGCTGCTGTCCGTGGGCGACCACGTGCTCCGTTCGCGCAACTACGTGAACGTGATCGTGGCCGGCAAGCAGCCCGCGCTGAACTACCTGTCCATGGACCAGGCGATGCTGCACTGCACGCGCGGCCTCGGCATCTGGGAGTGGGCCAGCACGGACTCCGGGCACGAGCCGGACGTCGTACTCGGCTGTGCCGGCGACATCCCGACCCTGGAGACGCTGGCCGCCGCCGACCTGCTGCGACAGCACTTCCCAGACCTGAAGGTCCGGGTCGTCAACGTGGTGGACCTGATGCGGCTACAGCCGCCGTCGGAGCACCCGCACGGCGTGTCCGACGCGGAGTTCGACTCGCTGTTCACCGTCGACAAGCCGGTCATCTTCGCGTTCCACGGGTACCCGTACCTGATCCACCGCCTCACCTACCGCCGGCACGGGCACGACAACATCCACGTGCGCGGCTACAAGGAGGAGGGCACCACGACCACCCCGCTCGACATGGTCATGATGAACGACCTCGACCGCTACCATCTCGTCGTCGACGTCATCGACCGCCTCCCCCAAATCGGCGAAAAAGGCGCCCACGTCCGCCAAGCAATGATCGACAAACGCCTCGAATCCCGCCTCTACGCCCGAGAAAACGGCGAAGACCCCCCCGAACCCCGAAACTGGACCTGGCCCCACTAACCCAACTAATCCAGCGTCGGCTCCCCACCCGGCGTCCCGCCCTGCCAAACACACGGCGACGTGGCCCCAATGGACAGCGACCCATCCGCACTCCCGATCAGGGACATCCGGAAGTCGTCCGGGCGGGAGGCAATGAAGATCTCAGGTTTGTCGGTGCCGAGCCCGTTGGTGGAGAAGACCGAGTGTCCGGCCTTCTTCATGTTGGCAATCACCTGCTCGGCGATCTGGGCATTCGGCTCCTTCTTTGGGATGTCTTCGAGCCAGTAGCGCTTGCTGACGACGACTCGGTCCTCGGAACCGCCATCGGCAGGATCGAGACACCTTCGAAGCAGATCGTGTTCCTCGAATCTTTCCAACCTGGGCTTCGGGTCCAATCCCTTCATGGCTTCTGCGATGAGCTCGTCGATACGGGCTTCGGCCTGATCTTGGTTGATGGTGGGTTTATCGGACACGGCTCCTCCGAAGAGTCCACAGCCCGTCAACGCCCATAGCGTCATGGCGAGAAGGACCGCGAGGCCATCGAACCGGCGGCGTCGGGACCAGGCGAAGGTGAGTCGATTCATGTCTGCTTCACCTGTGCTTCAGCCATGCTCGGTTGGTTCCTGTCCAACGACAATGTGGGCGATGTTCAGGAGGGAGGTGGAATCGGGATCCCAGTAGACGGCGTGCGCGTCGAAACTACGGAGTCCACCGGGCCACGCGGGGCCGGCCTGGGAGTCGAAGGTGCGCCCACCGAAGCGCGCTGAGTGGGATCGGAACCAAAGACCCCCAGGCCCTGCTCTTCGGCGTACTTGCGGCCTCCTGGAATCAGGATCCACGGGAACGGCGGTGCTCCTGTGACAGGGTCGTTATCCGTGGCGCTGGCCCAAATGTGCTGTGGACTTACACGAAGTTGTTCAGCGCGGTCGACGGCCACGCCGGGGCTGCCCACGAAGACGAGTTCGTCCGCGATCTTGGGGAATCTGACAGCCGCCCTCCCGCACGCGAGGGAGCCATAACTGTGGCCGAGTAGCGTGGTGTGCGCCTCCCTGCCAAGACGGGCAGCCTCCAAACCGCGCTGGAACGCGCCGAGCCGAGGGCCGCCATCGTCGGCGTTGCCCGGGGTCAGCACGTCGAAGGCGAGTGGCGTCGGATAGTCCAGCCAGTAGATCGACGCCGTGGAGTGACTCCTATCTGCCGCCAGTGCGAATGTCCGAGTATCCGCTGCTCGCTTCAGATTGTCCTGGGTGCTGGTGATCGTGGTGCCGAAGCCGGGGACGAAAGTGGTGATGTTGTCGGCGGTGTCGGGATTGCCGTAGGAGAAGATGACCTTGCGGTGGTCGATGTCCAGGCCGAGCAGGTAGGCCCACGTGTCCTCATTCTTCTTGGGGTCGCCCTTCGCATCGAAGTTCATCTTTCTGATTTCACTTTGGATCACGGTTAGGACAGCGAGTTGTTTTTCGATCCGGTCGCGCTCGAGGACGTTGACCGGGTCGCCGCTCGCATCGGTCCACGGCAGCGTGTCCAATCGCGCTTGCAACCGCCGTTGGTCCGTCTTCAGCACGCGCTCGTTCGCCAGGTGCCGAGAAAGGGAGGGGAGGCCGTCGAGGCCACCGATGGTGCGGGGGAACAGTTCAGTGAATCGCCGTCGGTCGGCTTCGCTGAGGGTTCTCCACCAGGCGGCGGTCTTCTGGGCTCGCTCGCGGCCGAGTGGAAGTCCATTGATCTGATGGAGCCGAGCCAGCTCGCCGTGCTGAGCATCGCTCAGCCGTCCAAGGCGTTCCGCCAAGGTGGGGACGCCTGAGCCGAGGCCGGCGAACGCGTCCCCCATCACGGCCTCGGCGGCGAGGGCCTGGTCGAGGCGGTGGCGTAGTTCGCGGTCTTGGCCGAGGAGCCAGTCGCCGAGTTCCTGGACCTGGTGGCCGGGGGAGGGGTTGACGCCGACGCGGGACAGGATTCCAGCCAGGCGTCGTCCCGCGTCGCAGAGGGCGGCGCCGTGGTTCTTCGCTTCGCGCATCGCCTGCCGGACGGCGTCCTCGTCCACGCCGCGGAGTGACCCGCCGGCGTATCCGCCGAAGCCCGCGGTCGCCAGGTACGGGCCGGCCCCCGTGCTGCCGCCGTGCCGCCGGGCCAGCGCGGCCACGTCCTCCCAGGCCCGTTGGAAGGCCTGGTGCAAGCCGTTGCGATGACCGCGTGTCTCGTCGAAGATCCGGTGACCCGCCGGGCCGCGCAGCCCGTAACCCACCCGCCGTGCGAAGGCGTCAAGATCCGTGTCGTGCGTCTCGGCCAGCCGCCGTATCTCGTCGGCCGCGCGCACGTACGGCTCCGCCTGATCCGTCACGCTACTCCCCGTGTCCCGGTGACCACCCCCCGGAATCATTCCACCGGCATATACCCCCGTGCCATCCGATGGCCGCAACCGTCCAAACCCCCAGGGGACGCGAAGGCGTGCGGAACGGGCCACGCGGATCCTGTCGGGCGTCCGTACTAGGGTCCGGGGCATGCGCGTCGCTCTGTTCGTCACGTGTGTGAACGACACGCTCTACCCGAGGACCGGGCGGGCGGTCGTTCGGTTGCTGGAGCGGCTCGGTGTGGACGTGGCGTTCCCGGGGGACCAGACCTGCTGCGGGCAGATGCACTACAACACCGGCTATCCGGGCGAGGCGGCGGCGCTGGCGCGCGGCTTCGCCCGTACCTTCGACGGGTACGACGCGGTCGTCGTGCCATCCGGGTCCTGCGCGGGCATGGTGCGGGACAACTACCCGCGGCTGGCGGCCCGCGATCCGGCGCTCAAGGCAGCCCTGGCCCCCGTGCTCCCGAACGTGTACGACCTGTCCGAGCTGCTCGTCGACGTGCTCGGCGTGACCGACGTGGGGGCGTACTTCCCGCATCGCGTCACCTACCACCCGACCTGCCACTCGCTGCGGCTGCTCAAGCTCGGCGACAAGCCGCTGCGGCTGCTCCGCGCGGTCCGCGGGCTGGAGCTCGCCGAGCTGGAGGGCGCCGACGAGTGCTGCGGCTTCGGCGGCACGTTCGCGGTGAAGAACCCGGCGATCTCGGCGGCGATGTGCGCGGACAAGATGCGGCACGTCGCCGACACCGGCGCCGAGGTGCTCTGCGCCGCGGACAACTCGTGCCTCATGCACATCGGCGGCGCGCTGTCCCGCCAGCGGGCGGGGATCCGCACCATGCACCTGGCGGAGATCCTGGCCTCCACCGAGGAGACCGCCGAGGTGCCCGCACCGTCGGGGAGGCGGGCATGAGCACGCACCTCGGCATGCCCGCGTTCCCGGCCCGAGCGGCCGCCGAGTCGGCGAACGCGCAGCTCCGGCACAACCTGCGCAAGGCCACGCACACCATCCGGGACAAGCGGGCCGCGGTGGTGGACGAGCTGTCCGACTGGGCGGAGCTCCGGGCGGCGGGCGCCGCGATCAAGGACCGTACGCTCCTCGATCTCGACACCCACCTCGAGCGGCTGGAGGCGGCCTTCACCGCGGCGGGCGGGCATGTGCACTGGGCGGCCGACGCCGACGAGGCCAACCGCATCGTGACCGGGCTGGTCCAGGCCACCGGGAGCGACGAGGTGGTCAAGGTCAAGTCCATGGCCACCCAGGAGATCGGGCTCAACGAGGCGCTGGAGAAGGCGGGCATCCGCGCGTACGAGACCGACCTCGCCGAGCTCATCGTGCAGCTCGGGCACGACGAGCCGTCGCACATCCTGGTGCCGGCGATCCACCGCAACAGGTCGGAGATCCGGGAGATCTTCCTGCGTGAGATGGCCGACTGGGGCCGGCCCGCGCCGCCCGATCTGACCGACGAACCGCGCGCGCTCGCCGAGGCGGCCCGGCTGCATTTGCGGGAACGGTTCCTGCGCACCAAGGTCGCGGTCAGCGGGGCCAACTTCGCCGTCGCCGAGACCGGCACGCTGGTCGTACTGGAGTCCGAGGGCAACGGGCGGATGTGCCTGACCCTGCCGCAGACGCTGATCTCCGTCGTGGGCATCGAGAAGCTCGTGCCCACCTGGCGGGACCTCGAGGTGTTCCTGCAGCTGCTGCCGCGCTCCTCCACCGGGGAGCGGATGAACCCCTACACCTCCATGTGGACCGGGGCCGCCGCCGGCGACGGCCCGCGCGACGTGCACCTCGTGCTGCTCGACAACGGCCGTACGGACACCCTCGCCGACGAGGTCGGCCGCCAGGCGTTGCGCTGTATCCGCTGCTCCGCCTGCATGAACGTGTGCCCGGTCTACGAGCGCGCGGGCGGCCACGCGTACGGGTCCGTGTACCCGGGGCCGATCGGCGCGATCCTCACGCCGCAGCTGCGCGGTATGAGCACGCCGCTGGACGCCTCGCTGCCGTACGCGTCGTCGCTGTGCGGGGCGTGTTATGAGGTGTGTCCGGTGGCCATCGACATCCCCGAGGTGCTGGTGCATCTGCGGGCGCGGGCCGCGGCGGGGCCCGGGCACGCCGCGGAGCGGCTCGGGATGCGGGCGGCCGGCTGGGTCTTCAACCGGCCCGCGCGGCTCGCGGCGGCGCAGCGGGCGGCGGGGGCATTCCGCGGGCTGATCTCGCGGCGGCGGCTGCCCGGTCCCGGGGCGGCCTGGACCGATACGCGGGACGTTCCCGAGGTGCCGGCCGAGTCGTTCCGGTCCTGGTGGCGGAGGGAGCGCTCATGAGCTCACGCGACATCATCCTCCGCCGCATCCGCGTCGCCCTGGGCCCGGACCGCGCCCCCACCCCGCTGGACCATGCCGCCGCCGCGCCGGCCGGAGACGCCGCCGCACCGGCTGGCGATGCCGCCCCGGACCGCGATCCCGGCGCGGATGGCCGTGACTCCGGGGTGCCGGTGCCGCGTGACTATCTTCGGACGCATGTGAGCTCGGGCGTGCCGGAGCTGCTGGCCGAGCACCTGCGGGACTACCGGGCGATCGTGCACGAGGCGCCGATGGCCGACGTGGCCGCGGTCGTGGCCGGCGCGTTGCGCGAACGGGGCGTCCGGCGCCTGGTCGTCCCGCACGGCCTGCCGGACGCATGGCTCGCCGGGATCGTCGTCGGCTCGGCCGCCTCCGCCTCCGCCTCCGGCTCCGCCTCCGCCTCCGCCTCCGGCTCCGTCCCAGGCTCGGCCACCTCCGACTCTGCCGTCGGCTCGGCCAGCTCCGGCGCCCCCGCCGTCGAACGCCTGACGGACGATCCGTCACTGACGCCCGCCGAGCTCGACGCCGCCGACGGCGTGATCACCGGCTGCGCCGTGGCGATCGCGGAAACCGGCACTATCGTGCTCGACGCCGGTCCCGGCCAGGGCCGCCGCGCGCTCACCCTGGTGCCCGACTACCACCTGTGCGTGGTGCTGCCGGACCAGATCGTGGCGTCCGTACCCGAGGCCGTCTCCCGGCTCCGTCCGGACCGCCCGCTCACCTGGGTCTCCGGCCCCTCCGCCACCAGCGACATCGAGCTCGACCGCGTCGAAGGCGTGCACGGTCCCCGGACCCTCGAAGTCGTCCTGGTGCACTGACCGGTCCGGGCCAGGCCCGAACGGGGTTCGGTAGTGTCGGCCGTGACCGCACACCGCCGAGCCGAGTGAGGTGCCATGCGCCGCGTCGTTTGCCGGGAGTTCGGGCCCGTGGAGAAGCTCGTCGTCGAGGAAGAGCCCGATCCGGAGCCGGGGCCGGGGGAGGTGTTGGTCTCCGTACGGACCGCCGGGGTGAGCTTCGTCGATGGGCTGCTGGTGCGCGGCGGGTACCAGGTCAAACCGGAGCTGCCGTTCACGCCCGGCATGGCGGTGGCGGGCGACGTCGCGGCCGTGGGGAAGGGTGTCACCGCGCCGGCGGTGGGGGACCCGGTGCTCGGGCTGTGCGGGCGCGCCGGGTACGCGAGTGCCGTACTACTTCCGGCCGCCTCGGCCGTGCCGCTCCCGTCCGGACTGTCGTACGAGGCCGCGGCGGCGTGCGTCGAGGGGTACTCGACCATGCTTTTCGCGTTCACCCGGCGGGCGCCCTTGAACCCGGGAGACGTCGTACTCGTGCTTGGGGCGGGCGGCGGCGTGGGTCTGGCCGCCGTGGACATCGCCCACAACCGCGGTGCCCGGGTCATCGCCGCCGCCTCCACGGCGGACAAGCGTGAGGCGGCACTGGCCGCCGGCGCGGAGGCCGTCATCGACTACACCAACGAGGACGTGAAGCTGCGCGCACGGGAGCTGGGCGGCGGGGGAGTCGACATGGTGGTCGACCCGGTCGGCGGGGACCACGCGGAGCCGGCGCTGCGGGCATTGCGGCCGTTCGGGCGGTATCTGGTGCTGGGCTTCGCGTCCGGGACCATTCCACGGCTGCCCGCCAACCACACGCTGCTGATGAACCGGTCGATCATCGGCGTCGACTGGGGCGACTGGGGGCGCCGCGACCCGGCCGCCGGGGCCGCGCTCACCCGCGAGCTCGCCGATCTGCTCGCCGCCGGCGGGGTACGCCCCCCGGAGCCGTCCACCTACCCCCTGGAACGCGCCGCCGAGGCACTCACCGCCATCATCGAACGCCGCGCCACCGGCAAGCTCGCCCTCACCCCCTGACGCTCCCCGTCGGTGACCCGTGGTCTCCAGGCACGTCCTTCCCGGTTTCTCAATCATGAGTCATGCATGTTAGCATGAGGTATGCATGATTCGGATCGTACGGCCAACCTGCTCGGCGCGACCGCCCTGGCCCTCACCGATCTGATGCTCGAGGGCGCGACGGAGGCGGCCGGCGTGAGCGCCAGCGGGGCGGCCGCGCTGGTGACCCTGTCGGCGAGCCCCGGCGTGAGCGTGACCGAGCTGGGGCGGCGGGTCGGCCTGACCCAGTCCGCCGCGGCGCGGATGGTGGACTCGCTGGAGGCCGATGGCCTGATCGAGCGCCGGCCCCATCCCTTCAACAACCGCTGGGTGACCGTGCACCCCACCCGGGCCGGCCGGCGCGCGGCCCACCGGCTGCTCGCCGCGCGCGGCGGCCCGCTGAGCCACGCCGTCGCCACCCTCGACGAGGGCGAGCGGCGCGAGCTCACCAGGCTCCTGGAGACGCTGCTGACCCGGCTGTACGGACGGGTCGGCAAGGCGCAGTACATGTGCCGCCTGTGCGACCGGGCGCGCTGCACCGCCGACGCGTCATGCCCGGTCGGCGAGGCCGAGAAGGAGGCCGGCACCCCCGAGCGGCAGGCACGCCGGTAACGCGCGCCCACCCGCGGCCTGGAGAGGGAGGTCCACGTATGCAGGACTGGCGGCTGAACAACACGTTCCCGAGCGAGTCCGGGCTCGTACGCTGGGATCGGTTCGGCGATCCCGTCCGTGACCCCGTTGTGCTGCTGCACGGCACGCCGTTCTCGTCGTCCATCTGGCGGGCCGTCGCCCGTTCCCTGGCGCCGTACCACTGCGTGTACGTCTGGGACATGCCCGGCTACGGATCATCGGAGAAGTCGCCGGGCCAGGACCTCTCCCTGGCCGCCCTGGCACGGGTCTTCGCCGGCCTGCTGGATCACTGGGAGCTCGGCGAACCGCGAGTGGCCGCCCATGACTCCGGCGCGGCCGTCGCGCTCGGCGCCCACCTGCTGCACGGCGTCCCGTACAACCGGCTGCTCCTCGTCGACGCCGTCGCGCTGGGACCGTGGGGGAGCCCGTTCTTCCAGGTCGCCGGAGAGTACGCCGAGGTGTTCGAACGGCTCCCGCCGACGCTGCACCGCGTGATCGTGCGCGCGTACGTGGACACGGCGAGCGGCCCCGGCCTGCGTCCGGCCACCCTCGACGCGCTCGCCGAGCCCTGGCTCGACGACGACGGGCAGCGGGCCTTCTACCACCAGCTCGCCCAGCGCCGCGGCGACGAGCGCTACACCGATGAGCTGCGGCCGCGCTACGGCACGATCGACATTCCGGTGATGATCTGCTGGGGCGAGGACGACACGTGGATCCCCGTCGAGCGGGGCCGCGAACTTGCCTCCCTCGTCCCCGGCGCACGGTTCCGCGGCATCCCGCGCGCCGGGCACCTCGTACCGGAGGACAGCCCCGCGGAGCTCACCGCGGCACTGCTCGCCTTCCTCCACGAACTCCCCTGACCCGGAGCCCGGCCTCGGTACGGGCGGTCGGCTCCTCCGTTCGGCCGGGCCTAGTTCGGCCGTTCGGGGGAGGCCCCGCCCACCGGATCGGCCATACGCTGAGCCCTGTGCCTCAAAGCGGAACGGCGAGACGACTCACCCTGGCGGCCGTGCTCGGGCTGGGCATCGCCGCTGTCGGTTACTTCACCGTGGGTTCTCAGCGGAGCGAGACCCATACCCAGCAGATCACCGAGCAGGTGACCGGACTGGACGTCACCGGCGGCAGCGGCGATGTCGAGGTCGTCGCGACCAGTGCGTCACAGGTCACCGTGACGGAGACGCTGCGCTACGGCGCCGGCCGCAAGCCCACGACACAGCGGGGCGTGACCGGCCAGACGCTGCGGCTCTCCTACACCTGCCGTGACGCCTGGCTGCCCTTCGGCGGGTGCAATGTGGACTACCGGGTCGAGGTGCCGGCGGAGCTCGCGCTGAAGATCAACGCGGGCTCGGGCGACGTCACCGTACGGAACCTCGACGGGGCGCTGGAGGTGCAGTCCGGCTCCGGGGACGTGGACGTGGTCAACGCCGGCGGCCCGGCGCGGCTCACCGTCGGCTCCGGCGACGTCGAGGTCGAGGGTGCCCGTGGGGACCTCACCGTGAAGGCGGGCTCCGGATCCATCGAGGCCGAGGGGCTCGCCGGCCGGAACGCCGCGGTCAGATCGGGCTCGGGCGACCTGGAGCTCGTCTTCGCCCGGCCGCCGGGCACGGTCACCGCGGAGACCGGTTCCGGTGACGCCAAGGTCGAGTTGCCCGGCGGTAGCTACAACGTCTCCGCGGACAGCGACTCCGGCGACGAACAGGTCGAGGTCTCCACCGACCCCGCCGCCCCCAACACGGTCGACGTCAGTACGGGTTCCGGCGACGTCCAGGTCACCTCCGACTGACCCTCCACCCCGTCGCGAGCCCACCACCCCAGAGCCTCCGGGGGAGTGGGCGGACCGGCGGATTTCGGACCGGTGAGTCGGGCGTGGAGGTTTTCGGGCCGGAAGTGTCGGTGGTGGGGCGTAGCGTTGCGGCCATGGAGGAGACCGAGCCGAGGGCGTCACTCGCCTGGTCGGTGCTGGACACGCCCATCGGCCCGCTGCTGGTGGCCGCCACCGAGCGCGGGCTCGTGCGCGTGGGCTTCCACGCCGGGAGTGGCCGGGCCCGCCGCCGCGTCACAGACGATGCCGACGCACTCGGCGCCGACGTCGTGGAGGACCGCGACGGCACCGGCCTCACCGCACCCGCCGTCCGCGAGCTGACCGACTACTTCGCCGGTCGGAGGCAGGCCTTCGACCTGGTGATCGACTGGTCGTTGTCCGGCGGGTTCGCCGAGCGCGTGCTCACCGATCTGTACGAGCATGTTCCGTTCGGCCGCTCCATCGGCTACGGGGAGCTGGCCACCCGGGCTGGCGACCCGTCCGCCGCGCAGGCGGTCGGCGCGGCCATGGGCTCCAACCCCGTGCCCGTGGTCGTCCCCTGCCACCGTGTGGTGGAGAGCGGCGGTGGTCTGGGTGGCTTCGGCGGCGGCCTCGAGACCAAGCGCTGGCTCCTCGCCCACGAAGGACTCCTCCCCGCCCCTCTCTTCTGAGCGTTCTGAGCCACGACGTCGCGGCCGAGCCACGGCGACCGCTGGGCCTCCGATTGCCTGATCACCGCCCTGGTTGCCGTGATCAACCGCCGGACCGCCCGGCCTGCGCGGCGCGCCCCCCGCGCGGTGCGCCTGGCCGGCAGGGTGCGCCTGTCTGGCACGGTGCGCCTGGCTGGCAGGATGCGCCTGGCCGGCACGGCGCGCGCCTGGCCGGCCGGGGGCGAGGTGCTCAGAGAGCCGGGAGGACGCGTTCGAAGAACTCGCGGTCTCCGTAGAAGATCGGATCCATGTTCAGGAACTCTGTCGCGGTGACCCAGCGGGCCTCGCTCACCTCGCCGGCGTCCAGGTGCAGGACCGCGGCGTCGGTGGCCGGGCCGGGGCCGACCTCGGCGGTCCACCAGTGCAGCCGGAACCGTCCGTCGTCGGTCTCCGACTCCCAGACCTTGGCCTGCGGCGAGACGTGCAGCCCGACCTCCTCGTGGACCTCCCGGACCACGGCCTCCCGCTGGGTCTCCCCGGGCTCGATCTTGCCGCTGAGCGGCGCCCAGTACCCCGAGCGGCGGGCCTCGGGGCCGCGCCGGATCACCAGCACCCGGTCGTCCCGCCGCAGTACCGCGACGATCGCCTCCCGCTGATCCACGACCGATCCTCCCTCCACCCCCGACGCATCCTCTCACCACGCCGAGCCGCCACCCGCGACGCCCTCCGTACGCCCTCCGTACGCCCTACGCGACGCCCTCCGCGCGGATCGCGGGTCGATGAGGAGGTTCTCCTCGGGCTCTCATCGTGCGGCGGGGTCGGGGGTGCGAGGGTGACGGCATGACGTTCAAGCGGACCGCCGGTGTGCTCGCCGCGGTGGCGGTCGCCGTGGCCGGCGGGGTACTGGCCGTGGCGTGGCAGGGGAGCGGCGGACCGCCAGCGCTCGGCGGTGCCGTGGTCTCCGGCCCACCCCTCGGCGCCACGCCGCACGCCGGCCTCCCCCGCGACGCGGGTGCCCCCGGCGGCGCGGGCGCTGCGGGAGACGCGGGCGGCCCGGACGGCGGCGGTGGACCGGGCGGCGCGGGCGGATCGGAAGCGGGCGATGGAGGGCGCGACTCCCCGAACCCGACGGCGACGTCCCCCGGCGGTACCCCTGTCACGCCCGCCCCGCCGCCCCGGAGCGACACGTCCGGAGACGATGCCGACGACGCGGACGACCTCGAAGACGACCTGGACGACGATGGTGCGGAAGACG
>WHSL01000330.1 GCA_009380095.1 Streptosporangiales bacterium | reverse complement strand
CGGCCCGGAAGCCCCGGCGATCGAGGCCGAGGTGACCCGGCGCGGACTCCAGGAGACCGTACAACTCCACGGCCACCTCTCCCACGAAGCGAAGGACGCCCTGGTGGCGGGCGCCGACCTACACCTGTCGGCGTCGCAGGGAGAAGGCTTTGGCCTGTCCGTCCTCGAGGCGGCGGCACAAGGCGTGCCGACCGTGGCCTACGACGTGGACGGCCTCCGCGAATCCATCCGCGATGGCATCACCGGCTGGCTCGCCCCCGAAGACGCGCTGACCGACCTGACGGAGACCGCGCTGAAGGAGCTGGCCGACCCGCGCCGCCGCGAAGAGGTGGCCGAGGCCTGCCGCGCCTGGGCCGCCACGTTCGACTGGGACGCCAGCGCACACCGCGTGGCCGAGCTGATCGCCGGCGCGGTGACCGCCCAGCGCGGGCGGAGGCGCTGATGGACCTGCGCGTGATCGCGGAGCGACTCACCGCCCGCAACCCTGACGGACCGCCCGGCCCCGAGGACCGGATGCGGCACACCGTCCGGCTCCTCCTGGTCTGCCTCGGCTTCGCGGTGCTCTGCTTCACCACCCGCCCCGGAAAGATCATCTCCGACACCAAGATCGACATGGCGGTCAACCCGTCCGGCTTCCTGGAGCGGGCCCTGCACCTCTGGGACCCGGAGCACTTCGGGCAGCTGCAGAACCAGGTGGCGGGCTACTTCTTCCCCATGGGCCCGTTCTTCGCGCTCGGCGACCTGGCGGGCCTGCCCGGCTGGGTCACCCAGCGGCTCTGGATGACGCTGCTGATGTCCGCGGCCTTCATCGGCGTGGTCAGGCTCGCGGACAGGCTCGGCATCGGCACCCCGCTGACCCGCATCGCGGGCGGCCTCGCGTACGCGCTGGCGCCACGAGCGCTGGCCCTGATGGGCGTGCTGTCCGGCGAGTTCCTCGCCACCGCGATGCTCCCCTGGGTGCTGATCCCGCTGGTCACCGCCGCGCAGGGCGGCAACCGCACGCGCTGCCTGGCCCGCTCCGCGGTCGCCGCCGCGCTGTGCAGCGGGGTGAACGCCGCCGCCACCGCGGGCGTACTGATCATCCCGGTCATCTACCTGCTCACCCGGCCGCGCGGCGTGCCACGCCTCAGGCTGCTCGGCGGCTGGCTGGTGGCGGTCGCGATCGCCACGGTCTCCTGGTGGGTCCCGCTGCTGCTGCTCTTCCGGTACGGCTTCTCCTGGCTCCCGTACACCGAGAGCTCGGCCGTCATCACCGTGGTGACCTCGCTGTTCAACAGCCTGCGCGGCACCGAGGACTGGGTGAACTGGATCTTCTCCAACGGCGAGGCGACCTGGCCGGTCGGGTACGCGCTGTCCACGAACACCCTGCTCATCCTCGCCACCGCCGCGGTGGCCGGGCTCTCCCTCGTCGGTCTGGCCCGCCGCGGCCTGCCGGAGCGCGCCTTCCTGCTCACCTGCTGCCTGCTCGGCATCGTGGTCGTGCTGGCCGGGCACATCAGCGTGCTGGAGCCGCCGTTCGCGGGCACCGTACGGGACTTCATCGACGGCCCGCTCGCCCCCCTGCGCAACCTGCGCAAGTTCGACCCGATGATCAGGCTGCCGCTCGCCCTCGGCCTCGCCCACCTGCTCTGCGCGATGCGCCGCCCCACCCCACGGCTCGTCGCCGCGGGCCTGGCCACGGCCTGTTTCGCGGGCGTCGTCATCCCCGCCGCCGACCACGGCCTGCACCCGGGCGGGGAGTTCCGCGCCATCCCGAAGTACTGGCACGACGCCGCCGGCTGGCTGAACCGCAACGGCGGCCGGCAGGGCGTGCTGGCCGTACCGGGCGCCCGCTTCGGCGAGTACACCTGGGGCGACCCGCTGGACGACCCGATGCAGCCGCTGCTGCGCGTGCGCTGGGCGACCCGGCAGGTCACCGCCGCCGGATCCATTG
The DNA here is from genome assembly GCA_009380095.1 of Streptosporangiales bacterium. Classification (GTDB taxonomy): domain Bacteria; phylum Actinomycetota; class Actinomycetes; order Streptosporangiales; family Streptosporangiaceae; genus WHSL01. The sequence goes on along the minus strand of WHSL01000330.1, from coordinate 2,488 downwards.
GCTTCACCCGGCTGCTCGACGCCATCGACCAGCGGCTCACCGCCGGGCAGGGCTCGCCCGGGCTGAACGCCGTACTGAGCCGGATGGGCGTGCGCTACCTGCTGGTCCGCAACGACCTGGACCGGGAGGACCTGCGCGGCGCCTGGCCGGCGCGGATCCACGAGGCGCTGGAGGAGTCCACCGGCATCCGCAAGGTCGCCGACTTCGGGCCGGCGCAGGGCGACTGGCGCACCAACGACGCCGCGAACGCGTTCGACTCCCCGTACCCGGCGCTGGAGATCTACGAGGTCAGAGGCGCGGACGAGGTGGCCGGGCTGGTGCCGGTCAAGGACACGATCCGGATGTACGGCTCCCCGGACGGCCTGCTCACCCTCGCCGAGACCGGCCTGCTCAAGGGCCGCCCCATGGTGCTCAACGATGACACCTCCCCCGTACCGGTGACCGGCTCCATCCTCACCGACTCACTGCGCATGCGGGAACGGCACTTCGGCGAGATCCGCGCCTCCATGTCGCCCACGCTGACCGCGGACGACGCGGGCCAGGAGACCGTGGGGGCCGTACCCGACCTGCTCGAGGACGAGTGGAAGCCGTACCTGGCGACCGCCGAGTACCAGGGCATCAAGTCCATCCGCGCCTCCTCCTCCGGCTCGGACGCGGACGCCATTCCCGGTGTGAGCGCCACGGGCTTCCTGCCGTACGCGGCGGTGGACGGCGACTACCGCACCGCCTGGCAGACCGGCGGCTGGGAGGGCCCGCTCGGGCACTGGGTCGAGATCGAGTTCGACCGGATGATCGACCCCGGGCCCATCTCCGCGACGTTCGTGCAGGATCCGTACCTTGGTCCGCCGCCGTCCCGGGTCTCCGTGCAGACCGACGCGGGCCGCATCGACCAGGACATCGAGGCCCGTACGCAGCCGCAGCAACTGCGCTCCCCGGCGGGGCGGACCAAGCGGCTGCGGATCAGGATCCTCGGGGTGGCGGGGAGGCCGGACGTCAAGCTCGGCACCCGCATCGGGATCTCGGAGATCGGCATCCCCGGGGTGATCGCCGCCCGTACGTACCGCCCGCCGCGGGTCGGCGCGGACGCGGCGCACGCCCCCGGCGCGGTGGTGCTGGCCCGCGGCACCACCGGCACGCCGGGCTGCATGCGGGGCAGCGCCCGCTGGGTCTGCTCGCCGCTGCTGGAACGCCCCAACGAGGAGGGGTACGGCTTCGACCACACGTTCAGCTCGCCGGACACCGGCCGCCGGAACCTCTCCGGCCAGGCCGTGCTCCGCGACCCCGCCGCCATCATGAACTTCTCGCTGCTGGACCCGGACCGCCAGGCGGTGGTGGGCTCCTCGGCGGCCGTGCATCACCCGGCGAGCCTGCCGCGCTCCGCCTTCGACGGGCGCGACGACACGACCTGGGTGGCCAGCGCGGAGGACCGCCGCCCCGAGCTGTACCTGGACTGGGGGCGGCGGGAGCGGATCGACCGCGCGGAGATCCTGCGCCCGCCCGGCGCCTCGTGGAAGATGCAGGTCGAGGTGCGCGGCGACCGGGGTCAGCTGCGCGGCGGCTGGCTGGACGACAAGGGCGTGGTGCGGTTCCAGCCGATGGAGACGCGGTCGGTGCGGATCAGGTTCCTCGCCGTGCAGGGGCCGCTGCAGATCACCGAGGTCAAGCTGCCCGGGGTGAGCGGGTTCGGGCACCCGGACGACCTGGAGTTCGCGCTGCCGTGCGGGTACGGGCCGAAGCTGCGGGTCAACGGCTACCAGGTCCATACCATGGTGAGCGGCACGTTCGGCGACATCCTGTACGGCCGTGCGGTCACCTACACCGGCTGCGACACGATCGGGCTGGCGCTCGGCGACAACCGGATCACCGCCACGGCGGACGATCCGTTCCGGGTGGACTCCGCGGTGGTGGACCGGATGGGTGACGCCGCCGTCGGTTCGACGGGTGCGCACGACGTGCAGCCGGTGGAGGTCCGGGGCTGGGGGCAGGGTGAGCGCGAGGTGCACGTGGTGGCGGAGGAGCGTTCGTACCTCGTCGTCAACGAGAACTTCAACGACGGCTGGCGGGCCACGCTCGGCGACCGGACGCTGACCCCGGTACGGCTGGACGGCTGGCGGCAGGCGTGGGTGGTGCCGGCGAAGTCGTACGGGGCCGTGACCCTCACGTACCGGCCCGACCTGATCTACCGGGGTGCGCTGTTCGGCGGGCTCGCGTTGCTCGGGCTGGTGGCGTTGGTCGCGTTCGTGCCGCGGCCCGCGGTGTGGCGGGAGCCCGCGGCTCCGTGGGGGTATCCGTCGCACCCGTGGGCCGGGCTGCCGGTGCGGGTGGTGCCGCCGCTGGCCGCCGTCGTCGGGCTGTGGACGGCGGGGCTCGCCGGCGCGGCGGTGTTCACGGCGACGAGCCTGGTGCTGCTGTGGGGGCGCGGCATGCTGGGGCCGCCGCGCGTCACGGCCCCGGCTGGGACGGGTACCGCGGCCGAGGAGGGGACAGG
>WHSL01000326.1 GCA_009380095.1 Streptosporangiales bacterium | reverse complement strand
TCCCCCAGTGCGCGGCGTACGCGTTCACCATGACGCCCACCACGGTGGCCACGGCGAGCGGCGTGAGCAGGCCCGTGGCGAGCAGGAGCCCGCCGACGACCTCGGACAGCCCGGCGACCACGGCGAACACCGCCGGCGCCGGATAGCCGCCACAGCAAATAGTAAGTGAGTTAAATCACCGATCACCGGCACCGGCACCGGCGTCAGAGTGCGGTGCCCACCATGACCGGCTCGTTCACCAGCTCCACGCCGAACGCGGCGCGTACGCCGTCCCGGACCTCCCGGGCCAGCGCGAGGAGGTCCTCGGTACCGGCGCCGGAGGGGTTGGTCAGCGCGAGGGTGTGCTTGGTGGAGATCCGTACGGGCCCGCGCGCGTGCCCCTTGGCGAACCCGGCCCGCTCGATCAGCCAGGCCGCGGACACCTTGGTCCGGCCGTCCGCGTCCGGGTAGCGGGGGAACGCGATGTCCGGGCCGAGCCGCTCGGCCACCCGGCGCTCCAGATCGGCCAGCCCCGCGGCGTCGAGGATGGGGTTGGTGAAGAACGAGCCCGCGCTCCGGGTGTCCGGATCGTCCGGGTCCAACACCATGCCCTTCCCGGCGCGCAGCTTCAGCACCGCGTCCCGCGCGGCGGCCAGCGGCACCCGGTCGCCCGGCTCCACGCCGAGCGTGCGGGCCAGCTCGGCGTACTTGACCGGCGCGGACAGGGGGGAGGCGGCGAGGGCGAACGTCACGTCCAGTACCACGTACCGGTCGTCGCCCTTGAAGACGCTGTTGCGGTAGGTGAACCGGCAGGCGGCGCGGTCCAGCGCGCGGACCTCGCCGGTGCGGCGGTCGTACACGGTGACCTCGGTGATGGTCTCCGCGACCTCCTGGCCGTACGCGCCCACGTTCTGGATCGGTGTGGCGCCGACCCGGCCGGGGATGCCGGACAGGCACTCGACCCCGGACAGGCCGCCGGCCACGCAGCGGGCCACGAACGGGTCCCACTCCTCGCCGGCCTGCACCCGCACCCGGGTGGGGGAACCGGGCACGGCCTCCGCCCCGCGCGTCGCCACGTGCACGACCGTGCCGGGGAAGCCGGCGTCGGCGATCACCAGGTTGCTGCCGCCGCCCAGGACGAGCACCGGAGTGCCCGCGGCGTCGGCGCGGCGCACCGCGTCGACCAGCTCGTCAACGGTCTCCGCCTCCACGAAGCGCGCAGCGGGCCCGCCCACGCGCAGTGTCGTGTACGGCGCCAGCGGCACCTGTTCGCAACGTACGACCATCGGTTCGGACCCTACGGCAGCCGCACCACGGCGCGAGCACGGGTCAGCACCTTGACGTCGGCGGAGCGCACGGTGAGCGCCAGCACCACCCGGTTGCCGTCGAGCTTCTCCTGGACCTTCCCGGTCACCGTGAGCTCGGCGCCGGTGTCGTCGTCCGGGACGACGACGGGCGAAGAGAAGCGGACGCCGTACTCGAGCAGCGCGCCGGGGTCGCCGGTCCAGTCGGTCACGTACCGGCCCGCCTCGGCCATGGTGAACATGCCGTGGGCGATCACGTCGGGCAGGCCGACGGACTTGGCGATCCGCTCGTTCCAGTGGATGACGTTGAAGTCGCCGGAGGCGCCCGCGTACATCACCAGGTTGAGGCGCTGCACCGGGTACGTCGCCGGAGGCAGCTCGGTGCCGGCCTCGACGCCGGCGTAGCTCGGGCGCTCCATCATCCGTTCACCTCCGCGCCGCCGCGCACCACGATCGTGGAGTAGGCGGTCACCACGGCCTCGCCCGCGGTCGTGGCGATCTCGGTCGCGGTGGTCAGCATCTCGTTGCGGCCGGCCGTGCGGATGTCGGAGATGGTGGTCGAGGCGGTCACCACGTCGCCCGCGTAGAGCGGACGGTGGTACTCGAAGCGCTGCTCGCCGTGGACCACCATCGCGTAGTCGACGCCGAGGTCAGGGTCCAGCACGGCCTCGCCGGCGCCGCGCATGCTGACCACGATGGGGAAGGTCGGCGGGGCGACCACATCGGGGTGCCCGGCCGCACGCGCGACGTCACGGTCGCGGTAGAGCGGGTTCGGGTCGCCGATCGCGTCGGCGAACTCCGCGATCTTCACCCGGCTGACCTCGTACGGCTGCGTGGGCGGAAAGGTCCGCCCACGGAACTCGCGATTGATGGCCATCGTCCATCCCCTCATGACGTGCCCGCGAGGTTAGCGGAACTGCGCACGATGGCGATCTCGGGGGACGGCCGGGAGAAGCTGGGGGGAGTCGAGCGGGGGGACTACCGGACCCGGATCAGCGGGTCTCGCGGTGTGCCTGGTGCTTCCGGCAGTTCGGGCAGTACTTCTTGATCTCCAGGCGGTCCGGGTCGTTACGCCGGTTCTTCCGCGTGATGTAGTTGCGGTGCTTGCACTCCTGGCAGGCCAGGGTGATCTTCGGCCTGACGTCGGTGGCAGCCACGATGGAGTGCCTTTCTGCAGATGACTACGGATAGACAGCCCGCACGATCACCACGGGTGTGATCGGCAGGTCGTAGCGGAGGCCGGACTTGAACCGGCGACACAGCGATTATGAGCCGCTTGCTCTGCCTGACTGAGCTACTCCGCCTGGGGTGGGTCGGCGATGGCCCGGCGTCCAAGATACCGGACTTCGCCGCATCAGCGGATATCCCCACCGCTCCACCTGACGATCTCGCGGAGGACCCACGAGGTGATCCCCCCGCAAAGAACGCTCCCGGCTCGTTGCGACCCCGAAATCGGGACGCGAGCCGGGAGATCAGGTGGTGGAGCCCCCTTACGGAATCGAACCGTAGACCTTCTCCTTACCATGGAGACGCTCTGCCGACTGAGCTAAGGGGGCGTGCGCTGATCTTCTGACGAGCTGGAACTCGTTGCGAGCACCGCGCGCCAGCCGAGCATACATGGCCGGGACCCTCCAACACCAAATCGGCGAGGCCTCCTCTCGACGGTGCCGTACGCATCTCATATAAAATGCACGATCACCGATAGAAGGAGGCGAGGCGCATGTTCCGGCTGTCCCCGGAGGAGGAGACCATCGTCGAGGTCGTGGCCGACTTCGTGGACGACCAGGTACGGCCGCGGGTCCGGGAGCTCGAGCACGACAACGTGTACCCGGAGGAGTGGATCGAGGCGATGAAGCGGCTCGGCGTGTACGGGCTGCTGATCCCCGAGTCGTACGGCGGCTCGGACGTCTCCGCCGCCTGCTTCGCCCGGGTCACCATGGAGCTCGCGCGTGGCTGGATGAGCCTGTCCGGGGCGATGGGCGGGCACAGCGTCGTCTGCCACCTGATCAAGACCTTCGGCACCGAGGAGCAGCGGGCGGCGTACCTGCCCAAGCTCGCCTCCGGCGAGATCCGCGCCACGATGGCGCTCACCGAGCCCGGCGGCGGCTCCGACCTGCAGGGCATGACGACGGTCGCCCGCAAGGCGGACGGCGGCTACGTGATCGACGGCGCGAAGATGTGGATCACCAACGCGCGCCGGGCGGGCCTGGTGGCGCTGCTCTGCAAGACCGACCCCGCCGCTACGCCCGCGCACAGCGGTATCAGCGTGCTGCTGGTGGAGCGCGAGGCCGGCTACGAGGTCTCCCGCGATCTGCCCAAGATGGGCTACAAGGGCGTGGAGAGCTGCGAGATGGTCTTCGACGGCGTCAAGGTCGGCGCGGACGCGCTGCTCGGCACCGAGGAGGGCAAGGGCTTCGCACAGATGATGCGCGGCCTCGAGGTGGGCCGGATCCAGGTGGCCTCGCGCGCCATCGGCATCGGGCAGGCTGCGCTGAACGACGCCATCCGCTACTCCCAGGAGCGCGAGACCTTCGGCAAGCCGATCTGGCGGCACCAGTCCATCGGCAACTATCTCGCCGACATGGCCACCAAGCTCGAGGCGGCCAAGCTGCTCACGCTGAACGCGGCGTCCCGGCTGGACTCCGGGGAGCGTGCCGACATGGAGGCCGGCATGGCGAAGCTGTACGCCTCCGAGGTGGGCATGGAGATCGCGCTGGACGCGATGCGCATCCACGGCGGGTACGGGTACTCCACCGAGTTCGACATCGAGCGCTACTTCCGGGACGCGCCGCTGATGATCATCGGCGAGGGCACGAACGAGATCCAGCGCAAGGTGATCGCCGAGCAGCTCATCCGCCGCAACCCGATCTGAGCGGTCAGTCGCGGAGCAGGCGGCGGGCGATGACCAGCTGCTGGATCTGGCTGGTGCCCTCATAGATGCGGAACAGCCGGGCGTCCCGGTAGAACCGCTCCACGGGCACGCCGCGCATGTAGCCCATGCCGCCGTATACCTGGACCGCGCGGTCCGCGACCCGGCCCAGCATCTCGCTGCAGAAGTACTTGGCGCAGGAGGGGCCTAGCTTGCGGTCTTCGCCGGAGTCGTAGGCGCGGGCGGCTTCGAGGACCATGGCGCGGCCGGCGTAGAGCTCGGCCTGGGAGTCGGCGACCAGGCCTTGGACCAGTTGGAACTCGCCGATTGTGCGGCCGGACTGGCGGCGGGTCTTGGCGTAGTCGACGGTGGCGTCCATGATGCGCTGCGCGT
>WHSL01000095.1 GCA_009380095.1 Streptosporangiales bacterium | reverse complement strand
TCGGCCAGCAACTCGAGGATGCGACGCCGGACCGGGTCGCCGAGCACATCGAAGGCGTGCACGAGAGGAACGTACCGGTCCAGACTTATATAAGTCAACGCCTATAGATATAGGGTGGGGAATGAGCCTGATCCGGCCGGTGGAGGAGGAGGGGTGGCGGAGCCCAACGTGATCCGTACCGCGTCCGAGGCCGACATCCCGTGGCTGCGGGAGATCGAACGCTCCGCCGGGCAGGCCTTCGTCGCCATCGGCATGACCGCCATCGCCGAGGACGAGCCGCCATCGGAGCAGGCGCTGCGGGGCTACGTGGCCGACGGCCGAGCGTGGGTGGCCACGGCGGCGGACGGCGGCCAGCCCGTGGCGTACCTCATCGCCGGCCTGGTGGACGGCGCCCTGCACATCGAGCAGGTCTCGGTGCACGCCGAGCACGCCCGGCGCGGCGTCGGCCGGGCGCTGATCGAGCACGTGGCCGGCTGGGCGAAGGCCCGCGGGATCCCCGCACTCACCCTGACCACCTTCACCGACGTGCCGTGGAACGGCCCGTACTACCGGCGGCTCGGCTTCCGCCCCCTCGCCCCCGAGGAGATCACCCCCGGCCTGCGCGAGATCCGCGCCGCCGAGGCCGCGCACGGCCTGGACCGCTGGCCCCGCACCTCCATGCGCCGCGACCTCTGAGCCGTACGCCGCCTGGCTGGCCGGGGCCTCGGACGGCCGGCTTCAGGCGGGTGGGCCTCAGGCTGGTGGGCCGGGGGGCGAGCCGAGGCTGAGCTGAACGTGCACCAGCCGCCAGCGCTCGCCTTCGCGGACGAACACGTGCGAGACGCGGAACCCGCCGTCGTTCGGGTGGCCGTCGTACGTCGTCTTCTGGTTCTGCATGCCGATCGCGACCGCGACACCCCCGAAGTCGCGCACCTCGACGTCGTCCCAGGAGAACTCGGTGTTGACGAGCCTGCCACCGCGGTACCGCTCCAGCCACTGGTCCCGGTCGAGGACGAACCCGAACGGACCGATCAGCCGGAACTCCGGCGCGGCCAGCTCATCCAGGACCGCCGTGTCGCCCGTGAGCTCGGCCGCCGCCCAGCGCGCGCCGACCTCCTTGATCTCGGTCTCGGTGCTCATGCTCCACGCTCCTCTGTCGGACTCGAACCGGCGGGGCGCATGCCCTCGCCCTTACGGAACATCTGCGGCGGCTTGTTGCCGGCGGACTGGCCCCCGTCGATCGGGATCACGGCCCCCGTCACGTACGACGCGGCGGGCGAGCACAGCCACAACACCACGTCGGCGACCTCGGACGCGGCACCCACACGCCGCATCGGTACGGAACCGGCGGCGAGCCGCTGGATCTCGGGCCCCGCGGCCGCCAGGCCCTCGGTGAGGATCGGCCCCGGCGCCACGACGTTGACCCGGATGCCCCGGTCGGCGTAGTCGAGCGCGCCCACCTTGGTGAGCCCGATGATCCCGGACTTGCCGGCCACGTACGCCGCCAGGTTCGTTGTGGCGCTCAGCCCGGCGATGGAGGCCATGTTCACGATGGAGCCGCCGCCGCTGCGCAGCATCGCCTCGATCTGGAACTTCATGCCGAGGAAGGTGCCGCGGACGTTGGTGGCGATGCCCTGGTCGAACTCCGCGACGGAGATGTCGGCCAGGGGAGTGGGGAGGGGCCCGTCGGTGGCGTTGTTGAACGCGGCGTCGAGCCGGCCGTAGGTGTCGATGGCGCGGTCGACGAGCGCGCGCGTCGAGGTCTCGTCGCTGACGTCGGTACGGACCGCGAGCGCCTCGCCGCCGGCGGCCTTGATCTCGCCCGCGACCGCCTCGAGGGCGTCGAGGTTGCGGGCGCCGATCACGACCGCGGCCCCGGCGGCGGCGAACGCCTGGGCGGTCACCGCGCCGATGCCCTTGCTGGCGCCGGCGACGAGGGCGACCTTTCCGCTCATCAATGGCTCGTTCATGCGACTTACGTTAGAATCCTAAGCGTTAGATGTCAAAGGGTTAGATATCGATGCTGCGATTGGTAGAGTCCTGATCATGGGAAGGCCCGTACGCGAGCCGATCGGCCGCCAGCTCACGCGCACAGCGAAGATCCTCGGCCGGGCCTTCGACGACGCCCTGGTCGCGGCCGGGGGGTCGCAGCCCATGTGGCTCGTGCTGATCACGCTGAAGAGCAGGCAGGTGGCGAACCAGCGGGAGCTCGCCGACGCGGTCGGCATCCGGGGCGCGACGCTCACCCACCACCTGAACGCCATGGAGTCGGTCGGCCTGGTGACGCGGCGGCGGCATCCGGACAACCGGAGGGTCCACCTCGTCGAGCTGACCGCCGAGGGCGACGCCCTGTTCCTCCGCCTCCGTGAGGTGGTCACCGCCTTCGACCGCCGTATCCGTGACGGCCTCTCCGAGGAAGACGTCGCCCGTCTCGGCGACCTGCTCACCCGCCTCCGCGCCAACGTGGCCGATCAGGCCTCCTGACCGCGCGGACCGTAGGATTTCCGCATGCGACGGCTGAGCAGCACGGTGGTCGTGGTGGCTGGGGAGCGGGCCCCGGAGGTGATCGCGGGCCTGGACGGCCTGCCCAACGTCCGGGCCATCGCCCGCGGCGAGCGCGCCCCCGCCGACCTCACCGAGGTGGTCGCGCGGTCCTCGGCGACGTACGTGGTGCACGACGCCGACCCGCTGCGCGACCTGGGCGACGCCTGGGTGGGGTACTTCGACCAGACGGCCCCGGTCGGCGGCCTTGAGGTCGCGATCGAGGCCGCCCTCGCCGACCTGCGCGCCGAGCGGGTGCTGCTGCCGGACTACTACGTGCTGCTGGACCCGGATGAGCTACCGGAGACGCAGCGCCACTGGTGGCTCGGCGTGCTCGCCGGGGCCGCACCGGCCCGGGTGGTGCCGGCACCGTCCGTACCGGCCGCGGTCGCCGACGCCCTGCGCGGCCTCGGCGCGGGCCGCTGGTGGCCCACCGCCCTCGACGACTGGCTCCGCGGCCTCCCCCGAGTCGTCCCCGACCAGGCCGGCCTCACCCCCACCTGACGATCACCCGGCGGCGACTCGATGGTCCGGCATCCTCGGCGCCGGCCGCCTCCGCGCGCTGGAGGAGGACCTCCGCAAGGTCACCCCGGCCGACGTCCTCCGCCTCGACGCCCCCGGCTGGTTCAGCACCTGACCCCGGCGGCGCTCAGGGCAGCGTGACGGCGCGGTGGTGGGTGATGAGCGACCACCCGCGCTCGGCGTCCCCGCCGAGCAGGTGCAGGGACACGACGGGCGGGGCCGCCAGATCCACGATCGCCTCCGCATCCGGCTCGTACGGCAGCCGCAGCGTGCTCACCACTCCGCCCGCCACCGCGAGCGGCACCCCGGCGAACCGCATGACCGCGGGCGTGTGCGCGTGCCCGCAGAGGATCCCCGCCACGTTCGCATGCGACCAGACGACCTCGGCGAGCCGCTCGGCGTCGACCTGCCGGATCCCGTCGACGTACGGGATGCCCAGCTCGAGCGGCGGATGATGGAAGCCCACCAGCATCGGCACGCCGGCCGGCGCACCGCGCAGGGCGTCGTCGAGCCAGGCCAGCGTGGCATCACCGAGACGCCCGTGCGGCTCGCCCGGGACCGTGCTGTCGCACATGGCGATCAGCGCCTCCGTACCGTCCCGCCCGGTCACCCGGTGCAGCCGGTCGATCGGCCCATCCTCGGCGTCCTCACCGAGCAGGCCCTCGCGGTACGGCCCGCGCCGGTCGTGGTTGCCGGGGCAGTGCAGCACCGGGTACGGACCGGTCAGCACCTTCGCCGCCTCGGCGTACTCGCTCAGCGTGCCATGGTCGGTCACGTCGCCGGTGTGCACGACCGCGTCGATCCCGGTCATCGTGGCCAGATGGCGCATCATGGCCTCGGCGCGGCCATGGGCCTGGGCGCCCTCGTCGAGATGGGTGTCGGAGATGTGCGCCAAGACGATCACGGATGCCTCCAGGAACGACGGTGACAGCCGGATCCTACGACCCGTCCCTTCAGACGCCGCGGCCGTTCCGGTCCACCACCAGCCCGTGCGGCCCGTCCGGATCGGTGAGATCGATCTCCCAGGTCATGGCCCAGCGAAGCTCGTCCACGGAGACGTTGTAGCAGACCACGGGCGGGCGCGCAGCCGTAGCCGGAACGGGCTCTGGGTGCGCGGCAGCGGACGATCCGGCGCCAGCGACCGCCCGGCCGCCTGACGGTACTCGTGACTCCGCAGCAGCCGGGCCAGGAACAGGCTCGTGACCAGCAGTACGAGGTTGCGGCCGGGGCACTCGGCGGGCCCACCGCTGAACGGCATCAGCGACCAGTTGGCCTGGGCCGTCCCATCCAGCCAGATGCGCGGCGTGAACACGTCCGCGTACGGCAACCGCTCCTCGTCACGCTGCAGGAACGGGGTCAGCATGATCAGCCCGGTCCCCGCGGGCAGCACCCCGTCCTCCCACTCGGTCTCGGTGGTGCTCTCCCGCAGCAGCACAAGCGTGGTGGGCCACAGCCGTACGGCCTCCTGCACGCAGGCGCGCAGGTACGGGAGGTCCAGGCCGTCCTCGGCCGCTTCGGCGTGCGCGCGTTCCGCCTGTTCCGGGTGCGTGGCGAGCAGCCCGAGCGCACGGAACGCGGCCATCCCCGCGGGTTCGAAGGCGAACAGCCACTGCGGCATCTGGTCCGCCGGGTCCGTACGGTCCGTCACCGGCGCCCGCGCGGCCGCGGCCGCGAGCGAGCCCGGCTCGGCGGCGTCCAGATACGACTGCACCCGCGTACGGAACCGCCGGCGCAGCGCGTCACGGCGGGGCCACGCGGGCCCCCAGTTGGCGTGCATCCGCAGCCGGGTGAGCATGTCGCTGACCTCGGAGTCGTCCCGGGCCGCGTCGCCGAGCACGACCCGCCGGATCACCCGCCACCAGACGATTCGGAACTCCGGCCAGGCCAGTCCGCCCGTCCGCGCGACGCGGCCGAGCAGGATCGCCGCCTCCTCCTCCACCACCGTGGCGAAGGACTCGGCGAGGTCGTGCACGGTCTCCGGCGTGTCCAGCACGTCCTCGTTGAACCGGCGCCGGTCGGCCCGCTCGGGGCCCGTCGACGCGAGCACGCCGTTCGGCTCGAACTGTCCGAGCGCGGCTTGCTTCTCCCAGGCTGCGGCGCTGAACGGGGTGGGTGTGCCGGTCAGCGCCCGCTCCACGTCCGTGGCCGACAGTACGAGGGCCAGCGAGCGCCCGGGCACGCGCAGCCGGAGCGGGCCGGACCCGTACCGCGTACGGAGCCGGCGCAGCAGCCGCCCGGCGCGGCGGTCGGCGTCGAACCGCTCGGCGAGCGCCACCGCGGCGGGCCGGCGGGCCAGCACCCCGCGGGCGATGGTGGGCGCCAGCGCGGTCGCCGCGACCCGTACGGTATCCGGCACCGACGTGCGCGGTAGCGGCCGTCGTACACGAAGCCGGTCGTGAACGGTCGTCATCGAGTGCACCTCCCATCCTGCCTCTGCCCGCTCCCGCTCGGAGTAACGTTTGCCCCGGCCAGCGGGGGTAGGCCGCTGGTATGACGCGATTCGGCTACTTTCTCGCCAGCGAGGAGCACGGGCCCGCCGAGTTGGTCCGTCAGGCGCGCCTCGCGGAGCGTGCCGGCTTCGAGGCGCTGTGGATCTCCGACCACTTCCATCCGTGGCTCGACCGCCAGGGCGAGAGCCCGTTCGTGTGGTCCGTCATCGGGGCGATCTCGCAGACCACGGACCTGCCGGTGACGACGGCGGTGACCTGCCCGCTGGTCCGGATCCACCCGGCCATCCTCGCCCAGGCCGCCGCGACGAGCGCGGCGCTCCTGGACGGGCGTTTCGTGTTCGGCGTGGGCACCGGGGAGGCGCTGAACGAGCACATCATCGACTCTCGCTGGCCGCCCGCGGAGGAGCGGCTGGACATGCTGGAGGAGGCGGTCGGGCTGGTCCGGCGGCTGTTCGGGGGCGAGCTCGTCACGCACCGGGGCCGGCACTACGAGCTGGACACCGCACGCCTCTACACGCTGCCGGACGAGCCGCCACCGATCTTCATGTCCGGGTTCGGGGAGAAGTCGGCCAAGCTCGCCGGGCGGATCGCGGACGGCTTCATCTGCATGAAGCCCGACGCGGAGCTGCTGCGGACGTTCCGTTCCTCCGGGGGCGAGGGCAAGCCCATCCAGGGTGGGGCCAAGGCGTGCTGGGGGCCGGACGAGGGGGAGGCGCGGAAGACCGCGCACCGGCTCTGGGCCAACCTCGCGCTCTCCGGTGAGGCGGCCCAGCTGCTGCCGCTGCCCCGGCACTTCGACGAGCTGACCGAGCTGGTCAGCGAGGAGCGGATGGCATCGCAGACGCCGTGCGGCCCGGACCCGGAGGTGCACGCCAAGGCGCTCCAGCAGTACGTGGACGCCGGGTACGACGAGGTGTACGTCAGCCAGATCGGGCCGGACCAGGAGGGCTTCTTCGACTTCTACCGCGACGAGGTGCTGCCCCGGCTCCGCTGACCCACCCGGCCCCGGCCGATCCAGGCACCACCGCCCCGGCCTCCTCCGGCCGGGGCGGTGTCGTACCCGGAGGGCACACCGGAGGCATGTGCAGATCGATCAAGACGATCCGGCCGCCGATGACGCCCGAGGTCAGTGAGAAGACATGCGTGCAGCCGCGCTGCAGTACGTGCGGGAGATTTCGGGGTTCCGCGCCCCCGCCCCGCACAACCAGGCCGTGTTCGACGAGGCGGTGGAGGCGGTGACCGAGGCGACCCGGGAACTCCTCGGCGGCCTGCACGTCCGGGGCTCGGCGAGCCACGCCCAGGCGGGCTAGGACCGGGCTTCGGCGGGCGCTCCGCGGCCGAAGGGCTTCCCCTTGATCGCCACGCGTGGGATCAAGGGGGCGGGCTCATCGGCCACCTGATGCGGAGGACGCCATGCCGGACGCCGACCTGCTGATCACCGGGGCCACCGTCGTCACCCCACGCGGCCGCCGCCGGGCGGACGTGGCCGTCGCCGACGGCGTGATCGCCTCCGTCGGAGCGGGCCGGCCGGCGGCACGGGAGACCGTCGATGCCTCCGGCCTGTTGCTGCTGCCGGGCGGCGTCGACACGCACGTGCACCTGATGGACCCGGGCGCCACCGACCGTGAGGACTTCCCCTCGGGCACCTCGGCCGCCGCGGTCGCGGGCGTGACGACGATCGTCGAACACTCCCACGGTCGCCCCGTCCGGACCGCGGACGACCTGCGGGACAAGCGCGCCCACCTGCGCGGACGGTCCCACGTCGACTTCGGCCTGGCCGCGCACGCCTGGCCCGGTTCGGCTGCGGCGGTGGCGCCGCTCTGGGCGGCCGGGGTGACGTTCTTCAAGCTCTTCACCTGCACCACCCACGGCGTCCCCGGCCACGACGCGGCCGCACTCCGTGCCCACCTCACCGCGGCGGCGTACGCGGGCGCGATGACGCTGATGCACTGCGAGGACGAGTCGATCACCGAGGCCGCCGAGCGGGAGCTGCGGGCCCAGGGCCGTACGGACAACGGCCTGGTGCTGGAGTGGCGCGACCGCGACGCGGAGCTCGTGGCGGCCGCGTCGGCCGCCCTGCTCGTACGGCTGACCGGGGCGCGCGCATCGGTCGCGCACGTCAGCAACCCGGACGTGGCGGGCTACGTGGCCGCCGAGCGGGGCCGGGGCGCACCGCTGGCCGCCGAGTCATGCCCGCAGTACTTCCTGCTCAGGGAGGACGAGGTGCACGAGCACGGGGCGCTGCGCAAGTTCACCCCGCCGGCACGGGCGCGCGTGCCCGGCGACGAGGACCGCATGTGGCGGCTGCTCCGGGACGGCGTGCTCACGCACATCTCCAGCGACCACGCGCCCTCCACGCTGGCGCAGAAGCGGTCCGGCGACATCTGGGACGTGCACTTCGGGCTGCCCGGGCTGGACACCACCTTCCCGCTGCTGCTGGACGCGGCCGCCCGCGGACGGTTGTCGTACGAGGACATCGCGCGCGTCTACGCCGAGACGCCCGCCCGGACGTACGGCCTGTGGCCGCGCAAGGGTGCGCTGCTCCCGGGCTCCGACGCCGACCTCGTGCTGGTGGATCCGGGAGCGGAGTGGACGGTGCGGGACGCGGACGTGCGGTCCAAGGCGGGGTGGTCTCCGTACGCGGGGCGGCGGGTGACCGGGCGGGCCGTACGGACGTACCTCCGCGGCGAGCCGATCGCCGTCGACGGGGCGGTGGCCGGGGACCGCACCGGGCGCTTCCTCCCCGGCCCCGGCGCCACATCCGCCCCGGCCCCAACGCCATGACCAACCCCCAGGAATGGTCAGACCCGTCTTTCGAATGTGCCGGTCACCGCCACATCCGGGGTCACCTGGCGCCCTGGAACCTCGGACGGGACGATTGCGTCATGGCTCATATCGCGCTCTTCCACTCCGTCCTTGGCCTGCGCGCTGCCGAACTCCTCGCCACCGAGCGACTGCGGGACGCCGGGCATGAGGTCGTCACGCCCGACCTCTACGGCGGGGAGGCCGCGTCCACCCTCGACCAGGGGTTCCAGCTGGTGGACCGGGTCGGCTGGCCGGCGGTGATGGAGCGGGCCCGGCATGCTCTGGACGTTCTGCCGGACGACACCGTCCTCGCCGGTGTCTTTAGGGGCACCAGCGTCGTCTCCGACCTATGGCCCGAGCGCCCCGCCACCGCCGCCGTCCTTCTCCTGCACGCCACGGCCGAGATCCCCGCATCCGTACTCCTTCCAGGCCGTCGGGTTCAGCCTCGCCGACATGCTCACCGACTACACGGCCGCCCGGCAGTTGCTCCGGCACGGGGCCGAACTGCTCGATGCGGGCGCACCGGCGGGGCCCGGCGCCTCCATGGCGAAGCTGTTCGCCAGCGAGGCGGCGGTGCGCAACACCGGCCGGGCCGTACAGATCCTTGGCGGCTCCGGCTTCATCCGCGGCGTCGAGGCCGAGCGCCTCTACCGCGACGCGCGCATCACCACCATCTACGAGGGCACCAGCGAGGTCCAGCGCCTCATCCTCAGCCGCGCCCTGCTGAAGTAGGGGGCGCCCGCCCCGGGGTCACCACGCTCACCGAGATGTGCGAGACGTTCCTCCTCCGTGCTCCGCTCCACCGCCGCCGACCTCGGCCGCAAGCTCTGACCGGCGGGTATCTCAGCCGATCGGGCCTCCCGCCCAGGTGGGAAGGGGAGTGCGGTCCGTGGCGGTGGCGAAGGCGGCCGCGGCGCAGAGGCGGGTGGAGTCGAGGGTGGGGAGCGGGGAGACGTCCGGGGTGATGAGCAGGGGGATCTCGGTGCAGACCAGGGCCACGGCGTCGCAGCCGCGGGCGGCCAGGCGTTCGATGACGCGGACGTACTCCTTCCGGGACTCCTCGCGGAACTCGCCGTTCACCAGCTCCTCGAGGATGATCCGGTGCACGACGGCCCGGTCCTCCGGCGGCGGGGACTCCGCCGCGATGCCGCGGGCCTCCAGCGAGCGCGGGTAGAGCGGGCCCTCCATGGTCCACTTGGTGCCGAGCACGCCGACCTTGGTACGGCCCTCGGCGGCGGCCTGGTCCGCCACCACCTCGGTGATGTGCAGGCCGGGCAGGGCCAGGTCCGGGCCGGGCCGCTCCAGCGCGAGGTGCGCGGTGTTGTCCGGGCAGACGAAGAAGTCCGCGCCGGCCGCGGCGAGCCGCCGTACGCTCTCGGCGAGGATGGCCCGTACGGCGTCGTAGTCGTCCGCCTCCCAGGCCGGCATGCTCCGGGCCAGCGGGATGCAGTCCAGCGTCACGTCCGGGTGGTCGTCCGGTCCCAGCTCGCGGAAGCCCTGCTGCGCGAACGCGCGCAGGCACAGCGCCGCGCCCTCCACACTGTGCGCGAGGATGCCCAGATGTCTCATACCCCCTGATTCTGCCTGGGCCGCTCGGTTCCTGCCCAGACCGGCGCGCCCTAGCCCAGCGGCAGCATCGCGATCACGACCACGGTGAGCAGCCCGATGTACGCCCAGGCGTGGACCCGGTCCGGGATCCGCGGCGGGCGCCGCCGCAGCACCGCGATCACCGGCAGCGCCCCGGCGAGCAGCCGGACGTAGTAGTCGACGGACATCCCCGCCAGCCGGGCGACCTCCTCGCGGCGCAGGCCCGGCGTACGGCGCCGCCGCCCCCGGGCAGCCCGACGTCCGACGGGCGCACCGCGGCGCGGCGGCTGCGCAGGAATCCGGCCAGCTCGGATGGGTCGGCCTGGTTCACCACTCCAGCATGCCGCGCGGGCCACGCCGCAACCAGGGACCGTCGATCCCACCCTCACCGGCCGTGCCCGCACGTACCCGAGGACCGTCCGTCCCACCCCGCCCGCCGCGCCCGCACGTACCGGAGGACCGGGGTCCCTCGGCGGTGCTCTCCCGCCCCGGCCGGCCGGCGTACAGCCTGAACGGCATGAGCGAACCACGCATCGCGCTGATCACCGGCGCGAACCAGGGCATCGGATTCGAGACGGCGCGCGCCCTCGGCGCCGCCGGGCACACCGTCCACCTGGGCGCACGGGACCCGGAGCGGGGCACCAAGGCCGAGGTGACGCTACGCGCGGAGGGCCTCGACGTCAGGTACGTCCGCCTGGACGTCACCGACCCGGCGACCGTCGCGGCCGCCGCCCGGACCGTCGAGGACCGGTCCGGCCGGCTCGACATCCTCGTCAACAACGCGGCGATCACCGGCGGGACCATGGACCCGCCGAGCACGCTGCCGCTGGACCTGATCCGGAGCGTGTACGAGACCAACGTGTTCGGCGTCATCGCGGTCATCAACGCGATGCTGCCGCTACTGCGCCGCTCGGACGCCGGCCGCATCGCCAACGTGGGCAGCGGCCTCGGCACCATGGACTTCCTGACCCACCCGGAGCGGATCGGACGGCGATACGCGGCGCTGCTGCCGTACAACTCCACCAAGGCGGCGCTGCACGCGATCACCCTGATCTACGCCGCCGAGCTCGCGGACACGCCGATCCGGGTCAACGCGGTCTCCCCGGGCTTCTGCGCCACCGACCTGAACGACCACGCCGGCACCGACACCGCGGCCCAAGGCGGCGAACGCATCGCGGACCAGGTCACCCGCTCCGGCGCATGGCCGAACGGCGTCTTCCTCAGCGAGCAGGGCGGCACCTACCCCTGGTGACGCCGCGGCGTCACCAGGGGCCCGGCCAAACAGCTCAGGCGAGCTGACCGTGCGGGTCGAGGACGTACTTCTTGGCGGCGCCGCGGTCGAAGTCGGCGTAGCCCTCCGGCGCCTGGTCGAGCGGCATGACGGTGGCGTTGACGTTCCGCGCGATCTGCACCCGGTCGTGCAGGATCGCCATCATCAGGCCGCGGTTGTACTTCATCACCGGGCACTGCCCGGTGGTGAAGGTCTGCGACTTGGCCCAGCCCAGGCCGATGCGCAGGCCGAGCCGGCCGACCTTGGCGTTCTCGTCGGGAGCGCCGGGGTCGCCGGTCACGTACAGGCCGGGAATGCCGAGCCGGCCCGCGGCGCGGGTGATGTCCATGAGCGAGTTCAGCACGGTCGCGGGCTGCTCGGCGGCCGAGCCCTCCGGCCCGTGCCCGCGCGCCTCGAAGCCCACGCAGTCGACGGCCGCGTCCACCTCGGGCACGCCGAGGACGTTCTCGATCTGCTCCGCCACGTCGTCGTGCTGGGACAGGTCGAGGGTCTCGCAGCCGAAGCTCCGGGCCTGAGCCAGTCGCTCCGCGTTCATGTCGCCCACGATCACCACGGCGGCGCCGAGCAGCAGGGCCGACGTCGCGCAGGCCAGGCCGACGGGCCCGGCCCCTGCCACGTACACGGTGGAGCCCGTGGTCACGCCCGCGGTGTACGCGCCGTGGTACCCGGTCGGGAAGATGTCCGACAGCATGGCCAGGTCACGGATCTTGGCCATCGCGGTGTCCCGGTCGGCCGGGATCTTGAGCAGGTTGAAGTCCGCGTACGGGACCGTCACGTACTGCGCCTGCCCGCCGCGCCAGCCGCCCATGTCCACGTAGCCGTACGCGGCCCCGGCCCGCGCCGGGTTGACGTTCTCGCAGACCCCGGTGTTGCGCTCCTTGCAGTTGCGGCAGCGGCCGCACGCGATGTTGAACGGCACGCTGACGATGTCGCCGACCTTCACGAACTCCACGTCCGGACCGGCCTCGACGATCTCACCGGTGATCTCGTGACCGAGCGTCTGCCCGGCTGGCGCGGTGGTGCGCCCGCGTACCATGTGCTGGTCGGAGCCGCAGATGTTGGTGGCGATGACCTTGAGGATGACGCCGTGCCGCAGCTTGCGGCCGTTCTGTTCGGCGAGCTCGAGCGCCGGGTAGTCGAGATCCTCGACTGCCACCTTGCCCGGGCCCAGATAGACGACGCCTCGGTTTCCGTTCGCCATGGCTTCCCTCCTGGGGACGCTCGCGATGGCGCCGCGGGCAGGACTCCGTCCCGACGGCATCTTAGGACCAACGTACGTCGCTGCTCGCCGGGGCGAAAGACATGGAACGTCCCCTTCCGTACGGTTCGATGGCGGCAGAATCCCAGGTTGAGCTGCGTCCGCTTGTGGTCAGGGGCCACCATGGGCCGCACCCGAGCGTCGCCGAAGCGTTCATTTCTGTAACAGGTTCCAGCTTCTTGGATGCCGCATCCAATAAAGTGCTCGAGGTCACACCGAACGAGTCCGGCGGGGGCGGACCCGAAGGAGGTGCGATGCTTGCCCGCCCCGGCGAGCTGGCCCGTCGCCGGGCCTGAACCCGACGATGCGGCTCGGCCGGCTGATGCGGCTGGCGCTCGCCCGGCACGGCGTCACCGGAGGCGACGCGCGCGAGCGGGCCCGGAAGGCGATGCGCGCGGTACTGCTGGACGAGGAACTGCTGCGGCGCTACCCGCACCAGGTCTCCGGCGGCCAGGCGCAGCGCTTCGCCATCGCGCTCGCGGTGGCGCTCCGCGCCGAGGTGCTGCTCGCGGACGAGCCCACGAGCGCGCTCGACGTCACCGTGCAGGCGGCCGTGGTCGAGCTCCTCGGCCGGCTGCGCGCCGAGTACGGCATGGGGCTGGTGTTCGTCTCGCACGACCTCGCCCTGGTCTCCCGGATCGCCGACCACGTCGTGGTGATGCGGGCGGGGCGGGTGATGGAGTCCGGCCCGGCCGCCCGCGTGCTCAGCGACCCCGCCGACGCCTACACCCGGGAACTGCTCGCCGCCGTCCCCGCCATCGGAGGCTGACATGCTGGACGCGGAGGATCTGACGCTGGCCTACGGGCGGCACACCGTGGTGCGCGGGGTGTCGCTGGCGCTGCCGGACGAGCCGCGCGGGGTCGCGCTGATCGGGGAGAGCGGCTCCGGCAAGACCACGATCGCCCGGGCGCTGCTCGGCCTGATCAGGCCCGCCGGCGGCGCCGTACGGTTCGACGGCACCGACCTCGCCCGGCTGGGCCGGGCGGGACGGGCCGCGTACCGGGCGCACGTGCAGCCCGTCTTCCAGGACGGCAGCGAGGCGCTGGACCCGCGGATGAGCGCCGGTGCCTCCATCGCCGAGGCGCTGCGGGTGCGCCGTCCCGGTGCCGGCCCGGCGCCGGGCGTGGCCGATCTGCTCGCCGACGTGGGCCTCGAACCGGAGCTGGCGCGCCGCCGCCCGCACGAGCTGTCGGCGGGCAGCGGCAGCGGGTCGTCATCGCCCGCGCACTGGCCGTACGGCCCCGCTGCTCGTGCTGGACGAGCCGACGAGCGCGCTGGACGTGACCGTGCAGGCCAGGATCCTCGACCTGCTGGTACGGCTGCGTGAGGAGCACGGCCTGGGCTACCTGCCGATCACCCACAACCTGGCCATCGTGGACCGGCTCTGCGAGACCGCGCACGTGCTGAAGGACGGGCGGGTCGTCGAGTCCGGCCCGGCGGACGCCGTGCTGGCCGAGCCCGAGCACCCGTACACCCGGGCGCTGCGGGACGCCGTGCCCCGGCTCGCCTAGGGCCCGGCCGCTGCTCCGGCTCGGCTGGTCCTCCGACTCGGTTAGTCGAGCACGCCGAGGCGGCTCGCGGCGCGGACCGCGAGCCAGGCCTCCGCGAAGCCGTCGGTGGAGGCGAGGTCGCGGCCGGTGAGCGCGGCGAAGCGGCGCAGCCGGTAGGCGAGCGTGTTGGGGTGCACGTGCAGCGCGGCCGCGGCCGCGTCGGTGCGCCGGTCCCGCTCCATCCAGGTACGGGCCGAGGCGACGAGGTGGGTGCCGTGCTCGGCGTCGTACCGCAGCGCCGCGCCCAGCACCTCGTCGACGAGGGCGCGCAGCACGGCGGTGTCGCCGGGCAGCCAGCGGGCGGTGCTGTCGTCGTCGTACCGCAGCAGCGGCCGGCCGGTCGCCGCCGCGCGCGACACCGCCCACAGCGCCTCCCGCTGCGCCACCCGGGAACCGCCGCCGGGGAGGAAGGTGCGGCTCACCCCGGCCGCGACGCCCGGCAGCGCCGCGACCACCTCGGCGAGCTCCGGCGGGCCGAGCAGCCACTGGTCGTCGCCGCGGCCCAGGATCAGGTGCGGGCGGGTGTCCAGCGCCCTGATCAGCGGCGCCTCGGACACGCCGCGGACGACGAGCAGCACCGCCTCGCCCGCGATGCCGTGCCGGGCCAGCCGGCGCTCCGCGGCCGCCGGGTCGAGCGCGTCGCGCAGCAGCTCGGCGAGGGTCTCCGCGCCCACCCGGCGCAGCGACTCGCGCTCGTGCCGTACCTGCGCGACCTGGAACGCCGCGACGGTCGCGATGTGCTGGACCACGGCGAGCCCGGCGGGACGGGCACCCTCCCGCTCCTGGGCCACGAGGAACCCGGCCGGGCCGCCGGGCGCGGGCACGGGCAGCACGAAGCCGCCGGGGATGGTGGGGGGCGCGTCGGGCGACGCCGGCAGCAGGGCGGGGTCGGGGACGTCGACGCCGGGCAGCAGCGGGCGGCCCTCCGGCGTGCACAGCCGTACCGCGTAGCCGGAGAGCCGTTCCAGGCGCCGGAAGAGCGTGGCGGAGTCGAGATCCTCGGCGGCCAGCCAGCGCAGCGCGCCGAAGACCTGCAGCTGCGCGCCCACCCTGGCGCCCCGATGGTCTCCGCTCGCCGCCGCGACCTCCTGCGAGATCGCGATGAACGGTACGGACAGCGGCACCTCCAGGACGGGCAGCCCGCGCTCGTCCGCCGCGGCGAAGAACGCGTCGTGCAGCGGGGGCACGTGCAGCTGGGCGGAGACGGCGAGGGCCGCGACCCCGGCGTCGTCCAGCCGCTCCACGTACGCCCGCTGCGCCTCCGCCCACTCGGGGATGGCGATGCCGGTCGTCATGAGCAGCTCCGCGCCGAGCAGCCAGGGTGCCGGGTCGGCGAGCTCGCTGACGTGCGCCCAGGAGACGGAGCGGCCGAGACCCTCCTCGCCCGCCATCACCCACAGTTGCAGGGCGGGGAAGGAGAGCAGGTCCTCCACCGTCAGCTTGTCGATGGCCACAACGATCACCGTACGGCTTCGTGGCGACCACGATTGCCGCATTCCGGCAGGCCGCGCACACTGTGACGCCGATCCACGGGCCCGCTCCACCGGCCCTCCGACCCAGCCCGCCGACAGCGAAGGTGTGCCGCCATGATGCCCCTGCCTCCCGACCCCGGCCCGGTCGGTCCCGTCGACTCCACGCGCGTGCCGCGGTTCGCCGGGCCCGCCACGTTCGCCCGGCTGCCGCGGCGGGACCAGGTGGAGCGGTGCGGCATCGCCGTCGTGGGGGTGCCGTTCGACACCGGGGTGTCGTACCGGCCGGGCGCCAGGTTCGGGCCGGAGGCCGTACGGCAGGCGAGCCGGCTGCTCCGCCCGTACAACCCGGCGCTGGAGGTCGCCCCGTTCGACGGCGTGCAGGTCGCGGACGCGGGCGACATCGCCGCCAACCCGTTCGACATCGGCGAGGCCGTCGAGGCGATCGACGAGGGCATCACCGAGCTCACCGCCACGGGCGCCCGCCCGGTGACGATCGGCGGCGACCACACGATCGCGCTGCCGGCGCTGCGCGCGCTCGCCCGCCGGCACGGCCCGGTCGCGCTGCTGCACTTCGACGCGCACCTGGACACCTGGGACACGTACTTCGGCGCCGCCTACACGCACGGCACGCCGTTCCGCCGCGCCGCCGAGGAGGGCCTGCTGGACACCGAGGCGATCTGCCACGTCGGCACCCGCGGCCCGCTGTACGCGGCCAAGGACCTCACCGACGACCGCCGGCTCGGGTTCGGCGTGCTCACCGCCTCCGACGTCGGCCGGCGCGGCCCGGACGAGGTGATCGACATCCTGCGGCAGCGGGTGGGGGACCGGCCGCTGTACGTGTCCGTGGACGTCGACGTGCTCGACCCCGCGCACGCGCCCGGCACCGGCACCCCCGAGGCGGGCGGGCTGACGAGCCGGGAGCTGCTGGACATCCTGCGCGGCCTGGCCGGCACGAACCTGATCGGCGCGGACGTGGTGGAGGTCGCCCCCGCGTACGACCACGCGGAGATCACCGCGGTGGCCGCCGCGCACATCACGTACGACCTGGTCAGCCTGCTCGCGCTGAAGGAGACGCCATGACCCGGGCGCCCGCCGCGCCGGCGACGGAACCGCCGCCGCCCGTCACCGAGGTCGAGCGGCGCGGCGTGGAGCGCATCCCGGACGCCGAGCGTACGGCCCGGCCGCTGGACCTGTTCCGCGTGGCGTTCGGCGGCGCCAACACGTTCGTCACCTGTGTGCTCGGCGCGTTCCCGATCCTGTTCGCCGCCAACCTGACCCAGTCGATCTCCACGTTCGCCACGCTCATCATCACCTGCACGGCGCCGTGGATGGTGATCATGATGATCGGCTACCTCGTGCGGCGCGGCTGGTACGACCCGGACGCGCTGCAGGTGTTCAACCGCCGGCAGCGGGGCGGGCGGTACTGGTTCACGCACGGCTGGAACTGGCGGGGCACCGGAGCCTGGCTGGTGGCGGCGGTGCTGGCGCTGACGTTCGTGAACCTGCCCGGCCAGTACGTCGGGCCGCTCGGTGGGCTGGCCGCCGGCGTGGACATCTCGCTGCTGGTGGGCCTGGCCACCGCCGCGCTGTTCTACCTGGCGCTGCTGGTGCTCTTCCCCGAGCCGCGCGCCGTGTTCGGGCCGGCGGGGCCTCGGCTCGTACCCTCCTCGGACCGGCCGGTACCGTCGATCGAGCCCGCCACCACCGACACGTAGCGGACGAAATCCCGCGAGGAGCGACGATGGTCAACACGGTGCTGATCGCCGGTGCGAGCGGACTCGTCGGAACCGCCTGCGTCGACCGCTTCCTCGACGACGGCTGGGACGTCATCGCGCTGTCCCGGCGCCAACCCGAGGTGTTCAGCACCAGGCCCTTCCGGCATATCCGCGCCGACCTGCGCGACGCGGCGGCGGCCCGCGAGGCCGCACGGGATCTGAGCGCGGTGACGCACGTCGTCTACACGGCCCTGTACGAGAAGCCCGGCCTGATGCCCGGGTGGACCGAGCGGGACCAGATGGACACCAACCTGGCCATGCTCCGCAACCTCCTCGAGCCGCTCACCGAGGTCGCGGCGATCCGTCACCTGACCCTCCTGCAGGGCACCAAGGCCTACGGCGCCCACGTGCACCCGATGCGGATCCCCGGCCGGGAGTCCCAGCCCCGCGACGACCACGCGAACTTCTACTGGCTGCAGGAGGATTACGCCGCGGAGAAGAGCGCCGCGGCCGGCTTCGATGTCACGATCATGCGCCCGCAGCTGATCGTCGGCCCCAACCACGGTGTGGCGATGAACCTGCCACCGGTGATCGGGGCGTACGCCGCGATCTGCGCGGAGGAGGGGCGGCCGTTCGCCTTTCCCGGCGGGATCAGCACGGTCTGGGAGGCGGTCGACACCCGGCTCGTCGCGAACGCGATCCGCTGGGCGGCCGAGGAGCCCGCAGCCGCCGGGCAGCACTTCAACCTCACCAACGGCGAGGTCTTCGAGTGGCGCGACATGTGGCCCGCCCTCGCCGAGACGCTCGGCGTCGAGACCGGCCCCGGCGAACCGGCCTCGATGGCCACGTTCCTCCCGGCCAAGGCCGGCGTCTGGGACCGGATCGTGGCGAAGCACGGGCTGCGGCCGATCACCATGGACGCCCTGCTGGGCGAGTCCCACCACTACGCGGACCTGGCCTTCGCGTACGGGAGGACCGAGCCGGCGCCTCCCACCTTCGTGAGCACGGTCAAGATCAAGCAGGCGGGGTTCACCGAGGCGCGCGACACCGAGGAGACGTTCACCTACTGGCTCTCGGTGCTGCAGGACCGCCGCATCCTTCCGCCGCCCCGCTGAGCCGGTGGGGCGGGAAAGCTCGCTGCCTCAGCGCGGCGCCAGGGCCTCGACCGCCGCCATCGGGTCGGGACCGATCGGGCAGAGCACGGCCGTGGTCGCACCGGCCGCCCGGTACTCCGCGATCCGGTCCCGGCACTCCTCCGGGGTGCCGGCCACCGTGTGCGCCTCGACCCACGCGTCGGGCACCGTACGGGCCGCCTCGTCCGGGCCCGCGGCGAAGAACCGCTCGCGCGTGCCGGCCACCTGCTCGGAGGGGAGACCGGTGGCGGCGGCGACGTTCGGGAAGAGCGCCAGGTAGGTGGCCAGCAGCCGGCGCGCCTGATCCTTGGCGTGTGCCGCGTCCTCGTCCACGGACACCACCAGCATCGCGATGACCTCCGGGTCCGGCACGTCGCGCCCGGAGCCCCGTAGGCCGTCGGAGATCCGGCGGATCGCGTCGGACACGTACGCGGTGGACATGAAGCCGTTGAGCAGCACGCCGTCGGCGCACTCGCCCGCGAGCCGGAGCGCCTTCGGGCCCGTCACCCCCAGGTACAGGGGGACCGCGGTGTCGGCGGTCATCGGGACGATCGCGTCACGCGCGATCCGCGTCTCGGCGACCCAGGCCGACTCGTAGCCCAGCGTCTCGGCGCGCTGCGCGATGGCCACCATCTCCGGCACGGTCGGTATCCCCATAAAGCCGACACCCGTCCGCTCCATGTCACACCCCTCCACTCGCCCGGCGAATCCCCCACCCGGACGTTAACCCGGGCAAGCCGGATCGCCGAGACCGGGGCATGCGCACGGTGGCTCGGGGATCTGTGATAGTGAGACAGGTGGCACGTGCGGACCCAGGAGGAGATAAATGAGCGACACCACCCGGCTGTGGCACCCCTTCGCCGACCAGGCCGAGGTCAAGGAGGCACGGTTCCTCGTCGACCGCGCCGAGGGCGTGTGGGTCTTCGACGCGGACGGGCGCCGGTACCTCGACGCCACCGCCGGCCTCTGGTACTGCAACGTGGGCCACGGGCGCGCCGAGATCGTGGAGGCCGCGGCCGCGCAGATGCGCAAGCTGGACACGTACTTCGTGTTCAACGACTACACCAACGAGCCCTCCGAACGGCTCGCCTCCCGGCTGTCCGAGCTGGCCCCGATGGACGACGCCACGGTGTTCCTGACCACCGGCGGCGGCGAGTCGATCGACACCGCGGCCAAGCTGGCCCGGCAGTACTGGACCCGCAAGGGCGAGCCGGAGCGCACGCACATCATCAGCCGCGGCAACGCTTACCACGGCAGCAACGGCATGGGCACCAGCATCACCGGCATCCCGGCGAACCGGACCGGCTTCGGTGACCTGGTCACCGACACCAGCCGGGTGGCGCACGACGACGCCGAGGAGCTCGCGGCGGCGATCGAGGAGATCGGGCCGGAGCGGGTGGCGGCGTTCTTCGCCGAGCCGGTCATCGGCGCCGGCGGCCTCTACCCGCCGCCCGAGGGCTACCTGGAGAAGGTCGCGGAGATCTGCGCCCGGTACGGGGTGCTGTTCGTCGCCGACTCGGTGATCTGCGGCTTCGGCCGGCTGGGCACCTGGTTCGGGGTTGAGCGGTGGAACCTGCGGCCCGACATGATCACCTTCGCCAAGGGCGTGACCAGCGGATACCTGCCGCTCGGCGGCGTGATCGTGTCCGGCCGGGTCTCGGAGCCGTTCTGGACGCCCGGCGGCGGGCCGTTCCGGCACGGGCCCACGTACTCCGGGCACCCCACGGTCACCGCGGCTGCGCTCGCCAACCTGGACATCCTCGGCTCGGACGGGCTGCTGGAGCGCGGCAAGGAGCTGGAGGGCCCGCTGTACGCGACGCTGAGCGGGCTGCTCGAGCACCCGGCCGTCACCGAGGTGCGTGGCGGGATCGGCCTGCTCGGCGCGGTCGAGCTGGCGCCGGAGATCCTCGCGGCCGACCCGACGGCGTCGTTCCGGGCCGCCAAGGCGATCCGTGAGCTGGGCGTCATCACCCGGCCGCTGGCCAAGGGGCTGGCCGTGTCGCCGCCGCTCACCGTCACCGAGGACGAGATCGAGACCATCGGCAAGACCATCTCCGCCGGCCTCGACACCTTCGGTTCCTAGCGGTCGCGTGCGAGGCCCCGGGGCGCCGCCCGGGGCCTTTCGCGTTACGGGCGGTAGACGCGGACGGACCCGACGATCTTGTCGATGGTGTTTTCGGTGAGGGAGTCGGGCATTCCCCGGTCCGCGTAGAGCACGAAGACGCCGTCCGCGCCGCCGCCGCGCGCCGCCACCACGTGCACCAGCGCACTCGACGCGTCACACCGCCCGGGCGAGTCCACCTCCACCAGCGCCTTCGCGTGGTAGGCCTTCGCGCCCTTGATCCGTACCGGCTCCGGCGTGCCCACCATGATGTCCGGCACCACGCCGCGCTCCTCGTCGGTGTAGCCCGCGGACGCCCACTCGCTCGCCCGGTCCCGCGCGGCCCGGGCCAGATCGCCCTCGGCCCTCTTCGCCACGCCGGCGCCGCCCAGCGAGGACCCGCTCTCGCCGGGGCAGAAGCCGCGCTGGTAATCGGCGGAGCCGCGCATCGCGACGAGCGGGCCGTTCTTGTTCTCGAAGCCGATGATCGTGCCGGCGGAGTTGACGTCCCAGTCCTCCGGCACGTCGTACGCGAGGCCGCGCTCGGCGTGCACCACCGGTTGCCAGCCCTTCACCTTCGGTTCGATGGGCGGGGTGGTAGGGCTCTCGCTGGGCTCCGGCCTGGGGGAGAACGTGAAGCTCTCCTCCGGCGTCGGCTCGTCGTCGTTCCCGCCGAGCGCGACGGAGGGGCCGCGCCCCGAGGCGACCCACCACACCATCGCGCCGACGACCGCGACCACGGCCAGGATCAGCCCGCCGAGCAACAGCGGCCCGCGGTCTCCAGAACCGCCCGTGCCGCCCGTGCCGCCCGAGGACGGCAGATCCGCGGGCATCGGCGGCGCGTCCCCCACGCCTTCCGGCGAGGGCTGATGCTCCGGCGGAAGGAAGATCGGCCGTTCGTCCTGATCGCCATCAC
>WHSL01000310.1 GCA_009380095.1 Streptosporangiales bacterium | reverse complement strand
CGGCCGAGGAGGGGACAGGTGCCGCGGCCGAGGCGGGTGCCCAGTCCCGGGCGCGGGGTCTGCTCGAGCGGGTGCGGTCTGCGGTCGGGTCGCCGTGGGTGGCGCCGGGCGCGCTGCTGCTCGCCGCGGTGTCCTTCGTCTTCGGGCAGTACCTGCGCAACCACGAGGACCGGACGTTCATCAGCGACCTGCTCTGGGACATCCTCCCGCAACTCCTCTCCGGGGTGACGGTGGCGGTCCTGGTGGCGGCGCTGGCCCGGACGACCGACCCGGACCGGGCCGCGCCCCGGGAGGGCCGCCGCAGGGTGCCGTGGCCGTACGGCGACCGGCCCCCGGACCGGGCGGACGGCAACGGCGAGCGGCTGCCCGACCTGCCGCCGTGGCCGGAGGTGCCTCCCGAGCCGATGCCGGCGCTGCGCCGGTACGGGACCGTACGCAGGGAGTTCCGGTGAAGCGATCCGGTATCGAGGAGGTGCGCCGGGACTGGACGCGGCTCGGCGCGGACGACCCGCTCTGGGCGGTCTGCGTCGCGCCCGGGAAGCGGCACGGCGGATGGGATCCCGACGAGTTCCTGGCCACCGGCCGGGCCGAGATCGACGCGGTGATGGCGTGGGTGGAGCGGATCGACCTGCGCCCCGCCGGTGGCTCGGCGCTCGACTTCGGCTGCGGCGCGGGCCGCCTCACCCAGGCCCTCGCCGCGCACTTCGACCAGGTCACCGGCGTGGACATCGCGGAACCCATGCTGCTGCGGGCCCGCGAACTGGACCGTACCGAGGGGCGCTGCACCTTCGTGCTCAACCAGGAGCCCGACCTGCGACTCTTCCCCGACGGCCGGTTCACCTTCGTCTACTCCAACCTGGTGCTGCAGCACCTGCCGCCGCCGCTGGCCCGCGGCTACCTGTCCGCGTCCTGGCACCCGGCGGAGCGCTCGTGGTCGGGGTGCCGACCCGCCCGCAGCGCACGCCGAAGGGCCTGCTGTTCCGGTACGCCCCCCGGCCGCTGCTCCGCTTCGGCCAACGCTGGATCCTGCGCTACCCGGCCCCGATGCGTATGCACGGCATCCCGTACGGCGAGATGGCCGCCATCATGCGGGACAACGGCGCCCACATCGCCGACACCGCCCCCTTCGACGCCGGCCCCCACTGGAACTACGCCCGCTACGCGGTGACCCGTTGATCTCGGGATCAGGGGGGTGGGGCGTCGGGGACGACGCCGGGGGCGGCGCGTTCGGCGGTGGCGCCGCGGCGGGCTGGGACGAGGCGGTTGAGGCGGCGTACCGGCTCTTCGACGAGGCGGTACGACAGCGCGGCGATGAGCAGGGTGCCGGCCAGGGCGACGGCGAGGACGAGCCAGAAGTTCCCGGTGAACTCGCGCCGGCCGGTCAGCTCGTAGAAGCCGGTGATGACCACGGCGTGCCAGAGGAAGACGCTGTAGGAGATGCGGCCCAGGTAGGACATCACCGGGTTGCCGAGCAGCCAGCCGTACAGCGTGGGCCGTTCGGGCTGGAACGCGGTCGGTGCCACCACCAGTACGGCGATGACCGCGTACAGCACGAGGCGGATCACCGACTCCCACTCGGTGAGCACGCCGATGCTCGCCGGCCCGGCCAGCGGGGTGCTGGCGATGCCGTAGCAGAGCAGCGCGAGCAGCCAGCAGCTTCCGGCGAGCCCGCCGACGCCGCGGCAGAACCGGCGGACCGGCCCGTCCGCGCCCGGCTCCACCCGCGCCCACACGGTGAGCACCGCGATCGCCATGCCGGGGGCGAACCAGATCCAGTGCCGGGGCAGCCACAACGCCCAGCGCGGGCGGTACTCGGGGTGGAACATCAGGATCGTGAAGACGATCGACGCGGCGGCGAAGACGCCGAGGCCGATCAGCAGTCGGCGGGCGCGGACCGGCAGCGGCGGGCGGCCGCGGGTCGCGTACCAGCCGAGCAGCCCGGCCATGATCGGCAGCGTGACGTAGAAGGCCAGCTCCACCGGGAGGGTCCACATCTGGATGAGCCCCTCCGGGCCGGTGCCCTGCCACCACGGCTCCGGGTCGTAGTTCTGCAGCATGAGCAGCCAGATCAGCCAGGTGGTGGCGTCGGAGACGCGGTCGGGGCTGAACGCGAACAGGGCCACCGCGACGACGACCCAGTACGCGGGCATCACCCGCAGGATCCGCCGCCACAGGTAGGCCGGTACGTCCGGGGCGGGCGCGTCGGCCAGCACCGTCTGCGCCCAGGGACGGTAGAGCAGCAGGCCGGAGAGCACGAAGAAGATCGGTACGCCGATCTCGCCGCGGGCCACCAGCCAGGCCCAGGCGGTGTCCCGGAACGCCACACCGGTCGCGCCGCCCACGTGCACGAGGAGCACCGCCAGCGCGGCGATCGCGCGCAGCCCGTCCAATGCGTTCTGGTGGCCTGAGATGGCCGGGACGTCTCCGCCCCGGGGAACGCGCAGAGGCCGGCCATTAGAACCTGTTGCGCTCATTTCGGTAACCTCTGCTGACGCGGCGCTCGGGTCGGGCATACGATACCCCAAATTGAATACGGTTCCAGTCGTAGTCAATCCCCTTAGGTTCCATCGACGAAGGCATTCGGGAGGACCGATGCGGCGTGGTGTT
This sequence comes from Streptosporangiales bacterium, assembly GCA_009380095.1. GTDB lineage: Bacteria > Actinomycetota > Actinomycetes > Streptosporangiales > Streptosporangiaceae > WHSL01. The sequence continues at coordinate 2,483 of WHSL01000310.1, read as the reverse complement.
GGACTGGTACTTATCGCGTTGGGTGCATTCCTCGTCACCGTTGCACCACTGGCGCGATTCTGGGTCGCCGGCCAGCTCGCCGCCTTCCCGCTCGATCAGTATTCGCAGGCCACCCTCGAGGCACAGAACGCCAAGTACTTCAGCCAATCGCGGGTGCGGATGATGAACGACGTCACCATCCGGGCCACGAATACGATCCGTGGCGACGTGACCGCAGGGAATAACGAACGCGCTGTCTGGGATCAGTACACCTGGGTGGAGGACACGACCAACAATCTTCCGGTTCAGCAGTCATTTCGCCGGGTGGCCTTCGACCGCCGTACCGGCGAGATCATCAACTGCTGCGACGAGAAGATCGACACCGATACCTCGGTGCGCCAGACCGGCTGGGGATTCGTGTTCCCCATGGGTACGAAGAAGCAGGACTACCCGTTCTACGACACCGCCGTCCGGCGCGCCGTGCCGATGCGTTTCATCCGCGAGGAGAAGCTCCGCGGACTGGACGTCTACCGCTTCGAGCAGCGCGTTCCGCCGACCCGTACCGAGACCCGCGAGGTGCCGGGCTCGCTGGTCGGCGAGCCGGACAAGCCGTCGGTGCAGGCCGACATGTACGTCGAGGCGGTCCGCACGTACTGGGTGGAGCCCACGGTCGGGTCCCCGGTCAACATCTCCGACAGCCGGCGGCAGACGTTCCGGGTGAACGGCGTCGAGCGGGCCACGGTCTTCCTCGCCGACCTGAAGTTCACCGAGCGGACGCTGAGCAACGCGATGACGACCGCCGAGGACGGCAAGGCGCAGATCCGGCTGGTCCGTGACCAGGTGCCGATCGGCGCGCTGGCCGGTGGGGCCCTGCTGCTGCTCGTCGGCGGGGTCATGATGGCGACCGGGCGGGGGCGCGACTGACGGTCGCCCTCGGGCTCAGCGGCGCCGCAGCACCAGGGCGAGGTTCCAGGTGACGACCTCGCGCAGCCCCGGTACGGCGACCACCGGACGGGCCCATCGGGGCAGGTAGCGGGGGAGCGCGGCGACGAGCTCGGCGTCGGCGGCGCGGCGCGCCCAGGTCAGCGCGGCGGAGACCGAGACGGCGTGCAGGCTCTGCCCGTACCGGTTCTTCGGGACCCGCCCGGTGCGCCGCTCGAACCGCCGCGCGGCGCGCTCCCCGCCCAGGTAGTGCCAGGGCGAGGTCTCGTGCCCGCCCCACGGGGAGAGCCAGTTGGTGAACGCGAGGTAGACCGTGCCGCCGGGGCGGGTGACGCGGATCATCTCGCCGGCCATCCGCCACGGGTCCGGGACGTGTTCCAGCACGTTGGAGGAGAGGCAGACGTCGAAGGAGGCGTCCGCGAAGGGGAGGCGCAGCGCGCTGCCGAGCACGGCCCCGTACGGCTCCGCGCCGTGCAGGGTCAGCTCGGCGGGGTCGGCGTCCACGCCCGCGACGTCCGCCCCGGCGGCGCGCAGCGCCCGGGTGAAGTAGCCCGGGCCGCAGCCCACGTCGAGCGCGCGGGCTCCGGCCAGCGGCGCGTACCGTCCCAGCTGGGCCACCGTGTCCCTGGCGAGGAGCGTGTAGAAGTGCTCCGGGTCGGTCTGCTCGCGGCGGAACGCGCGCAGCAGGCCGAGGGTGCGCGCCAGGTCCGCGCGGAAAGCAAGATCTTCCGTGCCGCTTTTATCGCGCGCGGACATTGTGCGGCTCCTCCTCAGGGTGTAATGCGTTATTCCAGGGGCGAATGCCGGGACATCCGAGAAGAGCCTAGCGGTCGTTCAATAGACCAGACTAGAACGTGTTGCAGTTTCGCGTATCGCTGCTTAGAGTGCGGTTGTGCGAACTCAAGTGACCGGCATGTACGGGATCGAGTATCCGATCTTCGCGTTCAGTCACTGCCGGGACGTCGTAGCGGCGGTCAGTCGTGCCGGCGTCATGGGGATGCTCGGCGCGCTCTACTTCACCCCCGAGGAGCTCGAGCTGGAGCTCAGCTGGCTCGACGCCAACGTGGGCGGCCGCCCGTACGGCGTCGACGTCGTCATGCCGGCCAGCTACGAGGGGGCCGACCTCGGCGACGCCGACGAGCTGCTGACGCGGCTGCAGGCGATGATCCCCGAGCAGCACCGCGAATTCGTCGACAAGTTGCTCGTCGAGCAGGGCATGGAGCCGCTGACCCGGCAGGACGCGGCCAAGTACCTGATCGGCTGGACCGACGCCACCGCCCGGCCGCAGGTCGAGGTGGCGCTACGGCACCCGATCGCGCTGCTCGCCAACGCGCTCGACCCGCCGCCCGCCGACGTCGTGGAGATGGCCCACGCCAAGGGCGTCAAGGTGGCGGCCGCCACCTCGCGGGACACCGTGCGCTCGCGCTCGCTGACCGGCAAGACGGCGCGGCTGCTGAAGAACACCTGGACCGATGCGTGGGAGCGGCCTGACGCGCCGCAGACGTTGCCGATGCCGATGCGGTTCATGCTGGTCTCCGATGCGATGCGATGCGGCAGGCGGG
>WHSL01000205.1 GCA_009380095.1 Streptosporangiales bacterium | reverse complement strand
GAGCAGCGATCCAGACGGAGCCAGTCCCGCACGCGCGGCTCAGAGCTCGCGCCGTGCCACCACCGGCCCGCCCCACACCAGCAGCGACCGCACCCCGCAGCCAGCACAAGTCGCCGCCGAAACGGCCCGCACATGGCCCACAAGCACCCGACAACGGCCGCCATCAACCGCCACCAGCCGGACGAGCCGACCCCCACGCTACCCAACGCATCAGGTCGAAACCCCAGGTCAATCCCCGACCCGGCAGGTAAGAGGCCCGAACGCGTCGGCTCGCCTACCTGCCGGGAAATCTTTCCCCCAATTTGTTGGGGGTGGGCGCGGTTAGACGTGGAGGGGGATGGTGTCCTCGTTGAGGGCCATGGGGCCCATGGTGAACTCGGGGTCGATTTGGGCGGTGAGGTCGGTGCCGACGGCCTCGTTGGCCCAGCGGCGTGCGTTGCGGACGTGGAAGTCGATGCCCTGCAGGGTGAAGAGGTCCCAGTCCTGCCGGACGCCGTCGACGGCCGCGCGGAGCCGGCCCAGCGCCTCCTGGTTGGCGGGCTCCAGGGTGTCGAAGGAGGGGGCGCGCCCCTTCTCCAGGTCGCGCACGTAGTCCGACTGACCGAGGCAGGTCAGCAGGTCATCGCCCACCTCCTCGCGGAGGAACGCCACGTCGTCCGGCCCGGTCACCTTGTTGCCGACGACCGCGATCGCGACGTCGAAGTCGCGGGCATAGCTCGCATACTGCCGGTAGACGCCGACGCCCTTGCGGGTCGGCTCCGCGACCAGGAAGGTCATGTCGAACCGGGTGAACAGCCCGGACGCGAACGAGTCGGCGCCGGCCGTCATGTCCACCACGACGTATTCGCCCGGTCCGTCGACGAGATGGTTCAGATACAGCTCGACCGCGCCGACCTTGGAGTGGTAGCAGGCGACACCGAGATCGTCCTCGCTGAACGGACCGGTGACCATCAGCTTCGCCCCGCCCACGTCGCGGGCGAACCGTCGTTGGATCGGGTCGGAGCCGTCGACCCGGAGCAGCCGCGAGCCGCGGCCCGGCGGCGTGGTCTTCACCATCGCCGCGGCCGAGGCGATCCGCGGGTTGCTGCCGCGCAGATACTCCTTGATCTCCGTCAGGTGCCCGCCGAGCGGCGGCAGCGCGGCGGCCTCGGCCTCGTCCAGGCCGAGCGCGACGCCGAGGTGCTGGTTGATGTCGGCGTCGACGGCCACGACCGGACGGCCCTGCGCGGCGAGGTGACGGACGAACAGCGAGGACAGCGTGGTCTTGCCGCTGCCGCCCTTGCCGACGAATGCGATCTTCATGCGGAGACGGTCCCCCGGGATGACGGATGCTGGATGGACGGTGACGAAAACGATTATCACCGTCAGCCGTACGCTCCGTCAGGCGTTTGCGGGAACTTGCCGCACCCGTTGCCGGACCCGGGGACGATCGCGACGCGCGACCAGACGATCACGGATCGATCGCGGTTGTACAACTTTGATATCTGAATGATCTCGGTCTGATCACACTTGCCATCGCGATGAGCGGGCGAAACGTCGGATCCGGGCCGTCCGAAAACAAGATCACCGCCCGCCGGACGACCGCCGGAACGGCCCGTGTCTCCACTGGTCAGCCCGGTGATCACGGATCGTCGCAGCGCATGGACCTGCGGACCCCTCGCGGCGCCGTTCATCACGGTTAGCGACCGGACCGCCACGATTGACCCGGACGCCCGAACTGACAAGAGTTACACCCCGTCGACGCGTCGATCAATACCCGTGCACAGATATGCAACATCCTCCAAATGGGAGAGGTATGCCCATGCGTCGATCCCTGCCCGATTCCGAGTCCCCCAGCGCGAGCCGGGGGAGCCGGGTGACCCGCCGAAGCCTTCTCCGCCTGACCGCGGCCGGTGCCGTGACGATCGGAGCCGGAGCGGCCCTCGCCGCCTGTGGCTCCTCGGCCGACCCGTCGGGCGCCCCGGCCGGCGGCGGCAATCCCAAGCGCGGCGGACGGTTGCGGGTGGGGCTCGTGGGCGGATCCGCGAAGGACACCCTCAACGCCCACTCGCCGGTCAACCACCCCGACCAGGCGCGCATCATCAACCTGTACGAGGGGCTCGCCTCCTTCGACGAGAACTACCAGGTACGGATGGCGCTGGCCGAGTCGATCGAGCCGAACAAGGAGGCCACGGAGTGGACCGTACGGCTCCGTGACGGCCTGGAGTTCCACGACGGCAAGACCATCACCGCGGACGACGTGGCGTTCACGTTCCGGCGGATCACCGACCCCAAGGACCCGCAGGCGCACGCCGCCGCGCTGGCCACCCTGGACCGGGACGCCATCAAGGTGATGGACGAGCGCACCGTCCGGCTCGTCTTCAAGGAGCCGTACGGCGAGCTGCTCGACGAGATCGCGGAGCTCGCCAACGGCATCGTCCCCGAGGGCTACGACCCCAAGAAGCCGGTCGGCTCCGGCCCGTTCAAGCTCCAGTCGTTCACGCCAGGCGAGCAGAGCGTGTTCGTACGGCACCCGAACTACTGGCGCGAGGGCGAGCCGTACCTCGACGAGCTCGTGGTCATCGACATGCCCGAGGACACCGCCCGGGTCAACGCGCTGCTCGGCGGGCAGGTCGACGCGATCGACCAGCTGCCGCTCGGCCAGATCAAGGTGATCCAGGCCAACCCGAACCTGAAGGTGCTGGAGTCGCAGACCGGCGGTTGGCTGCCGTTCACCATGCGGGTGGACCGGCCGCCGTTCGACGACGTACGGGTCCGGCAGGCGTTCCGGCTCATCGTGGACCGCGAGGAGATGGTGCGCCAGGTGCTCGCCGGGCACGGCACCGTGGGCAACGACCTGTACGGCCGGTTCGACCCGAACTACGCCCGCGAGCTGCCGCAGCGCAAGCAGGACATCGCCCAGGCCAAGGCCCTGCTCAAGCAGGCCGGCAAGGAGAACCTCACGGTGGAGCTGGTGACCGGCCCGATCGCCACCGGAGTGGTGGAGGCGGCCCAGGTCTTCGCCCAGCAGGCCAAGGCCGCGGGCGTCACGGTCAACGTGCGGAAGGTGCCCGAGGGCGAGTTCTTCGGCGACAACTACCTGAAGTGGGACTTCGCCCAGGACTTCTGGATCACCCGGAACTTCCTTCCGCAGGTCGCCAACGGCACCGAGCCGGGCGCCCCGTACAACGAGACCCACTGGGCGGACAAGGAGTTCCTGGAGCTCGTCCGGGAGGCCCGCCGTACGCTCGACCCGGCCAAGCGCGCCGAGCTGGTGAAGGCCGCCCAGAAGATCGAGTACGAGCGTGGCGGCTACATCATCTGGGGCTTCCCCAACCAGGTGGACGCGCACGGCACCAAGATCCAGGGGATCATCTCCAACAAGACCGGGCTGCCGCTCAACGCCTACGGCTTCCGCAAGGTGTGGATGGCCTGACGAGATCACTGAAGAGACGCTGTGTACCGGCTAATTTTCAAACGGGTCCTGCTCGGGCTCGTCATCCTGTGGGCGGTCTCGGTCGTGGTGTTCCTCGCCACCCAGGCGCTGCCGGGCGACGCCGCCCGCGCCATCCTGGGCCGCGACGCCACGCCCGAACGCCTCGCCGCGCTCCAGGCCCAGCTGCACACCGGCGACCCGATGCTGGTCCAGTACGGCAAGTGGCTGGCCGGCACGCTCACCTTCGATCTCGGCGCGTCGCTGGCCAACGGGCTCCCCGTCGGCCAGTACCTCGCGCCGCGCGTCTCCAACTCGCTGGTGCTGATGATGATCGCCGCGGTGATCGCCACGCCGGTCGCGCTGGCCGTGGGGGCGTGGAGCGCGCTGCGCCGGGACCGCGCCGTCGACCACGCGACCTCGCTGATCACGCTGGTGCTCGCGGCGCTGCCCGAGTTCGTGGTCGGCATCATCCTGGTGCTGATCTTCGCGACCGGGTGGCTGCACGTGCTGCCCGCGGTATTCGCCGCCGGGGAGGGCGCGGTCTGGCAGTACCCGGCCCAGCTGGTGCTGCCCACGCTGACGCTGGTGCTCGCGGTGAGCCCGTACATCGTGCGGATGATGCGGGCGGCCATGGTCGAGGTGCTGGAGAGCGAGTACGTGCAGCAGGCGCGGCTCAAGGGCCTGCCGGAGCGTACGGTCATCTGGCGGCACGCCGTGCCCAACGCGATCGGCCCGGTCGCCCAGGTGATCGCGCTGCAGCTGGCCTGGCTGGCGGGCGGCGTGGTGGTGATCGAGTTCCTGTTCCGGTATCCGGGCATCGGGCTGGCCCTGATGGACGCGATCGGCAACCGCGACCTGCCGGTGATCCAGGCGCTGTCGCTGCTGATCGCGGGCCTGTACATCGTGGTGAACCTGCTCGCGGACATCATCGGCCTGGCGGCCAACCCCAAGGTGAGGACGGCGGCGCGATGACCGAGACCGCAACCGTTCCCACGCCGGCCCCCGGGACCCCGGCGACGGGTGCGGGCCGCCGCGAGGGCCTGCTCCGGGCCGCGCTCCGGCTGCGCCGTACCCGGGCCGGCCTCGTCCTGACCGCGCTGGTGCTGGGCGTGGCCCTGCTCGGCCCGCTGCTCGCGCCGCACTCCCCCACCGAGTTCGTCGCCGCGCCGTTCTCCGGCCCGGCGGACGGCATGCCGTTCGGCAGCGACCAGCTCGGCCGCGACGTGCTCAGCCGCTTCCTGCACGGCGGGCTCACGGTGCTCGGCCTCGCCGCCGCCGCGACCGCCATCGGCGTGGGGTTCGGCGCGCTGCTCGGCGTGGTCGCCGGCTACCGGCGCGGCGTCCTGGACGAGATCGTGATGCGTACCGGCGACGTGGTGCTCGCCTTCCCGCAGCTGGTGGCCGCGCTGCTGTTCCTGTCCATCATCGGGCCGAAGCTGTGGCTGCTCGTGCTGGTGGTCGGGGTCAGCCATGTGCCGCGGACCGCCCGGGTGGTCCGGGAGGCCACGCTGAAGGTGGTCGAGCAGGACTTCGTGAAGGCCGCCGAGGCGATCGGCGTACGCCGGGCCAAGATCATGGCCGGGGAGCTGCTGCCCAACGTGTCCAGCGCGCTCGCGGTGGAGCTGGGGCTGCGGCTCACGTACTCCATCGGCCTGGTCGCCGGGCTCGGCTTCCTCGGCCTCGGCCTGCAGCCGCCCACCGCGGACTGGGGGCTGATGATCAACGAGAACCGGATCGCCGTCACGGTCCAGGCGTGGGCGGTGGCGCTGCCGGTGAGCGCGGTGGCGCTGCTGACCGTCGGCACCAACCTGATCACGGACGGCCTCGCCCGGGCGTCCATCGGCATCGACCGGGGAGTGCGATCGTGAGCGGGGATGTGGTTCTTGACGTCGCGGGCCTGCGGGTCGTCGGGCTGCCGTCCAAGGCCGAGATCGTCACCGAGGTGGATCTCACGCTCGGGCGGGGCGAGGTGCTCGGGCTCGTCGGCGAGTCCGGCTCCGGCAAGACCACGCTCGGGCTGGCGCTGCTCGCGCACGCCAAGCGCGGCACGTCCATCGCCTCCGGCTCGGTGACGGTCTGCGGGCGGGACCTGCTCACGCTGCCGGCCGAGGAGGTACGGCGGGCGCGCGGGCGCACCGTCGCCTACATCCCGCAGTCCCCCGCGTCCGCGCTGAACCCGGCGCTGCGCATCGGCACCCAGCTCCGCGAGTGCCTGAACGGCTCTGCCAGCCGGGAAGCCCACCGGGAGGAGGAGGGCGAGGAGCGGGTCCAGGAGGTGCTGCGCGAGGTCGCGCTGCCGGACACGCCCGACTTCATCCGGCGGTATCCGCACCAGCTGTCCGGCGGGCAGCAGCAGCGGATCGCGATCGCCATGGCGTTCATCGGCCGGCCCGAGCTGATCGTGCTGGACGAACCCACCACCGGGCTCGACGTGACCACCCAGCGGCACGTGCTGGAGACCGTACGGCGGATGTGCGAGGGGTACGGCGCCTCAGGCGTCTACATCAGCCATGACATGGCGGTGGTCGCGGGCATCGCGGACCGCCTCGCGGTGATGTACTCCGGGCGCGTCGTGGAGGCGGGAACGGCCGAGGCGGTGCTCGCCGCGCCCCGGCACCCGTACACCGCGCGGCTGCTGCTCGCGGTGCCGGATCTCGCCGCGGAGCGGGAGATGACCGGCATCCCCGGGCACGCGCCGTCGCCGCTGGCCCGGCCCGGCGGGTGCGCCTTCGCGCCGCGCTGCGAGCTGGCCGAGGACCGGTGCCGGGCGGAACAGCCCGCGCCGGTGGAGGTCACGGTGGGGCACACCGTACGGTGCGTGAAGCCGGGGTCGCCGCCCGCGCCGCGGCCCGCGACCCCGCTCCGCGCGGGTGACGGCGGTGGTGCGCCGGTGCTGGAGGTACGGGGCCTGTCCGCCCGGTACGGCCGTACCGAGGTGCTGTCCGGCATCGAGCTCACCGTGCCGGCCGGGGAGTGCGTGGCGCTGCTCGGCGAGTCCGGCTCGGGCAAGACCACCCTGTCCCGGGCCATCGTCGGGCTGCATCCCGAGTTCGACGGCGAGATCCTGCTCGACGGGGAGGCGCTCGCGCACGGGAGCTACCGGCGCACCGAGGAGCAGCGGCGGCGGGTTCAGTATGTGTTCCAGAACCCGTATGAGGCGCTGAACCCGCGCAAGACCGTTCGGGAGCTCGTGCTGGGGCCGGTCCGGGTGCTGCGCGGGCGGGTCGCGGACCCTGACGCCGTGGTGCGGGACGCGCTTGAACGCGCGTCGCTCCGTGGCGACCTCGCAGGGCGGTATCCCGACCAGCTCAGCGGCGGGGAGCGGCAGCGGGTGGCGATCGCGCGGGCGCTGGCGACCGGACCCGACCTGCTGATCTGCGATGAGATCACGTCGTCGCTGGACGTGTCGGTGCAGTCCTCGATCGTGGAGCTGCTCCGCGAACTCCAGCGCCGCGACGGGTTGTCGCTGCTGTTCGTCACGCACGACATCGCGCTGGTCCGCAACCTCGCCCAGCACGTCGCGGTCCTCGAGGACGGGCGCATCGTCGAGTCCGGCCCGGTCGAGCGGGTCTTCACCACCCCCGACCACCCCTACACCCGCTCCCTCATCGACGACACCCCCCACTTCACCCCCGCCTTCGCCCGCCTCGACAGCCGGGACTGAGGGGTCGCCCTCCGGGCTTCGGACGTTGGGGCGGCCTGGCCGTTCGGGGCCTTGGCCGGTGGTGGGTGGCGGGCCGCTCCGTCCTGACGCTGCTCGGCGCGGTGCTGCTCGGTGTCCTCGGCGTGGCCTTCCTGCTCGCCGGTGGGCTCTGGCTGACGTGATCGCCCTGGACGGGGAGCCCGCGGCCGAATGCGTCTGGCCGGTCTCGCGCGGCGAGATGCCGTTCACCGCCTGGGTACCGCTGCGGGCTCCGCTCACCGACGGCCGGATCACCCACGTGCAGGGCACTCGCTGCCCGGTGACCATGTCGGCCACGACATTCTGGTCAGTCTCTCCGGTCAGGTCGCGGCGCTCGGCGTGCAGTTCTTCGACGAGCATGTCTACAGCCTGCGTACGCCGCACCTCCAGATCGGGCTGCCGGCCCCGATCCACCCCGACATCCGCACCGACGCCCGGCGCTGGCGCGGCTGGGACCGGTTCGACGAGCAACCGCGACACGGCCTCTTCGTCGTGGCCCGGCCGGGCGACGCCACGGCCTGGGAACTCTTCCACGGCATCCTCCCGGTCCCGCCCCAGGCCACCGCGGCAGGCCATCCTCTCGACGGCGCGTCCGGCCGTCCGATGGCGCGTCGGGCGGCGGGGCCGCACTCGGTCGCCAGGCATGGTTGCCCGCCATCGTCGGCGGGCGGGAGGGCTTCATCCTGACCGGCATTGACGAGCGGGTGCTCCGCGAGCTCGACGGCCGGATGGGCCCGAGTGCCCAGGTCAGCTCCATCGGGCCGACGCGCAGAGCGGTGCCGCGCCGACGACCCGGTCAGCCGCGCCCTCCTCGCCCCCCACCGCCTCCTCACCCCCCTCACCCCCACCCCCTGACCCGGCCCCGCCACCGCACCTGCTCGGAGCGATCCCCCTGCCCGAGGCGGCGCGCGCCCGCGCCCCGCGCCGGCGGTCACGGGGCGCGGGCGCCGACGGGGAGGGAGGGTCTCCGGCCGGTCACGCGTGGGTCATCGGTTGGCCGGCGCCCGCGCGCCCGGGCGGCCAGTGGGGCTTGGGCGGGCCAGGATCGCCGCGACGCGTGGAGTGCTTCGGGGGGAGTCCGGCGATGCGGCGGCTGACGGCGATGGTGGCGTGCTCGTTGACGGCGAGCGCCGTGACGGCGGTGGCGACCCTCCCAGGCGGAACCGCGCAAGCGCGCACGGCGGCCGGTCCCCAGGACACGACCGCACACGCACAAAGGCCGGCCGCCCCCCACGGCGCCACCGCGCCGGATCGCACGGGGCCGGTGGCCGCGGCGGCGCCGGCGTTGAGCTGGGAGGCCTGTGACCTTGGGCCGAAGGTCGAGTGTGCGGAGCTGGCGGTTCCGCTGGATCCGGCGGATCCGGGGAGCAGGAAGATCACGCTGGCGCTGTCCCGCGTGCGCGGGAGTGCCGAGCAGCGGAAGGTGTTGCTGGTGAACCCGGGCGGACCGGGCAGCGGGGGACGCTCCCTGGCCCCCGCGGTCGCCGGCGGCCTGCCCGAGGAGACCGCCGCGGGCTACGACGTCGTCGGCTTCGACCCGCGCGGCGTCGGCGCGTCGGAGCCCGCACTGACCTGCGACAAGGACTACTTCGCCGGCCCACGGCCGGACTACGTGCCGCGTTCCGCACGCGAGGAGGCCGCCTGGCTCCGGCGTGCGGCCGGCTACGCCGAGGACTGCGCCGCCACCCAGGGCGACCTGCTCCCGTACATGCACACCGAGGCCGCCGCCGACGACATGGACCGGATCCGTGCCGCACTCGGCGTCCCCACCATCGACTACCTCGGCTATTCCTACGGAACCTACCTCGGCGCCGTCTACGCCACCCGGTATCCGCAACGGGTCCGCAGGCTGGTGCTGGACAGCGTGGCCGACCCGAGGAAGGCCTGGTACCACGCCAACGTCGCCCAGAACTACGCCTTCGACCGGCAGATCAAGGCCATGTTCCGGTGGGCCGCCCGGCACGAGGCCACGTACGGCATGGGCGACCGCGGCAGCGAGGTCGAAGCGCACTACTACCGGCTGCGCGAGGAGCTGCGCGCCCGCCCCCGCCCCGGCGGCCTCGGCCCGGACGAGCTGGACGACACCTTCACCACCGCCGGCTACAGCTCGCCGGTCTGGCCCGACCTCGCCGGCGCGCTCGCCGCGTACGTCCGCGACGGCGACCTCGGCCCGGTGCGGAGGATGTACGGCGGCGTCGGCGCCTCCCCCAGCGACGCGAGCTACGCGGGCTACCTGGCCTTCGAGTGCCGCGACGCGCCGTGGCCCCGCTGGTGGGGGAGCTGGCACGCGGACGCCGTACGGGCCCATCGCCGCGCCCCGTTCATGACCTGGTCCAACACCTGGTACAACGCTCCCTGCGCGTTCTGGCCGGTACCCGGCGGCCCCGCCCCACGGATCGACGGCGACCGGGTGCGCTCCGCGCTGCTCATCCAGGCCGAACACGACGCGCCGACGCCGATGCCCGGCGCGCTCGCCATGCGCGCGCGGTTCCCCACGGCCGGGCTGGTGTTCCAGCGCGGCGGCCACGACCACGGCGTGGCACTGACCGGCGACGCCTGCGTGGACCGCTGGCTGGACCGCTACCTCCGCACCGGCGAGCCGCCCCGCCGGGTCCCGCGCCGGGCCCCGGACGCGTACTGCACCGCCCCGCCCCTGCCCAAGCCCACCGCGCGGAACGACGGACGTACTCCTAG
>WHSL01000159.1 GCA_009380095.1 Streptosporangiales bacterium | reverse complement strand
TGCGTGCCGAGCTCCACCGTGGACACGCCGCCGCCGGTGACCGGGAGGTAGCTGAAGACGACCTCGCAGTGCCCCTCGCGCACCTTGGCCGCCGCGGCCTCCTCGTCGCGCAGGTCGCCGATGCGGACCGACACGTTCGGATAGCGCTCACGGAAGCGTGCGACGAGCCCCGGTACGACGCCGACCGCGAGCGTCTGCCAGGCGAGGATGTCCAGCCGCCCGCGGGGCAGCCCCCTGGCGTCGACCAGCGAGGCCTCGGCGGCGACCACGTCGCGCAGCACCTGCCGCGCCGGCCCTTCGAGGGCGTGCGCGGCCGTGGTCGGGACCAGCCCTCGGCCGATCCGGTGGAAGAGCTGGACCCCGAGGTCGCGCTCGAGCTGCCGGATCGCCTGGGAGAGCGAGGGCTGGGAGAGGCTCAGCGCGGCCGCCGCCGCGCCGAGCCCTCCATGATCCACGACCGCCAGGAAGTACTCGACCTGGCGCAACTCCATGAGCCGAGCCTAGAGGCTGCCGTTCGCGGAGCCTCTCACCCGGGTCGGCCGGCCACGCCGTCGCGGGCCGCGCCGCCGGAGCCGGCCCGCCCCCGTACGGGGCGGGCGGGCCGCGTCAGCCGCGGAGGCCGATGCGCTCCGCGTCGCGCGCGGGGTTCACGGTCAGCGCGAGGATGATCCCGCCCGCCACCGCCATCCGACCGAACACCTGGAACGCGAACGCGTACCCCTCGGCCGGGGTCGCGGCGGCGCCGACGAGCACGCCGGTCAGCGCGGGCGCCACCAGCCCGCCACAGTTCTGCAGCGCGAGGAAGATGCCGAGCACGCCCGCGGTCTGCTTGGGCGGCGAGATCGAGGAGATCGTCGCGGCGAGCAGCGGGGTGGCGATGCACCCGATGCCGTACCCCATCACGACCACGATCACCGGCCCCCACTGCCCCGGGACGTACGGCAGCGTGGCGAGCAGCGCGCCGCCGACGAGCAGCGCGCCGGCGCCGACCATGCCGCGCGCGACCCGGGAGGACGCGCCGCGGGTGAGCATCCGGTCGGCGAGCCCGTTCACGCCGATCATCATGATCATCGCGCTGATGCTGGGCAGGCCGAACATCGCGCCGGCCTGACCGCGGCTGAACCCGAGGCCCTCCTCGAAGTACGAGGGCAGCCAGGTGAGCACGACCGTGACGAGCCCGTACATGGTGAAGGCCCCGACGAGGCCGCCCAGGAAGGTCGGGGTCAGCATGATCTTCTTGTACGGGATGCGCTGGCTGAGCACCGCGTCCGCCGTGCCGGTCTCGGCCGTGGCCGCCGGGGCGTCCTTCTTCGGCGCGTACGGGCCGGGGCGGGAGATCATCAGCCAGAGCGCCGACCAGACGACACCGAAGATCGCCAGTGAGATGAACGCGGCCCGCCAGCCGAAGGCGATGACGATCCAGGTCAGCACCGGTGCGATACCGATCTTCGCGATGGACGCGCCCGCGCTGATCCACGACGCGGGCATGCCGCGCTTGTGCTTCGGGAACCACTCGAACGCGGCGGACTGCGACAGCGCGCCGGCGGGCCCCTCGGCGGCGCCGAGGGCGACCCGGCTGATGAAGAGCGCGGTGACCGTGGCGGAGAACAGCATCGGCAGCTGGGTCACGGACCACAGCAGGGCGAGCAACGTGAGCGACCACTTGGGCGAGAACCGGCTCGCCAGCCAGCCCGAGGCCAGGCCGGAGACGGCGAACAGCGCGAAGAACGCGCTGCCGATGAAGCCGATCTGCTCGGTGGTGATCCCGATGTCTTCCTTCAGCGGCTGCGCGACGATGCCGAGCACCGCCTTGTCCGCCCAGTTCACAACGATGAAGAAGACGAGCATTCCGGTGATCGTCCAGGCGGCCAACGGCCGGGGCGGCGTGATCCCGTCCGGCGGTGGTGCCGTCGCGGTGCGCGCCTGATCGATGGACATAGAAATCCCTTCGCGGGAGGGCGGCCGCGAGTTCTGGGTCTCGCAGGGGTGGGCCCTCATTGAAGGAGGCGCAGCTCACATCGGTCCAAGACGAGTATTCGAACCGGCCCATAGGGAGCACTTATGGGTGGACGCGCGAGGAGCCCCGGGGGCATGCCTCGCCCGGGACTCCTCGTACGGTTCCGCTGCGTTGCGGATCAAACCAAACCTCACGCGCGTGCCGGCCGTGCCCGCGCGGAGCGACTCCCTTGGGTCAGGCCACGGTCAGCACGCAGAGGCGGCTCGTCGCGCCCTCGGCGGTGCGATAGGGAGTGCTGTTCTCGATCTCGATTCGACGGAGCGCGCCGCTGCGCTCCAGCCGGTCGATCGCGCTGGGGAAGTCCTGGGGCTCCCAGATCTCATCCAGCACGGTGGCGACGATGGGGGCGCCGGGGCGAAGCACGCGCACCATCTCACCGAGCGCTTCCGGCCCGACGTGGCCGGAGGTGAAGGTGCCGACGCAGACGACGGCGTCATATCTGTCGTCGTCCAACGGCAGCTTCTGGGTCAGGTCGGCCTTGTGCAGGTCGCGGTAGACCTTGCGGCCGCGTGCCACCTCCAGCATCGACGTGGAGATGTCGAGGCCGTCGATGGTCTTGAACCCGTGCCCGGCGAGCAGCTCGCCGACCTGGCCGGTGCCGCATCCCGCGTCCAGGACGGTGGCTCCGGTGGGAACGGTGACGGCAAGCTTGTCGGCCGCCGTCTGAGGTGCCACGTACCCCATCTCCTCGATGGTGTCGTGGTCGTACCTGGTGGCCCACTCGTCGTAGGCCTCCTCGTTCGCTTCCGGGCTCTTCAGGCTGTAGACCTTCTTGAGCATCGGATGGTCCGCCATAGGCGAAGACCCCTTCCCGTTTGGGGGATTTGTCCGATGAGACGTTAGTGAGCGACCGCGTACCGCGCAAGATCTGTAACGCTCCGTGCCCAATTACGGACCCCGGGTTGGTTCCGGCCCTGCCATGGCAGCGGTTTCCGTGATACAGCCTCGCGGTCGAAATCCCGACTAAATATGGCAATACGTGTCGAGACGGATGCATGACGTGTCGAAGAACGCCGGTCAAACCGAGCGTTTTCGAGGAATTCCTCCGTGTCCGCCGGACCGAAATTCCCCGGCGGGGTCCCGTGGAGCCTCGAACAGCCGAGGTCAGGAACGGGATCGAACGGACCGGCACTTATCGGCGCACGCCTGCACACGCCTGCACACACCGGAGGGAAACCCCCTCGGAGGGCCGGTACCCGGAGCTGTATGGTCGAGGCGACGAACGCGCGGGAGGCATGCGGATGACCGCAGGTTCGGTGGCGGGGCTATATCGGTGGCCGGTGAAGTCGTTGCGCGGCGAGCGCGTCGAGCGGGCGGTGTTCGACGCCCGCGGTATGGCGGGCGACCGCGCGTACGGGCTGCTCGACGCGCGCCCGACCCGGGTCGGCAACAAGCTCACCGGGCGGCAGAGCCCGGAGCTGCTGCGCTGGACGGCGACGTACGCGGGCGCCGCCGACGGCCCCGACCCGTCCGGGCCGCCCACCCTCACCGGTCCGGACGGCGCCGCCTGGGCGTGGGAGCAGCCCGGCCTCGCGCAGGCCCTGGGCCATGCGATCGGCGCGCCGGTGGAGCTGCGAACCGCGGCCGGGCAGGCGGATCGCGGGCCCACCGTGCTCGTCACCGTGGAGTCGTCCCGAGCCGCGCTGGAGGCGGAACTCGGCGGCGCCGTGGACGTGCTGCGGTTCCGCCCGAACCTGCACCTGGAGCTGGACGTGCCGCCGTTCGCCGAGCTCGACTGGGGGCCCGGCACGCGGATCACCGCCGGGCCGGCGACGCTGGAGGTCACGGGAGAGGACGCCGGGCCGTGCATCCGCTGCGCGGTGCCGAGCTGGCGGCCGGACGGCGGAGAACGCTGGCCGAAGCTCCAGTCCTGGCTCATCGAGCACCACGACAACGTCTTCGGATCGATCATGCGCGTCGTGACGCCGGGTGAGATCGCCGTGGGCGACCGGGCCGTTCTCGCCACCTGACCCCAAGGCGTCGATAACGTGCCCGCAACATTCCTGAGACGCTCTCGTGACCGACGGGTGTCACCGTCTCCGGCAGCCGGGGATGATCGTCGCCCCGCGACCCAGCCGCACCGATCGCGGGAGCGCCCATGCCGGCCACCGACGAGGCGATTCCACCGAGCCGACTCGAACGCATCCTGAACCGGGTCGAGAGAGTCGGCAACAGACTCCCCGACCCCTTCTACCTCTTCGTCTGGCTGTTCGTGGTGCTGGCTGCCGTCTCCACGGCGATCGCCGCGTTCGGCGTGACGGTCACCATCCCCGGGACCTCCGAGGCCCTGCCGATCAAGGGCCTGATCAGTGGCGAGGGCCTGGAGTACCTGCTCGACTCCGCGGTGGACAACTTCGTGTCGTTCCCGCCGCTGGGCAACATCGTGATGATGCTGATGGCGGTCGGGGTGGCGGAGCGGACCGGCCTCCTGGAGGCGGTCGTACGCGCCACGTTCTCCCGCGCGCCCGCCTGGCTGCTGCCGTACGCGCTGGCCCTGGTCTGCTTCCAGGCGCACGTGATGTCCGACGTCTCGGTCATCGTGATTCCGCCGCTGGCGGCGCTGGTGTTCCTGCACGCCGGACGGCACCCGGTGGCGGGGGCGATCGGCGCCTTCGCGATGGTCATGGGCGGGTACGGCGCGGGCGTGCTGATCGGCAGCCTGGACGCGCTGCTGTTCGGCATCACCGAGGAGACGGCGGGGATCATCACCTCCGTGCCGGAGCCGCACCTGCACATCGCGATGAACTGGTTCTTCACCGCCGCCTCCGGCATGATCCTGCCGTTCGTCGGGGCATGGATCCTGGCCAAGGTGGTGGAGCCGCGGCTCGGCACGTACGCGCCCCCCGAGGGCGCCGCCGCCGAGGCGGACGACGGGCCGCTCGTCAGCGACGCGATGAGGGCCGGCATGCGCCGCGCGGGCCTGTGGACGGGCGGCTACGTACTGATCGCGGCGATCGGCTGGCTCATCCCGGGCAGCCCGTTGCGCGGCGAGGGCGACGCGTTCGTGCCCTCTCCGCTGCTGTCCGGCATGGTGCCGCTGCTGTTCGTGGCGTTCATGGTGGCGGGCATCTCGTACGGGACCGGCGCGGGCACGCTCGGCGGCGCGACCGGGGTACCGAAGAAGATGGCCGACGCGGTCCGCGACATCGCCCCGTACATCGTGCTGATCTTCGCGATCTCGCAGGTCCTCGGGGTCTTCGAGTGGAGCAACGTGGGCACCCTGCTGGCCGTGAAGGCGGCCGCGGGCATGCAGGCCATCCACATGACGGGCTTCACCGCGATCCTCATGTTCGTGCTGCTGGCCTCGGTGATCAACCTGTTCATCACGTCCGGCTCGGCGATGTGGTCGCTGCTCGCGCCGGTGTTCGTACCGGCGTTCATGCTGCTGAACTATGACCCCGCGTTCATCCAGGCGGCGTTCCGCATCGGGGACTCGGCGACGCAGATCATCTCGCCGATGAACCTGTACGTGTACGTCGCGCTCGGCGCCATCCAGAAGTACGAGCCGGAGCTCAAGGTGGGGGGCCTGATCGTCAGGCTGTCGGTGTTCGTCGTACCGTTCTGGGTGATCTGGGCCGCGCTCCTCGGCGTGTTCTACTTCGCCGATCTCCCCGTCGGCCCGGGCAACGGAGTCCACCTGCCCTGACCACCGACCCCGCCGAGGGAGCCTTCGTGAACCGCGACGAGCTGACCGCCATCCGCCGCGACCTGCACGCCCACCCGGAGCCCGCGTTCTGCGAGATCCGTACGGCCGCGACCGTGCTGGACCGGCTGCGCGGGCTGCCGGTGCGGGTCCGTACGGGGGCGGAGGCGATGACCGTGCCCGGCATCCCGGCGTACCCGTCGGACGCCGTACGGTCCGGCTTCGCCGAGCACGCGCTCCGGGACGGGCACGACCCCGCCACGGTCGCGTCGCTGGCCGCGGACGGCACGGCGGTCGTCGCGGATCTCGAAGGCTCCCGGCCCGGGCCCGTCTGGGGGTTGCGCTTCGACATGGACGCGCTGCCCATCGGGGAGGCCGACGACCCCGCGCACCCGCCGGCGGCGCACGGCTTCCGGTCCTCCTACGACGGGTTCATGCACGCCTGCGGGCACGACGGGCACACCGCGATCGGCCTGGCCCTGGCGTCGCGGCTCGCCGACCGGGACTTCGCGGGGACCGTACGGTTCCTGTTCCAGCCGGCCGAGGAGGGCGGGCGCGGGGCCCGGGCGATGATCGCGGCCGGCGCGGCCGACGGGGTCGACAAGTTCGTGGCCGTGCACCTCGGACTGGACCAGCCGGTCGGCACCGTGGGCGCGGGCATCGAGGGCATCCTCGCCACAACCAAGATGCGGGCCTACTTCACGGGCCGCGCGGCGCACGCGGCGGCCGCGCCGCAGGAGGGCCGCAACGCCCTGCTCGCCGCCGCCACCGCCACGCTCGGCGTGCACGCGCTGCCCCGCTACTCCACCGCGGACACCCGGGTGAACGTCGGCACGCTGCACGCCGGCGACAACTTCAACATCATCGCCGCGCACGCCGAGCTGGCGCTGGAGGCCCGCTCCACCGACGGCGCGGTCAACGAGGACCTCACCGGCCGGGTCAAGCAGGTCATCAAGGGCGCCGCCGCGATGCACGGCGTCGAGGTGCGGATCGAGGAGACCGGCGGGTCCACCTCCATGGTCTGCGACGCGGAGCTGGTCCGGGACGTGGTGGCGGCCTGCCACGCCGCCGGCTACGGATCTCAGACCCTGGAGACCGTGCACATGGGCGGCAGCGACGACGCCTCCCTGTTCGCCGCCGCCGTCCAGCAGTCCGGCGGGCTCGCCACCTACGCGGTCGTCGGCGGCAGCAACGCAGCCCCGCACCACAACCCGTACTTCGACATCGACGAGGGCGCCCTCCCCGTCGCCGTCGACATGCTGGACAAGCTCATCCGCAACGGCTGAGGGGCGTCGACCGGCCCTGCGAAGGAGTGGCGTTGAAGATCGTCGATGTCGAGCTGATCCAGCTGGCGAAGGACCACCCGCGACCGCACCGCAACGCGAAGGAGGCCCGCTCCCGCCGGGTCGTCTCGCTGGTACGGATCGCCACCGACGAGGGGATCGACGGGCTCGGCGAGGCGTGGTGCGCCCCGGCCGTCGCCGAGGCGCTCGTCGTCGGGCGGCTCCGGCCGGGGCTGCTGGGGAAGGACCCGTTCAACGTCGAGGGCATCTGGCGCGACGCGTTCGACGGCAGCGCGATGTACGACCCCAAGGGCACGCTCGTCGCCGGTCTGAGCGGGGTCGACATGGCCTGCTGGGACATCATGGGCAAGGCCACCGGCCTGCCGGTCTGTAAGCTGCTCGGCGGCCTCAACCGTACGGAGATCCCCGCATACGCCTCCGACCTGCACTGGGAGGAGGACGCCTCGGCAATGGCGCGGGCCGCCGCGGGCTTCGCCGAGCAGGGCTACCGGACCGTGAAGACCCACGTCGGCGTCGACCCGGTGGACGACGTACGGCGGGTGCGCGCGCTCCGCGAGGCGATCGGCCCCGACGTGGGGCTCATGGTGGACATCAACACCGGCTTCGACAGGCCGACGGCCATCCGGTTCGGCCGCCGCATCGCCGAGTACGACATCACCTGGTACGAGGAGCCGCTGTCGCCGATGGACACCGACGGGCTCGCGGTGGTGCGCGCCGCCACCGGCCTGCCCATCGCGACCGGCGAGAACGAGTACACCCGGTGGGGCTTCCGCGAGCTGCTGGAGAAGGGCGGCACCGACGTGGTCATGCCGGACGTGGCGCGCGCGGGCGGTCTGACCGAGCTGAAGAAGATCTGTGCGGTCGCGGAGGCGTACGGGGTGGTCGTCTCGCCGCACAACTACAGCAGCGGCGTGTGCTCGGCGGCGACGCTGCACCTGATGGCGGCCGTGCCGGGGACGACGCCGCTGGAGTGGGACACCGTCGACTCCTCGATCGGCCCGGAGCTGTTCGTCGAGCCGCCCGTGGTCAAGGACGGCACGGTCTCCGTGCCCGAAGGGCCGGGCCTCGGCGTCCACCTCACCGACGAGGTCCGCGCGCGGTACGCGATGAACTGACGTCAGGTGGCGCGTTCGGACTCGTACTTCTTGCTCATGTGGGCGACGGCGTCGAGCTGCTGCTGGGCCAGGCCCTCGCGGCCGGCCATGGCGCGGCCCTTGGCCGCCAGCGTGCTGCCGGCCTGGCCCTGGAAGTGCGGCATCACGTCCTTGGCGATCAGCTCGTACGACCTCCGGGTCGCCTCCGGGTTCGCCCACTCGTGCGCCATCAGCAGGTGGGCGCCGAAGCCGCCCGACTGGTCGACGAGCCGCTGGATCTGCGCGGCCGCGTCGTCCGGCGTGCCGACCACGCCGACGCCGGAGGTGTTGATGAAGTCGATCATCTCCCGCGGGTCGCCGCCCTCCACGGCCATCTGCGGGAACGCCGCGACCTTCTGGAAGTAGCGGAACCACTGCTCGATGCCGTACTCCACGTCGCGGTAGGCCTGCTCCCGGGTCTCCGCCACGTGCATCACGCTGACCAGCCGCCACTTCGACCGGTCGACCGCCGCGCGCTCCTCCATGACGTTCCAGTGCAGGGCGAGCGCGTCGAAGCCCTCCTGGGTGAGGGTGGCGCCGATGGATCGAGGTTGACCTCGAGCAGCTCGCGGGTGTCGGTGGGGTTGAGCCCGATCATCTGCGAGTCGGTGGGCAGCGAGCCCGGGCCCATGCCGAACATCGCGCGGCCACGGGTCATGTGGTCGAGCTGCACGATCCGCTCGGCCGCCCAGAGCGGGTTGTGGTACGCCAGCGACACCACGCCGGTGCCGAGCCGGATGTGCTTCGTACGCTCCGCCGCCGCGGCGATGAAGATCTCCGGAGAGGCGATGATCTCGCTGCCCGCGGAGTGGTGCTCACCGATCCAGGCCTCGTCGTAGCCGAACCGGTCGAGGTCCTGGATCAGCTCCAGGTCGCGCTGGATGGCGAGGGTGGGGTTCTCCCCGGCGGGGTGGAACGGGGCGAGGAAGATCCCGAAGCGGAGACGGCTCATGGGGCGACACCTCCTGCTGGGCCTTGGGGGCCGCTGGCTCGCGCCTCTGGGGCGCGTCTGCTCCATTCACGCATCGGGGCGGGGCGTTCAAGGGACGGCCCACACTCAACACTTCATTGCCGATCGTCACAACATTTATTAACTTCGAGGTGGGGGAAGGGCTATCAGGGAGGTTCCATGTCCCAGGGCGGCGCCGGGGTGGACGGCATCGATCTCGGTACGGTGACGGCAATCGACGTGCACGTTCATGTCCACGCCTCCGTGCGGGAGGCGCCGCGGGACCCGGCCTTCCTCGCCGACATGGCCACGTACTTCCGCTCCGGCGACGTGAAACCGTTCAGCACCCACGACGTGGCGGCGTACTACCGCGAGCGCGGCATGGCGGCGGTGGTGTTCGGCGTGGACAATGCGGGCCGCGGGCCGGAGCACGGCGGGCCGTCCAACGAGGAGATCGCCGAGCTGGCCGCGGAGCACCGGGACGTACTGATCCCGTTCGCGAGTGTGGACCCGGCGCGGGGCGCGGACGGCGTGCGCACGGCCCGGCGGCTGATCGAAGAGCACGGCGTCCGCGGGTTCAAGTTCCACCCGGGCGTGCAGGAGTTCCATCCCAACGACCGGTCCGCGTACGGGCTGTACGAGGTGATCGCCGAGCACCGGCTGATCGCGCTGTTCCACACCGGGCACACCGGCGTCGGCGCGGGCACACCGGGCGGCGGGGGGATCCGGCTCAAGTACGGGAACCCGATGGACGTGGACGACGTCGCGGTGGACTTCCCGGACATGCCGATCATCCTGGCGCACCCGTCGTTCCCCTGGCAGGACGAGGCGCTGTCGGTGGCGCTGCACAAGCCGCAGGTCTACATCGACCTGTCCGGATGGTCGCCGAAGTACTTCCCGCCGAACCTCATCCAGTACGCGAACACGCTGCTCAAGCACAAGATGCTGTTCGGTTCCGACTTCCCGGTGATCACCCCGGACCGCTGGCTGCGCGACTTCGAGAAGCTGGAGATCCGCGAGGAGGTCCGCCCGATGATCCTCAAGGACAACGCCGTCCGCCTGTTCGGCCTCGGCGACTGAGCGCCGCGGGGCCGGGTCGGCGGCCGGGGGTCGGGGGTCGGGGGTCGTGGGTCGGGGGTCGGCGGCCGGGGTCAGCGTTTGCGGCCGAGGCCGCCGAGCAGCCAGACCTCCTCGGCGCCGGTCTCGTCGGCGTCCGGGCGCCACTGCGTGACGGGTACGAGCCCGGGATCCACCAGCTCGTACCCGGCGAAGAACTCCGCCACCTGCTCCTTGGTGCGCAGCCCTTCGCCGGTGCGGTGCATGGCCTCGTTGTAGATCTTCTCGAGATCCTCAGGTCTCGGGACGCACCCCGGCCGCCGCGTGCGAGATCGCCAGCATGCTGCCGGGCACCACCGTGTCGGTGAACCGGCGGACGAACCCGTACGGGTCGGCGTCGGCGTTGAACGTGTGCAGCAGCGCGAACATCAGCACCGCCACCGGCCGGTCGAAGTCGATCAGGTCGCCCAGCTCCGGCCTGGCGAGCAGCCCGTCGACGTCCCGGACGTCGGCGCCGATCACCTGGGTGCGGTCGTCGGCGGCGAGCAGCGCCCGGGCGTGGGCCAGCACGGTCGGGTCGTTGTCGACGTAGACGACGCGCGCGAGCGGGTCGATCTCCCGCGCCACCTCGTGCACGTTGCGCTGGGTGGGCAGCCCGGTGCCGAGGTCGATGAACTGGCCGATGCCCGAGGCGGCGAGGTGGGCGACGACGCGACCGAGGAAGCGCCGGTTGGCGCGGGCCAGCTCGCGGAGGCCGGGGACGGCCTCGATGGCCCGCTCGGCCGCCGCCCGGTCCGCCGCGTAGTTGTCCTTGCCACCGAGGTAGTAGTCGTACATCCGGGCCACGCTCGGCGTGTCCGGGTCGATGCCCTCGGGTGCCTGCTCGTCCGTCACAGGGATGAGTCTCCCTCGTCGATCCGGTCCAGCAGGGCCTGTCCGTCGGTGACGAAGCTCTTCCAACCGGACTCGACCGCCCGCCCCAGGTGGGCACGGGCCGCGTCCAGGTCGCCCTCGCGGTGCGCGATCTCGCCGAGCCGGAAGGAGGCCTCGCCGATCAGCTCCGCCTCCTCCGTGCCCATGGCCAGGGTGAGCTCGTAGAACCGGACCGTGTTGTCCCGGTCGTTCATCCAGTACGCCAGCTCGCCGAGGTGGGCCGCCGCCATCGGCGCCTGCGAGGTGTCCCCGGTCCGCCCGCCGGAGTCGATCACCTGCTGGTACCAGCGCAGCGCCTCCGGCCAGTCGCGGACCTTCTTGGCCAGCGAACCGAGGTACATCTTGGCGAGCACGACGGCGATGCCGTCGCCCTCGCTCTCCCCCGCGCCCGCCGCCTCGAGGGCCCGCATGTACCAGAGCCGGGCCTCGGCCGGATCCTCGTCGTGGAAGGAGTTGCCGTACTGCACCATGGCGCGCGCGGCCAGGGTGCCCTCGGACTCGGCGACCTTCGCGTAGAGCTCGCGTGCCTCGGCGGTCTCGCCCTTCTTGGTCAGCTCCAACGCGAGCGCGAACATCGCCATCGGCTCGCCGCTCGCCGCCGCCGACCGGAGCGTGCGCAGCGCGCCGTCGGAGTCGCCCTGCTCGCTCTGCAGGATGCCGAGCATGCCGCCGATGAGGGCCTGCATGCCCTCGTCCACCTCGGAGCCGGCCTCGCCGGGCGTGGTCGACGTGGTCGACGTGGTCGACGTGGTCGCGGAGAGCTCCGACAGTCCGGCGGTGTCGCCCTCCTCGCGGAGCAGCGACGCCAGCCGGCCCTGCGCCGTGAGCCGGATCTCCGTGTCGAAGTGCTCCGTGAGCCGCTGGTAGATCTCCTTCGCCCGCCCGATCTCGCCGGCGGAGCGGAACAGGCCGGCCAGGTCGAGCTCCAGCTTCGGGCCGGGGTCGTCGCGGAAGGCGACCGCCGCCTCCATGTAGCGGACGGCGGCCTGCCGGTCCCCCGTGTCGGCCAGGGCACTGGCCCGCTTCCCCGCCACCCGGAGCGCGTCGGCCTCCTTGCCGGCGCGCGCGGCGAGCGTGAGCGCGCGGACCGCGAGCCCGTGGTCCCCGGCCTCGTACGCGTTGTTGGCGATCACGATGACGTTGTGCGCGGCCATGTCCACGAGCTCTTCGAGCCGCTCGTCGTCGCCGGGGTCGACGGTGCCGACCTCGCCGAAGGCCTCGGCGGCGGCCGCGAGGTCGCCGTCCTCGTACGCCCACTGGCCGAGGAAGTTCCCCGCCCTGACCCGGAAGAGCGCGTCCGGGGCCTCGCTCTTGGCCTGCACCAGCTCGGTGCGCGCCTCCCCCGACTCGCCGCGGTCGCGCAGCGCGCCGGCCAGGTCGATGCGGATCCGCGGGGTCAGCTCCGGGTGGCCCGCGGCGATGCCCTGCCGGTAGAGCCGTACCGTGGCGTCCGTGTCGCCGCGGCGGCGCCGGGCGTCGCCCCAGGTCCAGTAGCCCATGGCGACCGTCTCCGGGTCGCCTGTGGTCACCGCGCGCTGGGCCTCCTCGGCGACGGCGTCGTACTCCTCCACGTCCATCAGCGCGATGAGCAGGCTGCGCAGCGGGAGCAGCGCGGCGGGGTGGTCGATCGCGGCGCCCGCGCGGTACGCCTCGACGGCCTTGGACATGTCGTCCTGGTCACCGTGGATGTCGCCGATGTCGTCCCAGGCCATGGCGGCCTGCGCCGGGTCTCCGTACTCGGTGACGAGCTCCAGCAGGCGCCGGGCGCCGTCCGGGTCGAAGTCGGTGATCAGGCGGGCCTGGCCGATGGTCCGCTCGCCCTCCTCGGCGGCCCGCTCGGTGCCGGCCACGTCGCGCATGACCTGGCGGATGGCGGGGAGGATGGCGGGGCTCTCCGCGTCCTCCGGCTCGGGGTACTCCTCGAGGATCGCCTCGAGCTCCGGGGACAGCCGGGTCGGGGCCGGCTCGTCCGCGTCCTGCCCATCCGCCCCGTCCGCACCGTCCACGCCGTCCGCGCCGGGGCCGGGGCCGGGGCCGG